>NZ_JABBYO010000003.1:0-300000 GCF_012958305.1 Tautonia rosea | reverse complement strand
GATCGCCCGATCGACGACACAGGTTCACTCGTTTATGCCGCCTTGCCGCGCGAACCCCGGCCGATTCGACTTCTCAACCGAGGAGAGGTGGAATCGCCTGGAGAGGAGGTCACTCCTGGCGCGCTCTCGTGCGTGAGCACGCTTGACCCAACCCTTGATGCGACGTCCGACGAAGGAGCCCGACGCGCGGCGCTCGCCCGCTGGATCAGCGATCCCGCCAATCCCCTGACCTGGCGATCCCTCGTGAACCGTGCCTGGCACGATTACTTCGGCCGAGGGATCGTGGACACCCCGAACGATTTCGGCCGGAACGGTTCGATGCCAAGTCATCCGGAACTCCTCGACTGGCTTGCCGTGAAATTCCGAGACTCGGGTGGATCCATCAAGGCACTTGATCGGTTGATCCTTACCAGCAACACCTATCGGCAAGCATCAGCATTCCACGAAACAAACGCGCGGATCGACGCAGGGAATCGATTCGTCTGGCGTCAGGAACGTCGCAGGCTTGAGGCTGAGGAAATCCGAGACGCAACCCTTTTTGCCTCTGGAGTGCTCGACGACACAATGGGCGGTCCGGGCTTCGACCTGTTCCGGTTCAAGGATGATCACTCGCCGATCTATGACCACGACGACCCCGACTGGATCGATCCCCCCGATGGTCGTCGGCGGACGATTTATCGGTTCGTGGTGCGAAGCGTGCCGAATCCGTTCATCGAGTGCCTTGACGGCGCGGACCCGAACGTCAATGTCCCGGTCCGCAACGAAACCATCACGGCCTTGCAAGCGCTGGCTTTGCTGAATGACCCGTTCATGATCGCCCGAGCAGAGGACCTTGCCTCCCGAGTTCAGGCACTAGCGGATGACCTGGGTGGACAGATCGACTCAGCGTACCGGTTGACTGTGGCTCGATCACCAACCCCGGACGAGCGATCGGTGATGGTGGCGTATGCCCATGAGCATGGACTGGCCGCTGCTTGCCGCATTCTGTTTAACTTAAACGAATTTGTGTTTGTCGACTGATCTTCCTTTCTTGAGAGACCGAAGATTCCTCCCACGCGTTCTGCCGCCTGACTTCGGGAGTTTCACCGTCATGAATCGTCGTGAGGTTCTCTGGCACGCCGGCGGAGGTCTGGGAGGCATCGCGCTGGCCCACCTGCTGGGAAGCGAAGGGCTGCTGGCCGCAGACAGTTCGTCAGCCTCACTGGAGAGGGCCGACCTGAATGGCGGGCTGCACCACCCGGCGAGAGCAAAGCGGGTGGTGCAGTTGTTCATGTCGGGGGCTGCCAGCCAGTGCGACACCTTTGACTACAAACCACTGTTGATCAAACGGAATGGACAGGCGTTTGATCCGGGAGGCAAGGTCGAACTGTTCCAGAGCGACCCAGGCGCGGTTATGGCAAGCCCCTGGTCCTGGCGGCAGCATGGAGAGTGTGGAGCCTGGATCAGTGATCTGGTGCCACATCTGGCATCATGTGCTGATGAGATCGCCTTTCTCCCAGCAATGGTGTCCTCATCAAACGTTCATGGTCCCGCAACCTTTCTGCAGGCGACCGGATTTGTCATGCCCGGGTTTCCGAGTGTCGGGGCCTGGGTCTCGTATGGACTGGGAAGCCTGAATGAAAACTTGCCGACGTTTGTGGTCCTTCCTGACTCGCGAGGGTTTGCACCCAACGGACCGGCCAACTGGGCGGCCGGGTTTTTGCCTGCGGAACATCAGGGGACGATGATCCGCCCCTCTGCCCCCCGGCCGATTCGGTCGTTATTTCCTCCTGAGAACGAGTTCCTCAATCCCGATGCCGAGCACGACGGTCGGGACGTGCTCACCCGTCTCAATCGAAGTCATGCCGACGATCGCCCCGGCGATTCGAGGCTCGATGCGAGGATTGCCTCCTACGAACTTGCAGCCCGGTTGCAATTGAGTGCTCCCGAAGTGCTCGACCTTTCGGAAGAAACTGAGGCCACACGACGCCTCTACGGGCTCGACGAGGAAATCACCGCCGACTTCGGGCGCAACTGTCTCATCACGCGCCGACTGCTGGAACGCGGGGTCCGCTTCGTGCAGCTCTGGAGCGGTGCGGACAACGGCTTCCCTCGTCGGAACTGGGATTCGCATGAGGACCTCGAACGAGATCACGGCGACATGGCCAGGAGCATGGACCGCCCTGCCGCCGCATTGATCAAGGATTTGAAAATCCGAGGACTTCTCGACGATACGATCATTCTCTGGACGACTGAATTCGGCCGAATGCCCTGCAGCCAGGGGGGCAAGGGACGCGACCATAACCCATTCACCTTCACCTCGTGGTTGGCGGGTGGAGGCATCAAGGGAGGCGTGACCTTTGGCGCAAGCGACGAGTGGTCGTACAAGGCGGTCGAGCATGTGACTACCGGCTATGACGTGCACGCAACCCTTCTGCATTTACTCGGCATCGACCATACCAAGCTCACGGTGCGCCACGACGGGATTGACCGTCGCCTGACCGATGTCCACGGACACGTCATCGAACCGATCCTGGCCTGAACTGGACTGCTGCGGAGTGCTCCATGCAACGCTCACTTGCGCTTCTCCTCACGCCCGCCCTCCTCGCACTCATGTGGGTGGTCTTCGGCCCCGATTCGGGGATCGCCCACCAAGGGCAAGGCCGTCTCCCCGGAGCCAGGCCGACGATCGAGGCCATCAACTTTCCGAACCTTCAGGCTGCACTCGATGCCCTTCCCCCCGAAGGTGGGATGGTCATCCTCCCCGCGGGAACCTTTGAAATCAAGGCACCTTTGAAACTTCACTCCGAGGACGTTTGCATTCAAGGATCCGGCACCGCGACCCACATCAAGAATCTTGCCGAGAACGGATCACCTGCGATTGTGATTGAACCCGCCGATTACGAAGGGGATCCTCGCGCTCGGATCTGGCGCATCAAGCTCTCGAACTTCCGCATCACCGGCAATGTGCAGAGCGGTCACGGCATCGCAGCCCGAGGGGTCAACGAACTGTTCATTGAGGGTGTGACCGTCAGCGAGCACGGCGGCGATGGAATCATGCTGGAGAACTGTTACGAAGATCCCCGTATTTGCAACTCACTGATTACCTACAACAAGGGGACAGGTCTGAACTTGATTGGATGTCACGACATTGTCGTTGCCGCCAATCAGTTCGAGGAAAACCAGGATGCGCTTCATTGCATCGACGGCTTCAATCTGTGCATGACCGGCAACTGTCTGGATGACCATTTAGGCAACGGTGTGGTCATTGAAAACACTTATGGTTCGATCGTTTCAGGAAACATGATCGAGGAATGCCAGGGGACAGGCATTATTCTCGATCGCGACTGCTACGGCATTGCCCTGAGCGCGAATGTGATCGCTCACGAATTTACCGATGGAATTGACCTGAGGGATGCGCACGGCATCACCGTTTCGGCCAATTCCTTCCCGATTGTGCAACGGCATGCGTTGATTATTGGGCCGGCGAGTGCTCGCATTGCCGTCACCGGTAACAGCTTTGCCGATAGTACGATCGGACTGGGAGAGGAACGTCGACTGGAGGGGGATCGTCAGGCTGGGGGCGTCGTGCTGGACGGCACCCGAGACATTGCGTTGAGTGGCAACGTGTTCTCCGGGGTTCGTCCCCGGGCCGTCGAGGTCCGAGGCGAGGTTCAGCGGGTGACGTTCGACGGCAACGTGCTGGTCGACGTCGAGAGCGATCATGAGCAGTTGATCGACTCGAAACTCGGAGAGCTCGTCAGCCCCTGATCGCATCGAGAAGCGGCTCTGCCCCCCGCACTACCAGTGCATGACGTAGCCGCCGTCCACGTTGATTGTTTGTCCGGTGATGTTCTTCGCTCGCGAGGAGGCCAGGAAGACCGCCATCGCTGCGAGATCTTCCGGCTCCTGCCAGCGATTGAGGGGCACCAGTCGTTGGATCTTCTCTGAGGTCCACTCCTCCCAGCTCAGGCGGGCTTCCCTGGGCTGGGTGGCCGTCCACGCCTCATACACCGAGCGATTGAGCGGAGTGTTCACCATACCAGGGTTGATGGTGTTGACCCGGACGTTGCTCGCGGCCAGGTCGCGCGCGGCACACTGCGCGAAGTTGATCAGAGCGGCCTTCGAGGCGCTGTACGGCGGGTCGGTTGCGGAGCCGATCTGCCCGGCAACTGAGGCAATCATGGTAATTGTTCCCCTGCCCGCCTCGGCCATTCGAGGTGCGAAGGCGTGTGCCACGTTCACAGCACCGAGCAGGTTCACCCGGAGGACCTGGTCCCAATCGCTCGGCTCAAGGTTCCAGAAGGGCATCCCGAACTTTCCCGAACCGATGGCCGCGGCATAGACGAGATGATCAACCCGGCCGAGATCGCGGAAGGCGTCGTCGGCGACCTGGTTCATCAGGTCAGCGTCGGTGACATCGGCCACATACGCGGCGGTCGGCCGGCCGGAATGGCGGCGATACTGACCTGCGACAAAGCCAACCGTCGGGCTGCGATCGACGTAGGCGACCGTGGCCCCCGCCTCACTGAAGCCCTCAGCAATGGCCCGGCCGATGCCTCGGGCGGCACCAAAGATCAAGGCGACCTCGCCACCCAGTTCAATCCGCATCTGAAACCCTCCGGTTGCGTCTTCGATGAGGGGCTAGGATGATGGGTCGAACCAAACCGATCAACCCCTACCCGTGATTCTCGTTGACGCCGATGGAACCGAACCGCAATCGTCCTCGGGTCGCGGCCGACGGCCCGCTCGATTCGACCGTGATGAGTCTGCTTGCCGATCGGGTCGAGTTACTCCCCTGGGACGCGACCGACGGAACGACGGGCCCCCTCGACGGGCTTTACACCTACGGACATCCGACCGTCGACGCCGCAATGCTCGACCGCCTGCCGGGAGTTCGTGTCGTGAGCAACTACGGGGTGGGAGTCGATCACATCGACGTGCCCGCTGCAACGGCGCGGGGGATTCTGGTGGGCAACACCCCTGGTGTTCTCGATGGCGCAACGGCCGACATGGGATTCGCCTTGCTGCTGGCCACAGCTCGTCGCCTGGTGGAAGGGGACCGCTATGCCCGATCCGCCGCATTTACGCGCTACGATCCGGGGTACATGCTTGGTCGAGAAGTTCACGGCTCGACGCTTGGAATCGTCGGCATGGGACGGATCGGCGAGAAGATTGCGCGTCGGGCGCTTGGATTCGACATGACGGTCCTTTACCACAACCGTCGTCCTCGGCCTGAAATCGAAAGCGCGCTCGACCTTCGATACGTCGGGTTTGAGGAACTGCTGGGAATGAGTGACTTCGTCGTCCTCTGCGTACCCCTGACCGATCAAACCCGCGGCTTGATCAACGCATCAAGCTTGAAACAGATGAAGCCGAGCGCTGTGCTCGTCAACATTGCCCGGGGGCCGGTGGTGGTGACGGGGGACCTGCTCGATGCGCTGCGGACCGGGACGATCGCGGCCGCCGGGCTCGATGTGACGGACCCGGAACCGCTCCCCCGAGATCATCCCTTGCTCAGTCTGGAGAATGTCGTGATCAGCCCTCATCTCGGCAGCGCGACCGACCGGACTCGCCTTCGAATGGCCGAGGGCTCGGTGGCCAACCTGATCGCAGGGCTGGCAGGCCATCCGCTCCCCAGTCCGGTGAGCACGCTGCCCCCGGAGCGATCGTAAGCGATGCTCCGAGGTGTACCTTATCACTCGGATCAGGAGGACGCCGAGGCGGTACCGCGTCGGTGTGAGAGCCAGCGCCAGCCAAAATAGAACGGAACACCGACGGCGATACTCGCAAGCGCCGCGATCGCCTCTTGCGGTTTCTCGATACAGACGGCGATTGTCAACGACGAGGTGGCCGTCAGGTAAATTGCCGGAACAACGGGATAGCCCGGGGTCCGAAACGGTCGGTGCAGGTTCGGCTGGCGAATTCGGAGCGCATAGACCGAGGTGATCGTCAGCATCGAGAACAAGGCAAGGCCAACCCCTGCGTAAACGATGATTTGCTCGAAGGTACCGGTCCAGAGCAAGATCAGCGACCAGGAAATCTGCATCGCGGTCGCCACGGCTGGGGTCTGGGCCTTCCCGGAAAGGCGGGCGGCCACCCTGGGGAATTGACCAGCCCGGGCCATCGCAAAGGCCACCCGAGGTCCGGTGAGAATGAATGCGCTGAGCGAGGCCAGCAAGGTCAGGCCAATGACGATCGACAAGGCGGCTCCGATCCGAGGGCCGAACAACCGAGTCGAGGCAATCTCTGCGATCGGGGCAAGCCGACTCATCGGGCTGGGATCACCCGCGGCCTCGGCCTCGGAGACGATCTCCACCAGGTCGCCCGGCGTCACGGCGAGGGCATAAAAAAGATTCATCGCCAGGTAAAGCACCACCACACCGGCAATTCCCAGGAAAATCGCCTGCGGGAGCCTCCGTTGAGGCGATTCGATCTCTCCGGCCAGGTAGGCCGCCGCGTTCCATCCCGTATAGGAATAATACACATAAACCAACGACGCAAACGCGGCGAGCACGAGACTGCGATCGATCTGCCCAACCGAAGGGGCATCGGCCAGGTTCTCCCAGCGTCCCCATCCGGCGGTAATCCCGGCGATGGCCAGTGTAGAGAGCAAACCAATCTTGACGATCGTCGCAGCGCCATGCACGCCGACTGATCCGGTGCGGGTCCGACCGTGAAGATGCCCGAAGAGAAGAATTAAACCGGTCGCCACCAGTCTCCGGCCGAGCAGGGCCGTTTGCTCGTCGAGCCCGAGCGGTCGGAGCAGGTATTCCCCGGCCGCGACCGAGGTCGCGGCAATCGGCGCTCCGAAGCCGATCAAGAAGGAGACCCAACCTGAGAGAAAGGCAGCGAGCGGACCATACGCCTCGTACAGAAAGACATAATCACCTCCCGATCGAGGGATGGCCGCCGCCAGCTCGGCCAGAGAGAGCGCTCCGCAGAGGGCGATCACCGCACCCACGACCCAAAGCCCGAGCATCCAGGCGTTGCTCTGCACCGCAAACGTCGTATAGCCCGAGGTCGTCAGCACTCCCGTGCCGACCATGCTTGAGACGACCACAAAGGTCGCCGTGGTCAGGCCGTACGAGGTGGGCATCTCCTTCGGGGCTTCGGTCGGTGGGTGCTCGTTAGGGGAGGCCATCAGCGACTGGTCTCCGAGGTCGAGCCCGTCTGCCGGCCCTCTCGAACGAAGATGGCCATGAAATTCTCTTCGAAGGGCGGGAGGTCGATTTCCTCCATGTCGATCGGCCGAAATCCAGTCGCAGCGATTTCCTGGATGAAGGTCTGAGAGTCCGCGCGGACGTGCTCCATGATGAAGGGGGAGCTGACCCCCTCTCGACGGTCGAAATCAATGACGACCAGCCGAGCACCCGGCTTCATACTTCGGTGGATCGAGCCAAGCACCGCGGCCGGGTCTTCGAAGTGGTGGTATGTGTCGCATATGAACACCAGATCAAGTGTTTCTGGGGGCAACTGGGTCGAGTCCTGGGTTCCGAGCACTGTACAGACGTTGATAAGCTGTTGCTGCTGGGCACGCCTGGCTATGTAATTGAGGAAATTCGGCGCGATGTCGACGGCGAAGACGGCTCCCTCTGCCCCCACGGCCTGGGCCATCGGAATCGTGTAGAGCCCGGTCCCCGCTCCCACGTCGGCAACACGCATCCCTGGCTTCAGCTCAAGGATTTTGAGGACTTCATCCTGAAGCGTGGCGACCTCGCGCGATTCACTCTCAAACCGCTCGACAAACTGATCCACATCGGGATCACGGAACGCCTCGTTCAGTTCCGGAGGAGCACCAGGCTTTTCCTGAGCCTTGGTGGGACATGCAATAGCCGAACCGAGCAGGATTGTGAACGCAAGTGAGCGAATCATGGCAGGCATCGGGCGTTCCCATTCGGGCCAAGAGAGAGGATTGATCTGGTCGCGGAGTTCCGTTCTAGCCAAGGCCAGTGCAGACTGTCCAGCGGTTGACGCGTTCGAGGCCCTGGCAGTGGGCTGTTGTTGCCAGGGCGAAGGCTCACTACTCTTTCTAGAATCGGGACCGTCCCCCGAATGTCTCGTTTTGAGATGGAGCCAACCGCCAATGAGAACGAACATCAATCGTCGCGGCTTCCTGGGTGCCGGGGCTGCAACCCTCGGCTACTTCTACTCGGCCCCGGCCTACTCGGCTGCCCGCATGGGCCGCAAGCCGAACGAGACGCTTCGCTTCGCCGGCATCGGCGTCGGAGGCAAAGGAAGCAGCGACATCGACCAGGCCGGCAACCTCGGCGAGATCGTCGCCCTCTGCGACATCGACGAGGGGCACCTGGCCCCAAAGATCGCCAAGTGGCCCTCGGCCAAGGTCTTCTATGACTTCCGAGCGCTGCTCGAAACAATGGAAAAGGAGATTGACGCCGTCACCGTCAGCACTCCTGACCACACCCACGCCCTGCCGTCGGTCATGGCCATCCGCATGGGCAAGCACGTCTACTGCCAGAAACCCCTGACGCAGACGGTCTTCGAGTCTCGCGTCTTGAAGGAAGAGGCCCGCAAGTACGGCGTCTGCACCCAGATGGGCAACCAGGGGTCGGCCGAGGACGGGCTTCGACGCGCCGTCGAGGTGATCCAGGACGGCATCATCGGCCCCGTGACGGAAGTGCATGTCTGGACCAACCGGCCGGTCTGGCCCCAGGCCCCGACCATCACCGCCCGCCCCGATCGAGCCGACGTCTGGCCAGAGGGAATTCACTGGGACCAGTTCATCGGCGGCGCTCCCCTGCGTCCGTTTGTGGAGAAGGTCTACCACCCCTTCAACTGGCGAGGCTGGTGGGACTACGGCACCGGAGCCATTGGCGATATGGCCTGCCACACCGCCAACATGGCCTTCCGAGCCCTGAAGCTGGGCCACCCGGTCGCTGTATCGGCCGAGAACGACGAACTGAATGACGAGACGTTCCCCGGCTGGGCTCGCGTGACCATTGAGTTCCCTGCCCGAGGCGACATGCCCCCCGTGACCCTCACCTGGTATGAAGGCCGACTGGACGGCGAACTCGTTCTGCCCCCGAAGGAGCTGCAATCGAAGATCCTCTCGGGAGATGAAAAACTGCCCGGCAGCGGCTCGATCCTCGTGGGTGAGAAGGGCATTCTCTACTCGCCGAACGACTATGGCGCCCGCTACCGGCTGCACCCCGAGGCCCTCGCCGAAGGCAAGAACCTCGAAACCCCCGAACGGCTGCCCAGCAACAACCGGGGCGACCAGGGGATGAAGAACGAGTGGGTCGAGGCCATCAAGGCCGGCAAGCCCGAGATCGCCTACTCGAACTTCGACGAGGCCAGCCTGCTCACCGAGGCCTTCCTCCTCGGCAATGTTGCCATCCGTACCGGCAAGCGCCTGGAATGGGACGGGCCGGGCTTGAAGGTCACGAACTACCCCGAAGCCAATCAGCTTATCCAGACCGAATATCGGCGCGGATGGGAAGTGACTCGTTCGTGATGCGTGAGCGTTCCTGCTGAGCTCCTACGTCAGTTCGTCCTCTTGCCGGCCTCCTCAAACCGGCAAGAGGACGCTTCAAATAATAACAAAAAAACATCTTCAAAGTTTCTTAGTTCTGAGAACTTATAGACGAACTTTTGAACATAAAATGATCTTAGTGCCAATCACGCTCAGTTCTGCCGGACAATTTGAAGTTACTAAAATAAGCGAATTCTCTCGAATGGGGGTAATTCCTCTTGCAACAAGGGGGAGCGGATCGTCATCCTTTTCGGATCGTCGTGGCGAAGTGGCGGGTTTCGACCGAACAACCAACCCGCCTCAATGTCCAACGTGAGTACCAGGGATTGTCCCGCCGCCACGGCGAAGTACGGAGACCCGAGAGAACTACCACACGATGATTGTTATCAACCGCGTCCCTGTCCGAACGTTCGCCGTGATTGGTCTGGCTCTGGCCATCACGGGTGTTGCTCCTCGATCTTCCGAGGCCTCGGCCGACCCGGTCTGGAGCCTGCTGACCACCTTGGTTCGAGGGGTGTTTCCTGACGATCCGACCCTCCTTTCCGACGATGCCATCCTGAGCGAGTTGGAGCAGGACGACTCCGCCCTGCGACGTGTCCTTGACGATGGGGTCAAACTCGCCCAGCAACCGGTCCAGATGCAACCCACCCAGACATATCAGGTCCAACCTCCCCAGACCACCTACGCCCCGCAATACTATTACTACTACCCCACCCCGGCTCCGGTAGCGGGCTATCAGACCGTGCAGAACACGGTCAACGCCGCCGTGACTTACTGGACCGGTCAGCAGCCCGCTCAGCCGACCGCTGCTGCCGCCCCCCAGCCGGCCGCCGCTCCAGCCGCTTCGCAGGGTGATCCACACGGCTTCACCGCCTGGCTGAACGGCATCCGAAGCCAGTACGGTCTTGCCCCTGTGGCATACGACGAAAACTTGTCGGCCTGGGCCAACATGAACAACGCTCAGCAGAACAGTCGCGGCCTGGGGCACCATGTCATGGGTCCCGCGCGTCGACAAAACAGTGCCATGGGATCGGCCGCCAGCATCGGCGCCCAGTGGCTCGCCTCTCCTGCTCACGCCGCCGCCCTACTCGATCCGTCAATCCGGGTCATCGGCATTGCGGGCATGGGGGCCTACTGGACCTTCAACGCCTACTGAGCCTCACGGCGTCGTGAAGGTCAAGCCTTGAGACAACCGCGATCGAGAGTCTTCTGGCTCTCGCGTCGTGGCCGACCGGGACACAGGGACGCGTCCCGGTTGTTGGCGGATCTCAAGCATCCCTCTCGAGAATGCAGTTCGCTCCACCGCGCGTGATTTCTCTCCCTCCGCATGCTTCTTCTCACCGAGGCGTGCCCTCGACCTGGTGGTGTCGGCCCACATTCAACATCCATCCAGGCACATCAGGCGCGCCTGCCTGACTTACGCTTCTCCGAATCGCCCAGAGGGGCCAAGGGTTTCCCGGCGGCCGACCCGACCGCTATGATGGTGAAATGGTCGCTCGAGCGGGGCGGCTCCGTCGCAAATCACCATTGGACGGAATCCATCGTGTAACCTGTCCGGACCTGGAGGCATCTGGTGTCGACCGACGCTGAGCAGTTTCATACGGTCGCGAAAGTTGGAGAAATCCCCGAAGGCCAAGGGCGAGCTTTCGACGTGGATGGAGTCATGGTTGCCGTGTTCCTTGACGGTGGTCAGTATTTCGCGATTGAAGATTATTGTCCTCACCAGGGAGCCCCGTTGAGTGACGGGATCGTCTACGAAAAATCGGTGACTTGCACCTGGCACGGCTGGCGATTCGACCTTCAAGATGGCCGGCACCTCGAAGGCTCTCGATCCCGAGTCCCGACCTTCCCGGTTCGGGTCGTCGGAGATGAAATTCAGGTCAATATCGACTGAACCTCTGATTTGAGCAATGGCCCCGTCGGTGGTGATGTTCTGGCCCTGCCGAGACAGCGGGTTCCAGGGACGCCACGATCACCCGAATGGTGGAGCCATGCCCATCCAAGCCACGGAGCCGCTCCCATGCGAGCCGCCTACATCGAGTCGCACGGCGACGCCTCATCGATCCGAGTCGGAGAGGTTCCCACCCCCAAGCCGGGACCTGGCGAAGTGCTTGTCCGAGTCGGCGCCGCGGCCATCAACCCGATTGATCTGTATCTCCGATCGGGTCGTGTTGCCATGCCAATGAGCTTTCCTTATGTGGTCGGTACCGATGTCGCCGGCACCGTCGAGGCGGTCGGCCCTGAGGTCACTCGCTTTCGTCCGGGGGATCGTGTCTGGGGTTCGAACCAGGGGATTCTCGGCCGTCAAGGGTCCGCTGCAGAGTACATCTGCACGAACGAACGATGGCTCTATTCGACACCTCCTAGACTCTCTGACATCGAGGCGGCCTCGATCGCGCTGGTCGGAATCACCGCTCACCTCGGCCTGTTCGAACGAGGACACCTGAAACCTCACGAAACCGTTTATGTTTCGGGAGGTGGCGGAGGAGTTGGTTCCATGGTCATCCAGATGGCCAAGGCAACCGGTGCTCGCGTCGCAACGACGGCCGGCCATGAGCCCACGCTCGAACTCTGCCAATCACTCGGCGCGGACCTCGTCCTCAACTACAAGACGGACGATGTCCCCGCCCGCCTTCGCGAGTGGTCTGAGGAAGGCATTGACGTTTGGTACGAAACCCAGCGAGAACCGGACCTGATGACGATCGTCCCCTTGCTGCGCAAGCGAGGGCGAGCCATCCTAATGGCCGGTCGAGACGCCACGCCATGTTTCCCCCTGGGCTCCTTTTATCCGCGCAATTGTTCAATTCTTGGTTTCGCTATGTTCAATTATGAACCCGACGATCAGCTGACCTGTGCCGAGGACATGATCCGTTGGATCACGCAGGACCGCTTGCGGCCCATCGTCGGACGCACGTTTCCCCTCGACCAGGCCGCCGAGGCCCAGCAATTCCTTGAAGACAACACCGTCGGGGGTGCGGGCACCCTTGTGGGGAAGGTTGTGATTACTGTCAACGACAATTGAACATTTGACTTAGTCAGTCGATGACTGTTTCTCGAAATAGGAGCACTGCGGCTGGGTGGCTTGCTCGATCCGTTCCGCCTCGATTGCCTGAAAACTGACCGGTCCGAACGAAAGGACACGGAAGTCCTGTACGGATCGGCAACGCAACCCTGCCTCATCGAAGTATCGACGGTAGTCATAGATCGGATGAAGTGGCACCAATCCCATCGCCCAGTACAGCGCGATACCGACCCCGTTGTACACCCGGTGAATCGCACGATGAATGAACGGTCCGGAGGGGACCGCGACATCGGCAATCAAGAGCCTTCCCCCTGGCCGGACCAGACTGGCAAGGTGGCGAAGCATACGTCGCATCGGTCCGCGTTCAAAGCAATTCAGGAAAAAATTCGCAGCGACAACATCATAGTATCCCTTTCTGTCATGTTCGAACACATCCCCGCGAATCAATTCAGCGGACCGACCGGCACGCTCGATTTTCGATCGAGTACGGCGCAACATTTGATCTGATAGGTCGATACAGGTCAGTTCAACACCCCGAGACGCCGCGCGCACAGCGTCTTCCCCTGCCCCGACTCCGACATAAAGGACCCGATCACCGCTGTTCAGAAACGACAATTGCGATGCCTTGGCCGCCTCGATCTGACCAAGCGAATACAACCGCGCCAGCGGCTCATAAAACCAGGCAGTGCGATCAAACCCACCTGAGGGGACATCGGGAGCCGAGGGGCACATTCAGGGTTGGTCCTGATCAAAGATTGCGAGGATCGAAAGACATTTTGAGTGATGGGAAGCCGATTCGATCAGCCAATGCTTGAGCCAAAGCTTGGACATGAGGCTGCCGCATCATCGTCAGATGGTTGCCGGGAACAGAGACGATGTCCAGATCCTCAGTCAGTCGTCTCCACTCGTCGAGTGGATCACGCCGCCGATCCGTAATGAGTTCCTCCGCCATCAGCAGGGAAATCCGCCCTCCCCGATATGGTTCGGGCCGATAGGAGTAGAGCGCCTCGACGTTGGCCATGAACACCTCGAAAATCCGTCGAATCTGGCGCTCTGAAGCCCCTGGAGGAACAATCATCGATGTTTCGGCATGCTGTCGAAACTCCGGGAAAATTCCGGCTCGCTTGGCTCCGAGGAACTGAAACAACGGCGTGTCGCTCGGAATCAAGGCCCTGAGAATGGCAAACGAGTGCAGGAAACCGGCATCGATCAAGAGTAGACGGTCGGGTGGATTTCCCTCCTCCGCCAGTCGTCTCGCCATTTCGAACGCGACCACTCCTCCGAACGACCAGCCGCAAAGCCGGAGCGATCCCTCGGGCCGGACGTGTTTGATTGCCTGAAGGTAGGCATCCGCCATCGCCTCGACCGAGGTCAACGGCGGTCGATCGTCGTCGACCCCCGGAGCCTGGAGTCCGTAAAGCGGCTGGTCTTGCCCGAGTGCTCGAGCCAGTTCAACATAACAGAGGACGTTCCCGCCACCCGGATGAATACAATACACGGGTGGGCGGCTTCCACCGGATTGGATCGGGACCAGCGGGGACCATTCGTCCGATGCTCGACCTCGAGACAGGGCTGCTGCCAGTCCTGCGATGGTCGGCCGCCGCATCATGGCTCCGATCGAGAGGGCCACGCCGGTCTGTCGATGAAGCCGACTCAGCAGATCCATCGCTGCGAGCGAATCACCACCCATCTCGAAAAAGTCGGCGTTGATATTGACTTCACGACCGAATACGTCGTTCCAGACCTTCGCCACGAGGAATTCCATCGCATCCCGAGGCACTGAGGGTCGGTTGCGTACGCGTCTCGGAATCGACACCCTCGGGCCATTCATGCCCACGTTGAGCAAGGCACGATGGTCGAGCTTTCCATGAGCCGTCTTTGGAAAATCATCAACCAGATCCAGCCGACCGGGGATCAGATGGATAGGAACATTGGCTCGTAAATAATCACGAACATCATCCAACGAAAACAGGTCCTCATCCTCGGGTACGACGAAGGCTGCGAGCCGGCGATCGGCCCCCTGCCCTTCGGTCAAAACCGCCGCAGCCCGCACGGATGGGTGGCGTTCGAGAACGTCCCGAACCTCGGACGGCTCGATTCGAATACCACGAATCTTCACCTGATCATCAATTCGTCCAAGAAATTCAAAGTGACCTTCCGGTTGCCTTCGAACTCGATCACCCGTGCGGTACCAGCGTCGCGTAATTCCATCCGCATCGGAACGAACGAGAAACCGTTCGGCCGTCAGTTCGGGACGTCGAAGATAGCCCTTGGCCAGAGCAGGTCCACCCAGGTACAACTCTCCTTCAACCCCATCGGCAACCGGTTGGCCGAGATCATCGAGGATCAGAGTCTCGACATGAGCTAGCGGTTTCCCGATCGGAGGAGCCGGTTGAGGACCTTCCGGACAGCGATAAAGCGTTGCACACACGGTCGCTTCGGTTGGGCCATAGGCATTGATCAAGCGACGTCCCACCGACCATTCCGATGCCAGGGCCGAAGAGCAGGCCTCACCCGCGACGATCAATGTATGCAGATCAGGGTAGATTTCCCGAGGCAAGAGGCCGAGGACCGTGGGTGGCAAGGTTACCACGGCAATTCGACGCTCCCTGAGTGTCCGGGCCAGAGCCTCTCCCGGAAGGAGATTCTCGGCCTCGGCCAGGCAGACCGTTCCCCCTGCAAGCAGGGTGACGAAGACCTCGCTGATCATTGCATCAAACCCGAGCGCCGCAAATTGCAGCACACGCGTTCCTTCGCCGATGCCAAAGGCAGGTGCCTGGGCTTCATACAGGGGACCGATTCCCTGATGGGTCAGTAGCGCGGCCTTCGGGCGACCGGTTGATCCAGAAGTGTAAATCGCATAGGCAAGATCATGGGAACGTCCCACAGGCAATTCCGGGACGATCGATTCGCGAACCCGTTCCAACTCATCAATAGTTACCACGCTGGCCCCGGAAATGGGCAGGTTGGGTGCAATGTCGGCGGACGACACGACGAGGGGAACGTCGGCATCTTTCAGGAAGAACGCTTGCCGAGCGGTCGGGTAATCGGGATCAATCGGGAGGAATGCACCTCCCGCTTTCATAACCGCGAGCATCGCGATGATGGCCTCAACCGATCTTGGCAACGCCAGACCCACCAACACATCGCGGCCTACCCCGAGACGAGACAGGGCAATGGCGAGTTGATCGGTTCGATCGTCCAGCTCCGCATAGGTTAGTGAACGCGAGCCCTCTTCGATCGCGATCTGGGAGCCGCTCAGGGCCACCCGACGGCGAAACAGGGATGGAGTCCATCCCATCGCATGACCGGTCGCGAGGCACGACCGGCCCGCATCGGCCCCTTCAAGAGCGTTCTGACGAGCGATCACAGTGGCGGTCTCGGCAAAGCTCCCACGCGCTTCGGAGCAATTCTCCGGAGGCGTTCAACGGAAACCAAACGGGGCAACGATTGAGCTGCCCCCAATCCCTCTGAGCGTTGTAGGCCTTCTTGAGCCGGTCGACGAGCCTCGGAGCTCAGTCAAGAGACCCCGAGGAGCCAGCGTCTCCCGTCTGCAAAGGCAATCACAAGCTGACTCAGCCTCGGACAAGACTCTTGTACTTGATTCGGTGGGGCTGGTCGGCCTCGATGCCAAGCCGTTCCCGACGCTGATCGAGGTAGGTTTCATAATTTCCGTCGCACCAGACCACCTGGCTCTCCCCTTCGAAGGCGAGGATGTGGGTGGCGATCCGGTCGAGGAACCAGCGGTCGTGGCTGATGACCACGGCACAGCCGGAGAAATCAAGCAAGGCGTCTTCCAGGGCCCTCAACGTGTCCACATCCAGGTCGTTCGACGGCTCGTCGAGCAGCAACAGGTTGCCGCCCGTGGTCAATAGCTTCGCCAGGTGAACACGATTTCGTTCGCCACCGGAAAGCCGGCCGACCTTCTTTTCCTGATCCGGCCCCCGGAAGTTGAACCAGGAAACATACGCCCGAGACGGCACCTTGCGCTTGCCCAGCTCGATCTGGTCGAGTCCGCCGCTGATCTCCTGAAAGATCGTCTTGTCCGCGTCCAACGCATCGCGGTTCTGGTCGACGTAGGAGAGCTTGACGGTGTCACCGACCCGGAGCCTCCCAGAGTCGGGTTTCTCCTGACCAACGATCATCCGGAACAGGGTCGTCTTGCCCGCTCCGTTGGGACCGATCACTCCGACAATACCACCGGGGGGGAGCCGGAAATTCAGGTTCTCGAACAGGATGCGATCGCCGAAGGCTTTGGATACCCCTTCGGCCTCGACCACGAGATCACCCAGGTGAGGCCCCGGAGGAATCTGGATCGTGACTGGCTCATCCCGTCGTTCGGCCTCCTCGGCGGCCAGTTGCTCATAGCGTTGAATGCGGGCACGATTCTTGGAAACCCGGGCTCGGGGAGACATCCGGATCCACTCCAGCTCGCGTTCCAACGTCTTCCTGCGCGAGCGGTCCTGCTTCTCCTCTTTTTCGAGCCGAGCCTGCTTCTGTTCGAGCCAGCCGGTGTAATTCCCTTCGAAGGGGATGCCCCGGCCACGGTCGAGTTCCAGAATCCACTGCGCGACGTTGTCGAGGAAGTAGCGGTCGTGGGTCACGGCCACGACCATCCCCGGATACTCCTGTAACGCCCGTTCGAGCCACAACACGCTGTCGGCGTCGAGGTGGTTCGTGGGCTCGTCGAGCAAGAGGATGTCGGGTCGCTGGAGCAAGATCTTGCAGAGTGCGACGCGGCGGCGCTCGCCCCCCGAGAGGGTTGAGACGTCGGCATCGCTCGGCGGAAGTCGCATGGCGTCCATGGCGATTTCGAGGCGTCGGTCCAGCTCCCAGCCGTTGGTGGCTTCGATGCCGTCTTGCACGTCGGCCTGTTCGTTGAGCAGGGCGTCCATCTCGTCGGCATCGGGCCCTTCACCGAGTCGCATGTTGATTTCATCATACCGCTTCAGTAAGGCCCGAAGCGGAGCAACGGCTTCCTCAACGTTGCCGAGCACGTCCTTGTCGGGATTGAGCATCGGTTCCTGGGACAGGTAGCCGATCGTCGCGCCGGGAGCAGGCCGGGCCACGCCGAGATACTCGGTTTCCTCGCCGGCCATGATGCGAAGCAAGGTACTCTTGCCTGCACCATTCGGACCGAGGACGCCGATCTTCGCCCCGGGATAGAACATCAAGGTGATGTCCTTCAGGACCTCTTTCTTCCCGTGGTTCTTCGACAGACGTTCAATGGAGAAAATGTACTGAGGCGGCATCGACGATCCCGGGTGCGAGGCTCAACAAAAGAGAGGCCCGAGACGGACTCGCCCCGAGGCCACCAAACGGCCCGATTCAGGGCCGCCTGGAACCTTCGATTAGATCGAATGCGATGGGCCGCCGTAAAGCCCAGTCGCCGGTCGCCCGCGCCCGAGCATCCGCGAATCTGGGGTTCGTCCAGGCTGCCTCCTCTACGCCTCAACACGCCCCATAAAAACTGACGCCCCGAGATCAACCCGAGGAACGACACGAACCGCGCCCGCTCCAGCACCGTCCGGGGGCGGCGCCGTGCGCCCCCGAACGGGCCTCCGATTCGGGGGACAACGCGGCTGCATGCGTGTCACCGCGGAGACGGAACCGCAGCCACGCGGAATCCGACGTTCATGAACCGAAACTCGGGGTTACCCCTGCCGCGGCTCGCCGACCGGCAGGACTCGCCGAAGGTGCTCCAGCTGCCGCCGCGGAGCACGCTGCTCGAGAACAAGGATGGCACTGATGGATCCACGCCTCCACGCAAGGTGTCACTTTGTTCGTCCAAGCACCACTCCAACACGTTCCCGTGCATGTCGTACAGACCCCAATTATTCGGACGGTAACTCCCCACCGCCGTCGGACGGTCAAGGAACGGGCCCTCCGACGCACCGTTGTAAGGTAAGTAACCATTGAAGTTCGCCTCACGGCTGCTCAGCGAATCGCCAAACGCAGTCGCCGTCCGCGTCCCCGAACGACACGCATACTCCCACTGGGCCTCCGTCGGCAAACTGTACTCCCAGCCCGCAGGCAACCGACCCGCTCGACGCTCCTGGTCCGTCAGCTTCCGGCAGAACGCCAGCGCCTCCCCCCACGAGACCCAATCCACCGGAAACCGCCCCGTGTCCATCCCGGCGACCTTCTCCTTTTTCGACCCGGTCGAGGCGAACGCGCTGGGGTTCTCCCCCATCGCCCGACGATATTCCTCTTGCGTCACCTCGTACTTCCCCAGCCAGAATCCACTCGACAGCGTCACCTCCACCGGGCCCTCGCGGTCATCCACTCGATCAGGCTCATCCTTCGGACTCCCCATCGAGAAGGTCCCCGGCGGACACCAGACCAGTTCCAGGTTCAGGCCGTTGTCGGACCGGGTCTGGCCTGCATTCACGCCCGCATACGATTCCGTCGGGTCCTGGAACTGCTCTTCCAGCTTCTGCCGAGCGGCGTTATCCCCGCCCAGGTAGAAGCCGATGGACTTGGTCAGCCTCCCGACAACCGTGCTGTCCCGCCGGGCCGTGCAGGTCAGCGTGACGAGGTCACCGGTCCAGTCCGAGGGGACCTCGGCCAGCAGGGCGAAATCGGTCTGGCCCTCGCGGGTCGTCTGATCGTGCCACTTGAGGTCGAAGTAGAGGGTCTGGCCCTCGTTGTGCGTGCCGGTGACGATGACCTGATCGCGGGGAGGGAGGCGGTCGACCTGGACCTTGGTGCGGACCTCGTTGAGGTCCCGCCTCGTCCGCTGCCCTTCGCCCCCGACGCCCACGTCCAGGCCGAAGGCGCTGAAGCCGACCCGGCCCCCGCCGCCGAACGAGACGTTGAGGTCCGTCAACTCATGTTCCTG
This sequence comes from Tautonia rosea, assembly GCF_012958305.1. Taxonomy (NCBI): domain Bacteria; kingdom Pseudomonadati; phylum Planctomycetota; class Planctomycetia; order Isosphaerales; family Isosphaeraceae; genus Tautonia; species Tautonia rosea. The sequence goes on along the minus strand of NZ_JABBYO010000003.1, from coordinate 280,665 downwards.
CCGTTGCTCGCGCCGGACGAGGACGTTGCTCCCGGTCTGGGTCCGCGGCAGGTGGTCGAGCAGGGTGAGGGAATCCGGCAGATTCAACTCGTAGCGCAGCGACTCGACCGTGTGCTCCGGGACGTTGAAGTTGGCCGAGATGGGGATGACGACCAGGACCACCTTGCGGGCCGAGTCGGCCCGTTGCGGCGGTTCCACTTCCGTACACGCGAACACGCGGCGGGTGTCGAATTCGACCGGAACCTGGGCCCTGGCGACGTGAGCCGACAGGCCAGCGAGGCAGAACGCTCCGATCGCAATCATCGTTCGCATGATGCTTCCTCGGGATGAACACGACGAGACGCCGCCAGGAACGATCGTTCCCGGGCCACTCTGGACATTTACCACAGAGTATTCGTTTTTCGCGAAAGAATATTTCTCCGCTGTCGCATATGACGAGACGGAATCGGTCCGATCACATCGACCTCAGGAAGCGGATGCGGATGTGGGTTTTGTATGGTGCGTCGAGTCCGCGAAGACGCACCGATCTGCCCCGAAATGCGGCGGTGCGTCTTCGCAGACTCGATGCACCCGACGCGGCTGGCCGGCCTCGCACGGCCTCATGGCCCAGAATCAGGAGGCCGTACCGGCCGCCTCGGCCTGGTCGGCCGGCGAGAGCGGCAGGGCCGATTTGCCGAACATGCGACCGGCTTTGATGAGGCCACCTTGCATGACGGCCAGAAGTTTGGAGCGGTCTTCGAGGATCTTGATGTCGCCGAGCACGTCCCCCTCGACCACGAGCACGTCGGCCAGCTTGCCGGGTTCGAGCGTGCCGAATTCCTTGGCGCGGCCCATGATCTCGGCCCCGGTCTTCGTGGCGCAGGTGATCGTCTCCAACGGCGAGAAACCGACGTGCTCGACGAAGAAGGTCAGCTCCTTCGCGTAGTCGCCATGCGGATTCCAGGCGAAGCCGTAGTCGCCCCCCATGCCGATCCGCCCCCCGGCCTTCAGAATCATCCGGGCACTCTCGGCCCCGCCGTCGAGCGTCTCCTGGTGGCCGTCCACCACCGCTTGCGGCATGCCGAGCTCCGGCCCCTTGACGACGCTCGCATATTCGAACTGCAAGGCGGGCACGACCGGAACGTCTCGCGAGAGGAGCAGATCGAGCGCTTCCTGATCCATGAACGTCCCGTGTTCTAGGCAGTCGAAGCCGGCGCGGAGGGCGTTCTTGATCCCTTCGGTCGCCCGGCAATGGCCGGTGACTTTACGGCGGTAGTTGTGGGCTTCGGAGACCACCGCGGCCATCTCGTCGAAGGTCATGCAAAGGGTGTGATGGTCGGCCGTATCGGGGGCGGCGGCGTCTCCGGTCGGATAGGTCTTGATCCACTCGACCCCATCCTTGACGAGTTTTCGGACCGCCTTGCGTCCTTCCTCAGGACCATTGATGAGAAGGATCAGACCCTCCATCCCAAGCTTCATGTGGTCTGGGTTCCAGTCCATCAAGCCGCCCGCTCCGCAGATTTCCCGACCGCTGGCGGCCAGTCGAGGACCGGGAATGAGGTCTTCCTCGATCGCCTTCTTCATCCAGACGTCGATGTTGTGCAGGCTGCCGCCGCTCCGGGCCGCGGTGTAACCGCATTCCAGGGCGAGCTTCGCGTTAGCACAGGCGAGAATCGTCACATATTCGACCGGATACTTGATGTCGAGATCGGCCAGCTCGGCCACATTGAAATAGGTCGGGTGAAAGTGGGCCTCGACCAGGCCTGGCATGATCGTTCCGCCTTTGGCGTCGAGACGATCGGCATTCGGCGGCACGAGGTCCGATGGCATGGCCGATCGGGGACCGGCGTACACGATCCGACCGTTTTCGATCACCACCGCAGCATCCGGCACGGCCGGGGCTCCGGTGCCGTCGATGAGTTGCCCGTTCTCAATGACCGTCCAGCTTTGCGCAAACTTCATCGAAACGGCTCCTCACGTCGATTCCGGGGCGTGCTTCGACCGGTCACAAAGGGGGTGAGCACAGGCTTCTTGCGACCGATGCCCTTGTTCAGAAAAAACGACCTGTGCTTCTCAGTGTGTCCCGGTCTGCATCCGGGATCAACGCCCGAGCCTCGAAGGTCACGCGATGATCGTTCGGTTGGGAATCTCCGGCGTTCCTTGCTACAATGCTGCCCATTCGATTGCCGATTCCGACCCCTTCAGGACCTCCGACCGATGATCGATCCCCGCGTTGCCAGCGGGTTGCGGGACATCCCCCCCTCGGCCATGATCCCGCGCGAGCGAATGCTGGAGACCTTGCGCAAGACGTTCGCTTCGTTCGGCTTCGTGCCGATCGAGACACCCCATATCGAACGCATGGAGGTCCTCACCGGCAAGGGGGCCGGCTCCGATGAAGTCCTCCGCCAGATTTTCGAGGTCACAAACAAAGGCGGCACCCCCGGCGAGCTGGCCTTGCGGTTCGACCTGACCGTACCCCTCGCCCGATTCGTCGCCCGGCACGTCGATCAGCTCGGCACCCCGTTCAAGCGCTACGCGATCGGATCGGTCTTCCGCGGCGAGCGTCCGGCCAAGGGGCGTTTCCGCGAGTTTACCCAGTGCGACTTCGACACCGTTGGCACCGAGAGCGTCGTCGCCGATGCCGAAACCGCGCAGGTCATTCACGACTCGCTGGCGGCCATCGGACTCGACGGGTTTACCCTTTGCCTGAACAATCGCAAGATCCTCGATGGCTTGCTCGATTCGTTCGGTGTGATCGACCGCAAAAGTGCCGTGCTTCGAGCCCTCGACAAGCTTGGCAAGATTGGCCGGGAAGGCGTGCTCAGTGAACTGACTGCCACCGAATCGACCGGCGCAACCCTTTCCGACGATCACGCCCGCGCTCTTCTCGACTTCGTCGAACAGGGAAAAGGCTCCGGTGAGACCGTCCTCACGATGGCCGAGGACCGCCTCAGCTCCCACGCAACTGCCGCCGAGGGGATCGCCAACCTCCGCCAGGTGCTTGAGCTGCTCGATGCCGCCGGGGTTCCTCAGAACCGTGTGACGATCGACCTCGGTCTCGCCCGAGGACTCGACTATTACACCGGGATCGTCTTCGAAACGACGGTAGACGGCTGGGAACGCTTCGGCTCGATCAGTTCCGGAGGCCGTTACGACGATCTGGCGAGCCTCTATATCAAGCGGCGATTGCCAGGTGTGGGGGCCTCGATCGGCCTCGACCGCCTGATCGCCTTGATGGAAGAGGCGAAGCGACTCCCTACATCAGCCACCACGGTGCCGGTCCTCGTCGCCCAGTTTCCGGGGGTCAACCCAGGGACCTCGGTGCGCCTCGCCGCCCGACTCCGAGCGGCCGGGATCGGGGCTGAGGTTTACCCCGAACCCATCTCGATCGGCAAGCAGATGGGCTACGGCTCGAACCGAGGCCACAAACTCGCCGTCATTGTCGGCCCAGACGAGGACGCAAATCAGGTCTTCAACCTCCGGATGCTCGCCACCCGACACGAAGACAAAGGGCTCGCCTGGTCAACCCTTGAAGACTCGATTCGAAGCGCTCTGGGCATCCTCGAACAACACGAAGCACACGAACCCACCCCGCCCGGCCCGACGGGTTGAACCGTTTTGCCATGATTCGCGCGGCGAACGTCCCCAACTCGACCGATTCCGGACCCCCAGACCCGCCATGACCGCTGAACCCTCCTCAACCGCCCCTGGCCCGGTGGCTCACCGCGAGGCCCCGATCGCTCAGGTCCGCGGCACCCGAGACTGGATGCCGAGCGATTTCGCCGCCATTGCCCGGCTCGAACGGACCCTGATGGATCACTTCGCCGCCGCCGGATTCGAGGCGATTCGCACCCCAATCCTCGAAGTCACCGAACTCCATGAGCGCAAAAGCGGCGCCTCGATTGTCTCGAAACTGTTCGAGCTGGCCGACGGACCCGGCCGCCTCTGTCTCCGACCCGAGCTCACCGCCAGCGTCGTCCGAGCGTATATCGACGCTCCCGAGCCTGTTTCGATTCCCTGGCGCATTTGCTCCTCGGGACCCGTTTTCCGGTTCGAGCGCGACCCGGGACCGACCCGATACCGTGAATTCACTCAGGCCGGAGTCGAATTGCTCGGCGCCCCCGGGCCTGAGGCCGATGCCGAGGTCATCGCCCTGGCCATCGACGCGGCAACATCCGTCGGGCTTGACGATGTCACCGTGAGAGTCGGTCATACGGGACTGATCGTCGAGGTTCTGGAACGCTGCGGGCTCCCCACCGCGGCCGTTTCCTCGCTCGTCGAGCACCTGAGTGATGCCGCCGCCGAAGGCCGCAACGTCCGGGCCCTGGAATCGGCCCTCGAACGCCTTTCCGGATGGCTCCAGGGAGACGCTGAGCAAGAAGCCGAGTCGGTCTTGCCCGCCATCGACCGCGCCGACGATCCCGGCGTCGATCGGCTCTTTCGTCACCTGGTCCCCCGAGTGACTGGCCGCCGCACCGGTCACGAGATCGTCGGCCGCTTGCGAAAGAAATGGGCGCTCGGCCATTCGCTCGGTGCCACGCTCGAACGGGTTCGCGAACGCGTCCACGCCCTGGCCGACCTTCGAGGACCGGCCGTCGATGTCCTTCAGGGCCTTGAGCAAGGCTACGCCGCCCTCGCTCCTGGCACGATTCGAAGTTTTTACGCCATGCTCGACCTGCTGGAAGCCCGCGGCATTCCTCCCGAACGGATCGAGATGGACCTGGGCTTCGGACACGGTATCGGGTTTTATTCGCAAATGATCTTTGATCTCTCGATCTCGACCCCCTCCGGGCCTCTGGGTGTCTGCCACGGTGGCCGGTACGACGGACTCGCCAGGGTCCTCGGAAGTGACCGCGACCCCCACGGCGTTGGGTTCGCCTTCGGCGTCGAACGGCTCTATCACGTGCTGGAGGCTCGCTCCCAATGAGCCTGGAGAACGGAAACGCCGTGATCAACCCCATCCGCATCGCCCTTCCTTCCAAGGGGCACCTGTACGAGGGGGCTGTCGATCTGCTCAAGGCTGCCGGCTACAAGGTCCGGCGCGCGAGCGATCGGCAGTACGAGGCCACCATCGGCGGCCACCCGCGCTTTCATGTCGTCTTCATGAGGCCGACGGACATCGTCGTGCAGGTCCAGGAAGGCCGATGCCACCTGGGCGTCACCGGTATGGACGTCTTCGCCGAGCATCAGGACGAAGCCACCGACGCCGTCGTTGTTGAGGCCGACCTCGGCTACGGTGGCTGCCGCCTGGTCGTCGCCGTCCCCGAGAGCTGGATTGACGTAACCCACATGCTCGACCTGGTCGACTTGACCACCGAGTTCAAGGACTCGGGCAAAGCCTTCCGCGTCTCGACCAAGTACGGCACCCTCACCGAAGCTCACTTCCGCCGCTGGGGGATCTACCACTACCAGATCATCCACTCCGACGGAGCGCTGGAACTGCACCCGACGCTCGGTATCGCCGACATCATCGTTGACCTGACCAGCTCAGGGACGACCCTGAAAGACAACCGGCTCCGAGAGATTGAAGGGGGCAAGGTCCTTGACTCGGCCTCCTGCCTGATCGGCCACGCCCCGAGCCTTCAGCGCCTGATCAATGAGGGGGACACCGGGCCGCTTGCCCTCTTGCTCGACGGACTCGATGGGGTCCGAGCCTCGGAAAGTCAGCTTCTTCTCGAAGTCGTCGGCGGACCCGAGGAAGGGCACCAGGCTGCCGCCGTTTCGGCATTCCTGGCCCATCAAGGCGCTCAGCATGTGGTGCGGGGGGAAGCCTGGGACGAGCGTGGCCGATCCTGCTGGCGAGTGACAGCCCTGGCCCCTGCCGGGCGAATCGCCTCGTTTCAACGCGAGCTGATCCGCCTCGGTGCCCGTCGCGTGGTCGGCATGCCCACGCGATTTCTCTTTGATGCCGAAGGCCCCCCCTCGACCTTTGACAGACTTCAGGAACAGCTCGCCACTCAATCCCCTCGGTAACCCGGTCCCCGAACGATCATCCCCGGCTTGGCCCCGGTATGAACCCCGTCCCTTACCACGGCCTGGCCGTTGACGAACACGTCGCGAATGCCGACCGAAATTTGGTGCGGTTCTTCATACGTCGCACGGTCGATGATGGTCACCGGGTCAAAGATCACCACATCGGCATACATCCCTTCGCGGAGCAAGCCCCGATCGCGGATCGACAGGCGATCGGCCACTGCAGACGTCATCTTGCGGATCGCCTCCTCCAGCGAAATTACCCCTTCCTCCCTCACATACTTGCCAAGGATGCGGGGATAGGTCCCGTAAGACCGGGGATGGACCAGGCCAGTCGCCTTTTCTGGGTCGTGCCCTCCCGCGTCGGTGCCGAACTTCATCCAGGGCTGTTGCATCTGAAGCGCGACGTTCTCCTCGCTCATCATGATATAAATGGTACTGATCCGTTGTCCTTCGATGACGAGCAGATCAATGGCTGCGTCGATCCAGTCTTTCCCCTGGGCCTCAGCGATTTCTGAGAGTCGTTTCCCGGCGTAGCCCTTTGTCTCCGGCTTCGTCAGGCCCAGCACGATCACATTTTCCGGCCCCGACAACTCGGCGAGATTTTCCCACTCTGAGGTCGGATTGAGGATCTCCTCCTTGATCTTCGCCCTCATCACCGGATCGGCGAGATTCTCATAAAGCTTCCCGTCGGCCGACGCCCACGGCGGCAGGGCCGCGGTCAGGCCGGTCCCTCCGGCCGTGTAGGGATACATATCAGCACTCACATCGAGCCCCTCGGCCCTTGCCGCATTGATCCGCTCGATCGCCCGGATGGCCTTCGGCCAGTTCCGCGTCCCGGCAGCCTTGAGGTGATAGATCTCGACCGGCACCCCTCCTTCACGGCCGATCCGGATCGCCTCGTCCATCGCTTCCAGGAACTGGTCGGCTTCCGATCGAAGGTGGGTGATATAAATCCCTCCGTACGGCGCCATCACCTTGGCCAGTTCGATCAGGTCGTCTGTCCCGACGAAGCTATCGGGCGGATAGATCAGGGCCGATGCCAGGCCGAACGCCCCCCCTTCCATCGCGTCGCGGACCAACACGCGCATCTGCTCCAGTTCCGCTGCCGACGGCGGCCCTTGCGTCATCCCCTTGACGTAGCTCCGAACGGACCCCGACCCCACGAACGACCCGAAGTTCACCGACCCGCCGTGCTCCTGCATCGCCTTCAGCCAGCGATCGAACCCACCCGGCACGTCGAATTCTTTCGGCTCCTTGCTTGGCGCATTTGAGGTTCCTTCTCCCATGATCTCGGTCGTCACTCCCTGCGTCACCTTGCCGATGACCCGGCCATCTCCGGTGAGCATTGCCTCTCGCGAGTGACTTTGAAGATCAATAAACCCCGGAGCGACGACCATCCCAGTCCCGTCGATCCGCTCCTTCGCGTCTTCGCCGTCGAGCATTCCCGCAGGAGTGATCCTGGCGATCCGGTCGCCCTTCAGCCCCACGTCTCCGTAGAACCAGGCGTTGCCCGTCCCATCGATCACCCGGCCATTGTGGATGATGACGTCATAAGTTGAATCCTCCCCAATGGCTCCCAACAGTACTCCACCATTGACAACCAGCAGGGCGACACATACCAATCCAGAAAAAATAGTACGAACACCCATCGTGATCTCCATAAGGCCAGTTCTTTACTGTTTGAAATTCGAGATCCTGATCAACTGTGCTTGGGTTCGACGCTTATCCCCCATAGGCGCCATACTGCTTCAGACCCTTCGTATACAGCCACCGGCAAAGCACCGCGAAGAAGACGGCCCAGAACAGGCCGAGCAGCAAGCCCCCGGCCAGTTCGCTGCCCTCCATTTTCCCCAGGAAAATGACGGCCGGGAAGTAGGCCATGTACTGGAAGGGAAGCATCTTGAGCAGTCCCGCCCAGAACGGGGGCAAGAAGTCGAGCGGCAGCATCTGGCCGGAGATGAAGAAATTCAAGGTCATCACCACCCAGAGAATCGACGTAATCTCCAGGAACCAGAAACCGACCATCCCCACGCACGCTTCGAAGAAGAAGCCGATCAGGAAGGCAAGCAGCAACGAAACCGCATACGCGAGCCAGATCATCGGGTCCGTCGGAATGTTGCCGACGAAAAATTGATAGCAGATGCCAAACAGGACTGCGTACGGCAAAGCCGACCCGATGATATAGGCTGACTTGTGCGCCATCCGATACGAGAGCAGGTAGCCGATCAGGTCGAGCGGCTGGATCAAATACTTCTTGAGTGTCCCATCACGCACTTCGCGGGCAATCCCACCCGCCAGCCCCGGCATGCTGGAGAACATCCGGCTGATGTTGACAATCAACAGGTAGGCTATGGTCTGCTCATACGTAAATCCTGCCAACGTCGAGGAGCCGGATCCATCATAAATCGCGCTCCAGAGCAGAATGGTTGTCAGCGTCGGAAGGAAGCGAAAGAAGGTGGTGATGAAGAAATCGGCGCGATACGTCATGCGCTCGGCCAGGGAGACGCGATAAATCTTCCCGTACTTCCGGAGCATGGGCCCCCATCCGTAGTGCGGGGGGGCGAGCGGTCCACTGCCGATTCCAGCCAGATCGGGAGCCGTCTCCGTACCCCCGGAGGCCTCGTCCAAAGTGACGGCCTGCGGATTCGAGGTGGAGGGGTCAGGCGGCGTCATGATCTGCCCCTTCCCGGCCTTCCTGGAAGACCCGGGTGATCACCTGTTCGAGTGGAGGGTCTTGCACCACCACGTCGGCCACCCGGTAGTGGTCAAGTAGCGCGCCAAGGACCTCGGCCACCCGCGATCGATCGACCCGGATCTCGGCCTCTCCCCCTTCGTTGCGGTCGACATCACCAAATCGAGCAAGGTCCGACGGGACTTCCCCCTCGGCAAATTCGAGCTTGATCAGCTTCGTCTGGCCGAAACGGCTCGACAGGCCCGACAAATCGCCATCGTAGATCAGGTGGCCGTGATTAATCACCAGCACCCGATCGCAGAGCGCTTCCACGTCCCTCATATAGTGTGAGGTCAAGAGCATCGTCACCCCTCGGCGGGCGTGGTACTCCTTCAGGCAGCGTTGAATGGTGATTTGAGCGACCACGTCGAGACCAATCGTCGGCTCGTCGAGCAGAAGCAACCGCGGGCGGTGCAGCAGCGCCGCGATCAACTCCATCTTCATCCGCTCGCCGAGTGAAAGCTCGCGGACCGGCTGATGCGTTAGCCGAGCCACGTCGAGCAAGGTCGTCAGCTCGTCGAGCGTCTCCCGGTACTCGGCTACGGGAAGCTGGTAGATTTCGCGGTGCAAGTCGAAACTATCGGCCGCGGGAAGGTCCCACCAAAGTTGATTCTTCTGCCCCATCACCAGGGCGAACTGACGGCGAAAGCGATCGACCCGGTCCGAAGGCGTGTACCCGAGCACCCGAGCCGAACCTCCCGAGGGATAGATCAGGCCCGAAAGCATCTTGAGTGTCGTCGTCTTCCCCGCGCCGTTCGGGCCGAGAAAGGCGACCATCTCTCCTGGTTCAATGGCGAACGAGATGGCCTCAACCGCCTTCACTTCGCGGTATTCGCGACGGAACAACCCTCGAATAGCGCCGGCCAGACCGTCACGCTTCTGGAAGACCCGGTAGGTCTTGGTCAGATCTTCGACCTCGACGATCGGCATGGCAGCGGCGGAACCTCCCGACTCTTCGATCCCGGTTTATTGAGACCCCATCATTGTAGAGTCGGGTCTCCGGAATCAAGTCGAGCCGCCTGAAGCAGGAACTGAGTGCACAGGAGGGCAGCGACGGTTCCCGGCCGAAACGCCCCGGATCGTGTGCGAAGGCACACGATCCGAAACACGCGGGGAACCATGCTCCCCGCTCCATTTGCACGTGTTTAGAAGGGCCAGGCGTTGGAGAAGTTATCGCCAATCTTCTCGAAGAATCCCTTGTTTTGTTCTTCCTGGAAGTTTCTGACCTGTCTCAGGAAACGCAGATCTTCGGGAGAAGCCGTTCCCTGGGAATGGCGCTCGGACGCGTCATGGAATTGCTGGCGACGTTCGACAAAGCGGAGCCGTGCAGGCTGGGCCCGATCCGTCGGCTCGAACTGAGTTCCGGGCACCTGGGTTCCCGAGGCAAACAGTGCTGTCCGGGTCGGTGATGGGCGAGACACAAAGGCCCGCTGCTCGACCCCGGTTACCCACTGGCCAGTCTCGACATCCACCAGGTCGATCCTGACCCAGGTCGGCCCCTGAACGTTCGAGGCGTACGTATGAGATGCCCGAACATTGAAGCCACCCCAGGGATTGAGTTCGACGGCCCCGAGGCTCGCCTGGCCATCTCCCCAATTCACCGAGGCCACGAGGCGATCCGGAGCGAACTGTGTGTTGGAGATGAACGAAGCCACTACCCCCTGGAATTCCTGACCCGCCCAGGCCCGGAGCGGCGGCAGTGACGTATAGCGCACCACCACGGGCACTCCCGACTGGTTCGCCCCCGGTTGAGGGCTCGACACCGCGGCAGAGGCCGACGGCGTGACCGAGGAAAGAAGTTGCCGCCCTTCCAGTCCCTCCAGACTCGGTCGACGACGATTATCAGCCCGACGTTGACCGCCGGACACGGGAGGCCGAGCAAGCAATCGATCGCGGAAACGCCGCAGCATGGGCGTCCCTCCGTTCCGGCTCCAAGCGTGATGGCACACGACCGGAGCGAACCGACGAACCGACCGGGCGACCCGGCTGGGAAGCCCCGAGGCGCGGAACGCCTTGAGTCCTATCATCGGCCTGATCGCCCGGCCCCCTTCAATCGATTCCTTCATCCCGCAAGAAAAACACCGAGAGGGCGAGCCGATCCGACAGTCCGGAACAACTCGCCCTCGCAGCTTCCCACGGTTATCGAGCGGTCTCAGAAGGAGTTGATCAGGACCGGCTCGCGATCGGTCGCACTGGGGGTTCGGGACTTCCTCGTGGCCTCTCGAAGCGACTGGGCCAGAGTATAGGCGTGGTAGTGCATGGCGATGTGCGTGAGATAAATAAGGGCCATGCCGGGGTTTTGCCGGTGCTTCAAATATCGCCAAAGCCGGCGGCGGTATTCGCGGCGGAGCTTCGGATCGGGGACCGAGGTCATCAGCAAGGTAAACATCCCGATTGCCTGGCCGAGCCACATCGACTCGGTCGCCAGTTGTCGCAGACGGTGCTTCCGCCACCAGCGGACGCGACCCTGGCCAAGCTGGAGATTGCCCCGGATAAACAGGTCTTCCATCCGCTCGAAGTAGGCGTCGGGCTCGTACAGCTCGTTCATGACCCGGACATAGCCATCGAGTAATTCCTGCCTTGAGAGCTTCAGCGGAATGACGTTCGTGCCATAGGCCGGTCGGTCGTCGGGATCGAGGCGACCTTCAGCTTGCAGGCGATCATAGAGCGGGGTCTTGGGAATGGCGTGGAGCATCCCGGTCATCGAGGTCGTAATCCGAGCCTCGTGCAGGAACTTGCGCTGGGCCTCGAAGATCGTGGAGTCGTCGTTGTCGAAGCCCATGATCATACCGCACCAGACCCCCATGCCGGCGTCCTGAATGCGGTGAACCTTCTCGACGATCGATCCCCCTTTTCGGAGGTTCTGGAGCTTCTTCGTTTCCTTGAGCGAAGCCTCGTTCGGTGTCTCGATGCCGACGAACACAAAGAGAATGTTGGCCTCGACCATCAGCTCCATCAGCTCAGGGTCGTCGGCCAGGTCGAGCGAGGCTTCAGTGAAGAAGGTCAAGGGGTAGGCATTGGCCTTTTGCCAGTCCACGACGGCCTGAAGGATTGGCTTGATCGCCCGTTTGTTCCCAATCAGGTTGTCATCAACAATAAAGGCGATCTTCAAGCCTTCGCGACGCACGGCGTCCAGTTCGGCGACAACCTGCTCGGAAGTCTTGATCCGCGGACGACGCCCAAAGGTCACGATGATGTCGCAAAACTCACACTGAAACGGGCAGCCGCGAGAGAACTGGACCGAACCGAAGGCATAATGCTTCGACTTCATCAGGTCGAATCGCGGAGTCGGGACGGCCGTCATGTCCGACTTTTCGAGCTGTTCGTAACGGTACTGGTGTAATCCTTGCGACCACTCCCGGAGGAACTGGGGCCAGGTTTGCTCGGCTTCCCCAATGAAGATGGCGTCCGCGAGGCCATCAAAGTAATCTTCCTGAACCGTGACATAAGGCCCACCGACGACCGTGAAGCAGTTGCGTGCCCTCAGCTCCTTGAGAATGGCGAGCATCCGGAACCGCTGGACGCTCATGCCGGTCACACCGACCAGATCGGCTCTGGCACAGCGTTCGTAATCGATCGGCTCGACGTTCTCGTCGATCAGCGTGACGGTATGTTCCTCCGGCGTCAGGGCGGCGAGCAAGGGCAGCGCGGCGACCGGGAGGTTGGCCTTCTTGCCCATCAAGGGCAAGGCATGCTCCAAACCCCAGTATGAGATCTCGAACTTGGGATTAATCAGGACGATGTCGGCCATTGGTCCCTCCAGAATCGGCACAGTTGCCGAGATCGACGGCCCGCGGAGCCGGCGGCGTAAACACCCCATCATAGGCGGACACAAACGAACTTGCTCCCCCCTTGCGATTGGAATCGGACAGACCAGGATGCTCCGACAGACAAATGCAGCAATAACCAGGCCGGGACCAGACTTCACCCTCTTCCTATGATGTCGGTTGATGCTGGTGATGACAGCGGTCGAACTCGGGGAAAGGAGTCAACGTGCGCGGGCAACTGGCAATCATGATGGGCTTGCTCTATGCCGTGCAAGGGGCATGGTTTCCGTTACTGGCCGTTCACCTGAAAGATCTTGGAATTTCCGGAGAGGCGCGGGGGTGGATCTTCGCCACGTTTGCCCTGGGGAGTTTGGCCGCGCCGATCGGTGCGGGTCAACTGGCCGATCGACGGGTCGCGGCTGATCGGCTCATGAGCATCATTTTTGCGCTGGCCGCCGTCTTCCTGGGGGTAATGGCTTCCGGAGCGACTGCTGGGGCCGGTCCGATCTTCCTCCTCTTCTTCATTTACTGGGTCATCGTCGCGCCGGCCTCAGGGCTGAGTAACACAATCGCCCTTCGGAATTTGGATCAACCTCGGGCTCAGTTCGGCGGCGTACGGCTCTGGGGAACGATCGGCTGGATGGTCGCCGGCTGGATCGTCGCGCAAACGATGGCGTTGACTGGCTCTGACGACGGGCCAGAAGGAGCCTCCGAGGGCTTCGCGGTCGGCGCCATCCTGGCCGTTGTGCTGGCGATCTTTTGCCTGAAACTCCCTCGAACGCCCCCCCTGGCCTCGTCGGGCTCGGGCTGGGGATGGGCCGAGGCCGCCACCGATGCCCGAATGCTGCTACGCAAGCCCATTGTCGGGCTTTATTTCGTCACCGCCTTTGGCGTCACGCTGACCCTACCTTACATGTTCCAGGTCCAGCCGCCTTACCTGGAGAGCATCGGTCTGCCTCGCCGCTGGCTCGCTCCGGCCATGACCCTCGGCCAGTTGCCCGAGATCGCCGCCCTCTGGGGCTTGCCCTGGATGCTTCGACGCTTCGGCGATCGGGGGACCCTGGCGATCGGCATCGCCGCCTGGGTCGTCCGGTACGGGTCCCTCGCGCTCGATCCTCCCCTCTGGCTCGCTCTGGCAGGCATCCCCTTGCACGGCATCGGGATCGCCTGTTTCAGCATTGCCGGCCAGATGTTCCTCGATGGACAGGCCCCTCCGCATCGTCGGGCCGGAGCCCAGGGCCTTCATACCGTGATTACCGCCGGCCTTGGTGCCTTGCTGGGCAACTTGCTTGCCGGAGCTGTGGTCGGGCAATCGGGCGATACGGCGGTCGTCTTTTTCGTCCCGTTTGCCGTCAACGTCGTTCTGTTGCTGACCTGGGTCGGCCTGGCAAAACGAGCGTCCAGGCGAAGTCAGCCCCTCCCTGAGCCGCCTCCACCTGCACTTCGAGACAATCAGGTCCTTGTTTCGGAACCCCTGAGGTCGTCCGAGTGACGAAATGATTGAACGGGTCGCTCGCGGGACCGATTCCTAAAGGTCGGTTCCGCTCTCCTCTCCCGAAGTCCGAGGAGATTCCTCAGTCCCGGGATTGACGAGTGGTTCTTCACGTCGCTTCATGCGACGCTCGGGCGACTTTGGACGCTCTGAGGCCTTTGCCCTGGCCTTGAGTTCGGTGTTTCGGGTTTCCCGAAGCATCTCGAACTGACTGATCATCAGACAGAGAAAGTGCAGTCGGGAGCCGTGCATCTCCAGGAACTCGTTGACCTGGAAGCCGCCCTCGGCAAAGTCGTCGGCCATCGTCAGAACCTGGTCCGCCATCTGGTCGAGCATCGACCCGCGCACCTGGTTCAAGACGTCGATGGCCGCGGAGAGTTTGTCGGTTGAGTGTTCCGATCGGGACATGGGAGGACCTGGTTCTCGATCCGGGGGGGAATCGTCGTGGACTCGGGATTCTCTTGCGGAATCAGTAACACCCCTGCTGCATCCTCTGATCGTCCCCAGCGTCGGGCCAACCAGTCGGCGAACCGGGCGTCAAGCCAGCGGCGATCGGTTTCCCAACGCTGCCGACTGACGAATCCGAGGTGTCCACCCCTCAAGGCAAGTTCCAGGCGGATTTGACACGGAAAATTTACCGAAAAAAATGGTTCGGCCGGAATAAACGGGTCATCCAGTGCGTGAACCACCAGGCCGGGCACCTGAATCTGCGGAATGTAAGGGGCCGCACTGGCCTTTCGGTAGTAGTCCATCGCCCCGGAAAAGCCGTTCCGAGGTGCCGTGTAATGCTGGTCGAATTCCAGCATCGACCTCACCTTGGCCAGATCCACCGGTCCCAGATCCGGGACCATCGTGTGCAACCGCTGAATGTCGGCGATCAACTGGCGGACGAAAAACCGATCGTACAAGGTCAGCGGAAACCGCCTCATGTTCGAGCAGCAAACCGCCAGGTCGATCGGCGGATTGGCCGCAAGCACGCAATCCAGATTCGGAACCGGGCGATCCGCCGCCTCTCCGGCCAGCTTCAGGACGATGTTGCCTCCCAGCGACAGCCCAACCAGACCGATCGGCGCCTCAGGGAACCGGCGGGCCAGATGCTCGGCCACGGCACGGATATCCTCGCTTCGACCGCCGTGATAGATCCCCTTCGACAGCCCAAGCCCCGATCCGGCGCTCCGCAGATTCACCCGCACCACCCGCAGCCCGAGCCGTAACAACCGATCGGTAAAGCGAATCTGGTAATCACTCTCGGCATGTCCGGCCAGGCCATGCACCAGCACCACAATCGGCCGATCGACCGTGCAGTTCCTTGGAGCACTTTCGAGCAGAACAAGCTTGTCCCCGTCGTCCAGCAGCAGCTCCGACCGCTCGACCATCGGCAATACAATGGGCTTCCCTTTGGCGAGGAAGCCGACGAGCGTCTGGGCGTGCCCGCCCCGGAACATCGGGTGCGGCTCAAACGGAGGAAACTCCACGTCGGTCGAGGAGACGTTCGAGGCAAGCGAGGGCTGAGTGTCGGACTCGGTCATCGTCGGTAGGCTGGGCACGCGGTGAGGGAAGCGGAAGGCACGGATCGACCAGTAGAATCGAGAACCGAGGGTGCGTCAGGGCATGGGTTCCACGCGACGGATGCGGTGGTTATTCGTATCACCGATGTAGATCCCCCCATCAGGCCCGACCGCAACCCCGTGCGGACGGTCAAGCTGAGCATCGGTCGCCGGCTTGCCGTCGCCAGCCCCTCCCCGAATGCCACTGCCGGCGACCGTCGTGATCCGGCCATTGGCCAGGTCGATCCGTCGAATCACGTGGTTCTCCGTATCCACAATCAGCATCACATTGCCGGCGAGCGCCAGCTCTTTCGGACCGTCGAAGGTCGCCGAGAGGGCCAAACCGCCATCCCCGGAATAGCCTTTGCGACCCGTGCCGGCGATCGTCCGAATCAGGCCCGAACCGGGGACAACCGCCCGCAAGGTGTTCCCGTTGCGTTCGAGGATAAACAATGTCCCGTCCTCAGCCACCGCCACCGCCCGAGGACCATGCAAGTCTGCGGTCAGGGCCGGCCCGCCGTCGCCCGAGTGCCGACCTTCTCCGGTCCCGGCGACGGTCTGGATCACTCCGGAGGCGAGATTCACCGACCGGACGCGGTGCCCGGAAACGTCGGCAATATACAGGATCGACTCGGTCGGATCGAGCGCCACGCCATTCGGTTCTACCACGCCCGCCGAGGCCCCTGGACCGCCGTCTCCGGAGGTAAACTCCGAGCCGTTACCCGCGATCGTGGTGATGATCCCCGCGGCGTCCACCTTGCGGACCCTTCGGTTCAGGCGGTCGGCAAAATAGAGGTTTCCCAGGCGATCGAGGCAGATCCCGTATGGCTCGTTCAGGCTTGCCTCGGTGGCCAGGCCATTGTCTCCCGAGAACCCCTGTCGACCGCTCCCCGCAACGGTTGTGATCACCCCGGTTTCCGCGTCAACGCGACGGATCCGATGGTTAAACGTGTCGGAGAGATAAAGGTTCCCCTCACCGTCGAAGGTCACGTCGAACGGGCCGTTCAGCCGGGCTTCGAGGGCGGGGCCACCGTCCCCGGAAAAGCCCGACTGTCCGGTGCCGACCGGACTCCTGATGATCGGCAGTGATCGCTCGAAACCCGGAAGAATCAGCAGGGCGATCAACGTCGGCAACATGGAAAACGTCTCATTTTGGGGAGAAAGCCTTGCGGACAGCCAGACCGCCTGAGGGAGGCCGATCCCTCATTCTGGTCAATCGGTCCAGCCCTGAAAAGGCGGAGACGCACTCAAATTCGCTCGCCGAACATCTCGAACCAGATCGGCTCCGGGGGATCGGGCCACGCTCCGGCCCCCTCGATCGGCAGCATGCAGGCCACCTCGACCCCATCGACATCGATGGGAATCGACGCCTCAAGACTCAGATCGTCCGCCTTCAAGCGGTGGATCACACAGCGCCCCTGGTTCGTCGAGGCAGCGAACAGCGAACCGTCGGCCTCGCAAAGCCCTTGGACGTGTCCCTCGATCCCGGCCGATCGTTGGAGTGCAAGGTCTGCACCAAGCTGATGGACCGCTCCGAATCGGCCCGCCGCGTAGCAGAGGGTGTTGCCGACCACCGCCAGCGATTCCGGGTCCTGCAACGTCCGAGCCGCCACCGAGTCTCGCGTCACATTGAACAAAAACGCATCGAAGCTGGCCCGGTCACTGGCCGAGACGTACAACTCGTTGCGGAAGAAGGTCAGCGCGTGAAGCGCCGGATCGGCCTTCCCCTCGACCGCCAAGCGAGGGCGCCAGAGGAACCGTTCCGCCGGATCGATCAGACCTCGGTCGGCCCGGAACGCGATCATCTGCCCAGTCCCGGATGAGAGCACATAGAGTGTTCCCTCGTGATATTCCAGATCGGTCAGGTCCGAGAATCCGGTCACCTGGTAGCGAGCCTCGGGCATCAGATCCTCGGCCCGAAAGACCAGGAGCGACGGCTCCGCCTCTCCCAAATGACGGAACGGGGCGGCCGAGACAAAGAGCATCCGATCCGATCGGGCCAGGCCGAGCAGTCCATCGCAACGCCCTCCTGTCGGGGGCAATTCCAGCACGATCCGAAACCGGCCGGTCCCCAGATCCAGGAACCCGAGTCCGGCCCGGGAGGGGGGTCGAACATGCTGGAAGCTCACGAGCAGTTGCATCGCCGGACCTCGGTCGGTCGGAACCGCCTCGACGTTCGCATCAACCAGTCAGAGCGAGGAGAGGCAGCCGATCGGGCGGAACGTCTTTCAAGCAAACCCCGGCCAGATCTTTGGGGGAGAGGGTCGGATCGGCAATCGGCCAGGGGATGCCCAGATCGGGGTCATCCCAGCGAATGCTCCCTTCCTCCTTTGGCGCGTAGTAGTCGG
This sequence comes from Tautonia rosea, assembly GCF_012958305.1. Classification (NCBI taxonomy): domain Bacteria; kingdom Pseudomonadati; phylum Planctomycetota; class Planctomycetia; order Isosphaerales; family Isosphaeraceae; genus Tautonia; species Tautonia rosea. The sequence goes on along the minus strand of NZ_JABBYO010000003.1, from coordinate 262,825 downwards.
TGCACTTGTAGCAGAACAATGCGGTCTCGCTCGTGACCACGAACCCATGAGCGAACCCCGGCGGTACCCAGAATTGCCGCTTGTTGGCCGCAGAGAGGGTCACGCCGACCCACTTTCCGAAGGTCGGCGAGCCGACCCGGATGTCAACCGCCACGTCATACACGTCCCCCTGCAAGACGCTGACCAGCTTTCCCTGCGCAGTCGGATGCTGGTAGTGCAGCCCTCGCAAGACCCCCCGCTGTGAGAAGGACAGGTTGTCTTGCACCCAGGGACCCGGCATTCCAAGCTCGGCGTAGCGGCCTTGGTTCCAGGTCTCGATGAAGTAGCCGCGATCGTCGCCGAAGACCCTTGGCTCCAGAATCAGCGCGCCGGGCAATTCCGTCTCAATCACATTCATGGAAGCGGCTCGCGCTCGACCAGATCCACCAGGTACTCGCCGTACTCATTCTTCAGGCCGGAGGCGAGTTCCAGCACCCGGCCTCGGTCGATATAGCCCATCCGGTAGGCGACCTCCTCAACACAGGCAACCTTCCACCCCTGGCGTTGCTCGATCACCCGGATGAAGTCCGAAGCCTGGGCAAGGGACTCGTGCGTGCCGGTGTCGAGCCAGGCGATCCCACGTCCCATCACCTCGACCCGAAGCTGTCCGCGGCGGAGGTATTCGAGGTTCGAATCGGTGATCTCCAGCTCTCCCCGGGCCGAGGGCTTCTGGTTGGCCGCGATGTCGAGAATCTGATTGTCGTAGAAATAGAGGCCGACCACAGCATAATTCGACTTCGGCTGCTTCGGCTTCTCTTCGATGCTGATCGCCTTGCCCTGGGCATCGAACTCGACGACGCCGTAACGCTCGGGATCGTTGACGTGATAGCCGAAGACCGTCGCCCCTTCGGTCCTGGCCGAGGCCCGCTGAAGCATCTCGCTGAAGCCGTGGCCATAAAAGAGGTTGTCCCCCAGCACCAGGGCCGAGGGCCGATCGCCGATGAAGTCGCGACCGATCAAAAACGCCTGGGCCAGGCCTTCCGGCTTCGGCTGCTCCGCGTATTCAAGGCGAAGGCCCCACTGGGAGCCGTCTCCCAGCAGGTCGCGGTAGCGAGGAAGGTCGGAGGGGGTCGAGATGAGAAGGATCTCTCGAATGCCCGCGAGCATCAGGGTGCTCAGCGGGTAGTAAATCATCGGCTTGTCGTAGACCGGCAAGAGCTGCTTGCTGGTCACCCGTGTGAGCGGATAAAGCCTCGTGCCGAGGCCGCCGGCGAGGATGATCCCGCGACGATCAAGGGTCTTGGTACTCATGCCGGCTGCTGCTCCCGCTTCAATCCGAGCCGCTCGCGGTAGGCTCCCGACGAAACACGCTCGCACCACTCGGTGTTGCTCAGGTACCACTCGACCGTACGCCGGAGGCCGGTCTCAAAGGTCTCGCGGGGCGTCCAGCCCAGATCCCGCTCGATCTTCGAGGCGTCGATCGCGTACCGCTTGTCGTGACCAGGGCGATCGGTCACATACGTGATCAACGACTCGTGCGGACGGTGGGGGGAGTTCGGCGCCAGCTCGTCGAGCAGGGCACAGAGGGTCCGGACGACCTCCATGTTCGTTTTCTCGTTGTGCCCGCCGACGTTGTACGTCTCGCCCGGCGTCCCCTTCTCCAGCACAAGGCGGAGGGCGCGGGCGTGATCATCGACGTAGAGCCAGTCGCGGATGTTGTCCCCTTTGCCATAGATCGGCAGGGGCTTGCCGGCCAATGCGTTGAGGATCATCACCGGGATCAGCTTCTCGGGGAACTGGTACGGCCCGTAGTTGTTCGAGCAGTTGGTGATGAGCGTCGGCAAGCCGTACGTATGATGCCAGGCCCGCACGAGGTGATCGGAGCTGGCCTTGCTGGCCGAGTACGGCGAGTTGGGCGAGTACGGGGTGGTCTCGGTGAAGAACCCCTCGGCGCCGAGCGACCCGAAGACCTCATCGGTCGAAATATGAAGGAACCGGAATCGGTTCTTCGCCTCGCCTTCGAGCGATCGCCAGTGGCCGAGCGCCGCCTCCAGCAGGCAGAAGGTGCCGGTGATGTTCGTCTGGATGAATTCGGCCGGCCCGTCGATCGAGCGATCCACGTGCGACTCGGCCGCCAGGTGCATCACCGCGTCGGGCTGATACTGGGCGAAAAGCCGCTTGACCTCGCTCGCGTCGCAGATGTCCACGCGCTCGAAGTGGTGTCGGGGGTCGTCCAGAGCCTTGCCGAGCGAGTCGAGATTGCCGGCGTAGGTCAGCTTATCGACGTTGACCACCTCGTCGGTCGTCTCGGCGATCACTTGGCGAAGCAGGGCCGAGCCGATGAATCCGGCACCGCCGGTCACGAGGATCCTCATCCGGGCGGGCCCTCCGAGGGGTCGTTGGGGACGGGGTTGATTGACCTGTCGTGGAAACTGCGGGCATTTTGACAGATCAACCCGTACCGAACAACCCCACCGGGTTTCCCTCGATCAACGCTCGATGTGCTTCCGCCTCATCAACGCGTCGGAGGCCCCCCTGCTCCTGCGGGTCGACCGGGGCGAACCGGGGGGGCACAGCAATTGATCGGGCAGACGTCGTGGCTGGGTCCGAAGCGGCCAATCGCCCGGCGATCGGGGTCTTCGGTGATGCGCTCCTTGATCAGTTCGGCCAGCATGGCGACGAAGCGGGGGTCGGTCCCCGCCGTGGCCGATCGAATCATGTTCAGGCCCATCTCCTGACACGCGAGCTTCGCCTCCTCGTCCAGATCGAACAGCACCTCCAGGTGGTCGGAGATAAAGCCGATCGGGTGGACTACCGCATCAGAAACCCCTTGCTCGTGGAGGGCCTTCAGGTGGTCGACGATGTCCGGCTCCAGCCAGGGGTCTTCCGGCCGACCGCTACGGCTCTGATAGACGAGCGACCAGCGATCCTCGGGCAGGCCGACCGCCTCGGCCACCAGGCGGCACGATTCCATTAACTGGGTGACATAATTGCAGTTTCTCGACATCGACTCCGGGATGCTGTGTGCGGTGAAGGCCACGCGGGCGGAATCGCGGCGGCCTTCGGGAATCTGCCCCAGGGCCTCGCGGACCCGATCGGCATTGACCTCGATCCAGGCCGGATGGTTGTACCAGACCCGCATCTTCTGGATGATCGGCGTCTGATCTTCCCCAACCGTGCGTCTCGAGTTCTGCAGATTCTCCCGATATTGCCTGCATCCCGAATACGAGCTGAAGGCCGAGGTGACGACGGCCAGGGCCCGTTTGATGCCGTCGTCGGCCATCTGCCGCATCGTATCGTCGAGCATCGGGTGCCAGTTGCGGTTGCCCCAGTAGATGGGCAGCTCGACGCCGATCTCCTTCAACGCGGGCCGGAGCGCGGTGATCAGTTCCCGACACTGCTCATTGATCGGGCTGACCCCGCCGAAGTGCTGGTAATGTTCGGCCACTTCGAGCATCCGCTCCCGAGGGACCGGCTTGCCCCGGAGCACGTTCTCCAGGAACGGGATCACATCGTCCGGCCCTTCTGGCCCGCCGAAGCTGACCAGCAGGATGGCGTCATACGGCAACTCGCTGACCGGGGGGCCGGCGGTGGCGGGGGTCGGGTCGGCGGCGGGGGTCGCTTGGCTCATGAGTCGGGCTCGATTCTCGGGAGGGGATTCTCCCTGATGTTGTAGTCCCGTCGTCGAGCCTCGTGCAATCATGGTCGGGGGTCGATCCGCGCCCCGCTTCGTCAGCATTCAATCGCCTGTCGCCCGCTCCTCTGGGTTACGACCGTTTCAAAGTGCGTCGGCGGTGACGACCTCGCCACCTCGTCGCGTCCCGAGGGCCTGCCAGACCCCAGGAGGAGGGAGCCTGTCCCACGAACCTCCCTCAAGGCGGATCGCACCCGACGGACGTCCCGTAATGCGATCGAAGGGCCACGACTGGATCGAGTCCTTCACGAATCGGGTCGAACCGTCTCCCATCAGGACGTTTAGCCCACCGGGATGCCAACTCGACGCGGCCTTGGTGTGCGCCAACCCGGCCACGGCCGCCACCCGGTTGATCATGTTCGGGGGATAGAAGGTCGTGAACAGGGTGTCGCCGAGATTCCCGCAAGGTGCCCAGCCCCAGGCCGTGGAAATCGGTTCCGAGGCAACCCGGTCGAGCTGCTCGAATCGCCCCGTGGCCTTCTCCGACGCGAAGATCGTATGGCTGAGCCCATCGGTGATCGAGGCCAGCGTGACGGGCGAGACGTCCCCGATGCTCCCGTTGGCCTGGGCATACGATTCGGGATGCGGCAGGCAATCGGACTCCGGCCGCGGGAGGCCGAAGACGTCGAACGAGCCGAAGCAGCCGGAATAACTCGTGAAGGACATTAGGAACGGCTCCCCGGGGACCACGAGGCTCCTCGGGACCATGCGGGTCGTGTCGGCTTCGCGGACGCGGGCCCCGGGGTCGCTCGGGCAGGCGAAGACGTTGACCATGACGGACAGGACCGAGCGGTTCTCCCAGCCGAACATCAGGAGATCGTGATTGATGGCGTTGTAGGTGGCGGACTGCTCCAGGTCGGGGAGCAGATTCATCAGGAAACTCTTGTCAACGTACTGATACCTGCACGACGGGCCGCCCCCGGCATAGCGGGGGTCGTACGCGAGGTGCCTGCCCAGGGGGAGGCAACCGGCCCGGTCGTGGTACTGGTGCAAGGCCAGCCCGATCTGCTTCAGGTTGTTCATGCACGACAGCCGGCGCGCCGCCTCACGGGCCGACTGCACGGCGGGCAAGAGCAGGGCAATCAGCAGGGAAATGACCGCAATCACCACCAGCAACTCGATCAACGTGAAGCCAGCGCGAGACGTAGAACGAGACCCCCGATCATGATCCATGACGGCATCCTTTGGAAAAACCTTGGATCGGGATGAGAAGGACGAGCATTGACGAGTCATCTCGTCGCCTCCGGGGCACGCGACCGCCTCCGGAACGTGCGGAGGACCAGGGCCAGGGCGACGCATCCGAACGTCAGCGCGAACAGAACGATCGCGATTGGCCAGGGTTCGGGGGCCGGGGCCGTCCCAAGCCCAAACGCCTCAAGGGTGAAGGCGTCCGACGGCATCGGCCCTTCATCGAAACGGGTGACCGTGTTGACGACGTCAAAGGGGGAGCGGCCGGCGGGGCCACTCCTCCAGGTGCGGACCTCTCGGAGCCTGGGAATCCCACCCGAAGAGGTGTCGTACGATATAAGGCCGTAGGTCTTGCCGTTCCCCGGCTTGAACTCACCGGTGGCCGAGTCCCTGACGCGGAGCCCCTCGTGAAGGGTCTCGTAACTGCGGAGGACCCAGGACGCGGCCGCGTCGAATCGGAAGGAACCGCTAAACTTCGGCGAGCGTTCCGACGCCGCGACCTCCCAGTCGATCTCGACCAGGGTCCTCTCGCCGTCCGGATCATCGACCGCTCGCGCGGCGATCAACCTGCATTCGGGCCTGGAAATGAACTCAAGGATCGTTTCGTTAAGGAAACCGAACGGCGCCATCGAGGCGAGGACGCTCCTCCGCACACGCCCGGACGAATCCCCGTCGTCTCCTTCCGACCACAAGCGAGTGACCGTATACGCCTTCGATCCAACAGGTTTCTCCAGGGAGAACGCAAGTTCCGGACCGGAGACCAGCACGCGAGCAGGGCCGTCGTCCGGCGTCACGATCGCTCGGATCGCATCGCCGTTGCCCCCGAACTCCCAGGTCGTGCTCTGGTTCTCCAGCCCCTTCATCCTGGCGGCCGCGTCGGGATCGAGAACCTCGGTCTCCTCGCGACCTTCCATCTTCAGGTTGGAATAGAACTCGACGAGGTGATTGAAATGCTCGGGGTATTCCTCGCGAAAGACGCGGAGCAGGTCGTCATCCTGGGCGGCCCGGGACGTTGCTCCCAACGCAACGAACGCAGCGAGAGCTAACACGCACTGCGCCGCGAGCCCAGGAAAGCTCAGCGACGACGGCCTCACGGCCCGACCCAGGAAACGACCTGACAGAAAATTCACGGCTCAGTTCTCCTCAAGGAACCCCATGATTCGATCAGAAAACACATCTCAAGGGCCAGGCTGATCTATCACACAATTGCACAAATTTCCAGGATTAAGAATCCCACACCTGTGATTGAGGCACGAATCGTCGACACAGGAACAATCGCCGTTTGGAACTTCGTCGTCGTTGATGCAGTAAAAAAAGCCATCAAGGCCGCACCGATTACTCCCACATGGATCGTCGCACTCCACAACCCTCCCAGTCGGACCGGTTGGCCTATCGTCAGCCCAAAGTGGACGGGAAACCACGACCGTGATCGCGGCGACCATGAACACGACCGCGGCAATCCACGAGACCTGCTCGACCTGCCTGCGAATTTTCATCTCGATGAGTCTCCATCGTGAGAAAAGGCTTAAGGGAAGGACGGTGGAGCAGCAATGTAGCAATGTAGCAATGTAGCAATGTAGCAATGTAGCAATGTAGCAATGTAGAATACAAGACCGTCAGAAGTGTGTCAAGCTATAATCAACGTGTCGATTTGGCCGGAGAACAACACGTCGTGACACTCGCGAGTGTCAAATCCGTGAGGGTTGATCAAGGATTTGGATTGGAGCCCTCAGCCAGGGGGGCGAGGTGTTCCTGAAAGAGGTCGAGCCAGCTCAGCAAGAGGGCCTCGCCGATGGTCTTCGGCGGGCGGAGTTCTTCCGGGGTCGTGCCCCAGTAGAAGCCGATGAAGCCGGAGGCGATCGGCTCGGCGTCCTGGAGAAAGCGCTCGAAGTCCTCGGGACCGGCCTTGAGGGGGAAGGTCTCCTCGATGACGATGGGCTTGCCGACCTGGAAGCCCCGCAAGGTCTCGATGGCCTCGTCCACCTTGCCCGACTCCGGGTAGAGGTGGACGGCGATGAAGTCGAGGTCCTCCACGATCGCCTCGGGGACGAAGCCGGAGGACAGGCCCGGCCGGTCGAGGCTCCAGGGGACGAGGCCGACGGTGATCATCGTGTGGGCATCGACGGTTCGGATGGCCTCGGTGAGGGTCTGAATCCAGCTCCGGGCGACTTCCGGGCGGGGGCGATCGGTGGGGTCGAGGGTGATGAACTGCACGAAGTGCTTGTCGCCGAAGCCGGGGCCGAGCCAGTCGCCGGGATCCCGCTCGCGGCCGGGGACGACGGGCTCGTTCATCAGGTCGTAGCAGAAGACGACCGATCGGCCCGCACAGCGACCGGCGACGGCCTTCCAGAAGGCGGCCTGAGCGGCCCAGCGGTCGGCCTCAGAGAGCGTGTCGTACCAAGCGGGTACGTCCTGCTTGTGGTAGCAGCCGAGGCCGGTGAGGTCGAGGTACAGGCCGACCCGCTCGGCCAGGTCGAGCAGGTCGCCGAGGCGGTCGAGCTGGGCCGGATTCGGCTCGTCGGGGGCGTTCATGAAGCGGCCGAACTGGAGATGGACGCGGACGACGTTGGCGCCCAGGCCCTTCATCTCCCGGACGTCGGCCTCGACCATCGGCCACTCGTCATGCCAGTAGTCCTCGATGAGTCGGCCGGGGCCATCGTGGTCGTAGTTGAAGCCGACGGGGCGGAAGGATTTTCCCGAGGGTTCGAGGACGAACGATTGAGTGTCGTCGGCCACGCGGACCCGTTCCAGCGATTGACCGGGGGCCTCGGGCGGGGCGATCAGCGAGAGGGGGACGGCGAGCAGGACGATCGGTCGGAGTCGGTGGCTCATGGTGCTTCCCCCCGGATGGGAACGAGTCGATCGGTCGGCCCGTGGCCTCTTGCGAGTCATTCGCCGGCACTCTATCTTCGCACACCAAAGGACCGTCACGCGAGGCAATCGACGGTCACCCTTTCGATCTCGACGCCCTGGGAGTGCTCCCAATCATGGCCGCCACCAAGACGATCACCGACCGACCGATCCGGGTCGCCATCATCGGCCTCGGCTTCGGGGCCGAGTTCATCCCGATCTACCAGCGCCACCCCGACGCCGACATGCACGCCATCTGCCGACGCAACCAGGCGGGGCTCGACGAGATCGGCGAGAAGTTCAAGATCGCCAAGCGGTACACGAGCTACGACGAACTGCTGGCCGATCCGGAGATCGACGCCGTCCACATCAACTCGCCGATCCCCGACCACGCCTCGCAGACGATCGCCGCCCTGAAGGCCGGCAAGCACGTCGCCTGCACCGTGCCGATGGCCACGACCATCGACGAGTGCCGCGCGATCGTCGAGGCCCAGCGCGAGGCCGGCACCGTCTACATGATGATGGAGACGGTCGTTTACAGCCGCGAATACCTGTTTGTCAAAGAGCTTTACGACAAGGGAGAGCTGGGCCGCTTGCAATTCCTCCGCGGCAGCCACCAGCAGGACATGGACGGCTGGCCCGAATACTGGCCGGGATTGCCGCCGATGTGGTACGCCACGCACTGCGTCAGCCCCTGCCTGGCGATCCTGGGCAAGCATGCCGAGGCCGTCACCTGTTACGGATCGGGCCGCATCCGAGAGGACCTGATTGCCAAGTACAACAGCCCGTTTGCGATCGAAACGGCCACCTTCTCGATCAAGGACTCGGATGTCTGCGCCGAGGTGACGCGATCCCTGTTCGACACCGCCCGCCAGTACCGCGAGAGCTTCGACGCCTACGGCTCGAAGAAGTCGTTCGAGTGGCAGCAAATTGAGAACGAGGAGCCGATCATCCACACCAAGAGCACCGAGGCGAACCCGGTCCCCGAGCCCGAGATCCCGAAGCGGGTGAAGGTCCCCGACTACGCCCACCTGCTGCCCGAGCCGATCCAGGCCTTCACCACCCGAGGCGTCTACGGCGGCGAAGGCGAGGAGCACCTCTCCTTCACCCAGGGTGCCGGCCACGGCGGCAGCCACCCCCACCTGACCCACGCCTTCCTCATGGCCATCCGCGGCGAGCGCCCCGCCCTGCCCGACGCCGAGACCTCGGCCAACTGGACCATGGTCGGCCTCTGCGCCCATGAGTCGGCCCTGAAGAAGGGGGAGAAGGTCGTCATCCCGACCTTCTGAGGTCGTTGTCCGCGGAGCGCTCCAGATCCGGTGGCGGACGCACCGCCGGGAGCGCTCCGCCCTGGACCACGAGTTTGTTTCCTCCCAACGACTTACGACGACCATTTGGCTTCGTTCCGCGCGAGCGATCCGCCAATTGGCTTCGTTTCGCGCCGATCGGGGGGAGTGAACAGCAGTGCTGCCATCGTGGCTGGGATGAACCACGTCTCGCCCTTCGGTGCGCTGGCAACCCATTCGGGAGATTGAGTCGTCTCGACGGGTTGCATCGCAAAATGGGTTCGCTCCGCGTAATGCGTCGAGCGATTGGTTTCGTTTCGCGCCGCGGAATGGCACAGGGTCGATTGGCTTCGTTTCGCGCAGAGCGTTCGATCAGGTGCTGTCGGCGTTGCTGATCGCTCAAATTGGCTTCGTTTCGCGCCCACGAACATGGGGGCTCGGGCGCGGTCTTGATTCCGTTATTCCCTTGAGCCGAGTTGCCAAAGAACCGGACTCGGGCCGGTCGTCGATCCGCCGATCGGTGTTCCGTCGAAACGGCCTCGACAGAATCATCGTGATTTTGGCGGCCAGCAGTCACATGAAATCGAGGTGATCGGGAAAATGGGATCGAGGAGCCTCAATCCTCGGGTAGGTCGAGTGAACGAAGCCCCCCTCCGGGTGGTGGTCGATTGACCCGGATCAGAAGCCCGGCAGGATCGCCCGAGGAGAACAGGGCTGCGTCGATCCGGGCGGCGAGGGCGTCGAAGTCGCGGTCCTCGGTGCAGATGATGATGCCAGAATGAGGACGACCCAAGCCGTGCAGGGCGCGGAAATGCTTGCGGTTGTGAGTCAGCACGGCCCGGCCCCGGGCGGTGGCGAAGTTGAGGACGACGTCGTCGGCGATCCCGACGCCGGCCTCGCCAGCGTCGAGGGCCGTGAGGACGTCGTGGCCGAGGGCGCGGAGGGCCCGGACAAGTTCTCGTCTGCGTACAGTTTGGCCAGAGGATCAATCCTCCTCGGCGTCGAGGATCAGCCGCTCGATCGTTTCGGGATGGGCGGTGACGAAGGCCCAGGCGTTGACGAGGTCGGTGGCGCGGAGAGTGGGATAGGCGTCGAGGAGCTGGGCCTCGGTCATCCCCTGGCGGCGGTACTGCTCCAGGGTCCGCACGGTGATCCGGGTGCCGGCGATCCGCGGCTCGCCGCCGCAGATCTCGGGGGTCGTCTCGATCCCCCCGCCGAGGCCGTCGATCAGGCGCCCGATCGGCTCGTACGTCACGTCGTGGGGCATGGGAACCTCCTTTGCAATGATCGTACGAGACCACGGGGCGTTGGGCAACGGATCGGGAGAGGGTGTGTCGGGCAAGTCGGCGGAGCCCACAACGTTCAACCGTTCTTCCGTTCACGAACTCGCTCGATCATCTGCTGATAAATGCTCTCGGTTGCGCGATATTTCGTCCCCCGAAGGGTGTCGATGACCGCCTCAATCTCGATCAGGCCCCGGACGGCAGCTTCTTCGAGGACGGCCAGGGTCCCGGCGACGTGCCAGGACGACCGACCGGCGATCCGCTCGGCCTCCGCGAGTTCTTTGGCAAGGCGTCGCCCTCGCGTTTCGTCGAGGAGGATTCGATCCGCTCCCAGTTCCTGGGCCAACGCGATCGCCTCCGCCTCGCCAGGATCCAGGTGACGACGCAAGGATTCATCGACCCTGAGCGGGGCCTGAACCCGCAACCATGCGGGAGGGTCGGCGGCCCATCGTCGGACCGGTTCGAGCGGAGCGCTGGTCGAGCGCCCCAGTTCGGCCAGCACCTCGGGGACGGTGAACACGGTCCCGAACAACGCGGGGAGCACACCGACTTCGCCGATGAACACAAGGTAGCGAAGGGGCGTCGCGTCGGTGACGACGATCATTCCGGTCTCGCGAGGCGAAGCGAACGGGCCTCCTCTTGCAGCTCCTCGGCCGTGAGATCGAGGCCCACACCATACCGTTTCAAAACACCGTCGGTCTCGTACGCATCAAGCCCAAGGGCCCGCCCGAGTTGACCGTGGGTGATCTGGTCCTCGCGGTACAGTTCGACCAGCAACGCCTCGCGAGCCTTCTCGTTCAGGTCGATTTCCCTCGAACGCACCTGATCTTCAATCTCCGACGGGATCTCGAAGTGAATCGTCATCGGAACCGGCCCCTCCCCGTCCGCTGATGGTCCATTCGCTTCCATCATCCACCCCGGCCCCGGCGCGGGGCAAGGGATGTTCGGCCCGAGCCGGGGAGGATGCGTGGTATCGCGTCAGCGATCGGGTGATTCGAGCAATTCGAGCAGGCGGTCGAGCTTGGCTTCGAGGGCGGAGAGGCGTTGGTCGATTTCGGTGGTCTGGAGAGCGGGTGATTCAGTAGGGCTTCGAGGGGTGTTCGACCGAGTGAGCGCTTCCCTGCGAAGCTTGTGAAGGTTGAGCGTGGGTGAGAACAGATCCAGTTCAGATCGTCGAAAAACCCAGAGATAGGAAGACCCTTGCTCCAACTCTCCCTCGAATTTTGTGGGTCGGCCACGATTGTGACCATTCATGTGAATGGTTAACGTGTCTCCTTCGAGTCGATAGATTCCCTCACTCGATGGTATATGGTTCTCGATCGACTCGGAATCGGCAGGATCAAACCAGTTGATCTGGGTTGGCGTAGCCGAGGTGTCCAACGTCGCAACAAGTTGACTCATCAAACTCTCGGCGACGATTTGATCGTTCGCTTGCATCCTTAACCGGAAGAGGAGCTGATGCGTCTCCTGATCGATGCCGAGCCGCTCGGACGGATTGGGGTGGAGAATCTCCAAAGCAAAATAGGCTCCATCACTTTCTTGAGTGCTCACCCAGGTGCCGAGAAGCGAGTCGATGGATTGATTGGCGCCCTGGCCCTGATCGTTAAAGCGGTCGCCTTCCCCTCGTTCCGCTGGGGTCGGGACGACCCCAGGCACCCCGCTGAAGTTGATCCTGCGGTAGATGTAGCGGGTCGAATCTGGGCCGGTTCGTTCGAAGCCGGAGGGATGGGGGGCGTCAGGATCGACGAACTGGAGTGTGAGACGATCGCCTTCGATCCGGTAGACGCCGCAGGACCGGGGAAGGGATTCCCGGCCTTCCCTTGTGGACCGTTCAATGCGGGGAGGGGTCGCGGTCGGATCGACGAGATAGATCGGGTATTCGCTCGTGGGGAAGGATGGCCCGATCCCGTGACCAACCGCCCCATGATGCACACCGACCATCACCGGGATCGGACCGTTCTTCGGCATACCGAGGTCGAGAATCGGTCCGATGTCGATCCTTGGGACCATGTCCTTGTTGAGCACATCGCCTTCGATCGACTGAAGACGCCATTTCCCCACGAAGATCCGCCACGCCTTCGAAGGGTGGGGGAGCCTTCGCCGCGTCGAGGTCGCCAGGGGCGGGACGATCCAGGCCGTCGGGGCGGTCGCCTTCCGCATGTTCTGCCGGGGTTGGGACGACATCAGCCACCCCGCCCGCGTTCGGCGTCGAGCGTCGCGGAGACTCGTTGCGAAGCCGGGTGAGGACGATGCGAGTGGTGGACTCCCCCCCACGATCGAAGTCATCGGGCCGGGCGGAGTTGGCAGAGGCGACGTGAAGGGTCAAGGTCTCTTTGTCGAGGCGACAGATCCCCCGGTTCGCGATGATGAGGGAGTCCTCCGAGATCGGGCCCGAGGCGGTCTTGGGTTCGAAAGAACAGTAATCCCACGTCAGGGGCGTTGCGTCGGGATCAACGACAACGTGGCGATCCCACCGAGCATTTTTAGCGGTCACCCGCTTGTCACCATCGACCAGCTCGAACGGCATGAAGGTCGAACTGCCCGAGAGGACCACCTTCGATCCGCCCTGGACGCGCCCCACGAACGCGACCCCCAAACGGCTCGTGCCCTCGGTGATGTGATGATCGTTGATCGAGACGAATTCCCACGCTCCGATCAGCGAGCGAATCGCGTCGGGAAGATCCTCGGGAGCGTCGGGAGCCGAGCCCCCGAGCACCGGGGGGCGTTTACCGATCGAGGGCCGTCGTCGGTCGCGTGCCGCAGGGCCGCGAGGCCGGAGGAGCCGAGGCAAAGGGCGAGGAGGCCGACGAGGGCGGTGAATTTGAGCTGGTGGGTGGCCATGCTGGATAAGACTCCTGTGGCGAGGGAAAGGGCGACGCCGGGGACGGTCCCGGGGGCGAGGGAACTGCCGAGGGCGAAGGTGGCGGCGGTGCGGGAGGTCCGGTGGATGAGCGTGTGGGGGACGCTGAAGGCGCGGGTGGGGAGGGAGAGGAGCGTGCCGGAGAGCAAGGAGGCGGGGGCAAGGCCGAGTCGGGTGAGGCGGCGGCCGAGGAGGGACCGGGCGCGGGATTGGCGGCCCTTGACGGTGCCGATCAGGCACCGGAGGCGGGCGGCGGCCTCGGCGTGGGAGTGGCCTTCGAGGTCGCAGAGGATGATGACGCGGCGGTAGCGTTCGGGGAGGTGGTCGATCGCCTCGTGGAGGGCGACGCGGTCGGCGTGGGGGAGGGTTGCGCAGGGGGCAGCGAGGGAGGAAAGGGCGTCGGTCGAGGGGCGTTCGAGGCGGGAGCGGCGGGAGGACTCGGCGAGGGATCGGGAGCAGACGCGTCGGGCGACGCGGTGGAGCCAGGGTCCGAGCAGCTTGGCGTTGCGGATCGAACCGGCGCGGCGGGAAAGGACAAGAAAGGTGGCCTGGAAGGCGTCGTCGGCGTCATGGGGGTCGGCGAGCAGGGCGCAGCAGGTGCGGAGGACCATCGGCCCGTGGCGGGTGACGAGGGCCTCGAAGGCGTATTCGTCTCGGGAGCAGACGAACAGGTCGAGCAGCTCGGCCTCGGAACGGCCGAGGAGCGTCCCCTGGTGGAAGAGACGGTCGAACTCGCGGATTCCGGCGGTCCGGGGGTTGCCGGGCATGAGGGCGGTCCTTCGGAAAGGGTCGGCGTCCGGAGGTCTGTTCGAGGAGAAAGAGGCGGAGTTGGGGGCGATCGGTTACGCGAATTACGGGAATCGGACGAGGGACAGGCCGGGGCGCCGGAGGTTGCTCCCAGGGTTGGGGGGATTGGGCGGTTTCAGGATGGTCGCGATCGCATCGGTACGCAAGAGTGGCGCTGGGCCCCATCGGGGACCGTCGCGGCCCGGGATGAGTGCGAGGTCGGGCCGTCGGTGGTTCAGGAGGGACAACCGGGGTAGATTGGGGAGACGCGCTTCATCTCAGAGGGTTCCCTTGATGGCCAAATCTCCCGTACTTGATGAGATTCAGCAGCTCGATCCGGTCAGGGATTGTCAGCGGATCGTAAGTCTAAGCAACACGTATGATTTCTCGTTCGACGTGGCGCGGTCCCTGGAGTTTGCGCTGTTTCGGACGTATTGCGTGCCGAGCATCTCGGGATTGCTGGATCGGACGGGGGAGTTCGCGGCGAGGCCACAGAAGCGGTACGACGATACGGACCTCATCGTCAGCATCTTGATGGAACACGGGTACGAGAGCGATCGGGGCAAGGAGGCGTTACGGGCGATGAACGGGATGCATCGGAGATTCGCGATCGACAATGGCGATTATCTGTATGTGCTCTCGACGTTCGTGTTCGAGCCGATCCGGTGGAACGCGCGATTCGGGTGGCGGGGGTATGTGGAGCAGGAACGGCTGGCGATGTTCCACTTCTGGCGAGAGGTGGGCAAGCGGATGGGGATCAAGGATATTCCCGAGGATTATCCGGCATTCGAGCAGTACAACGTCGCGTATGAGCGGGAGCACTTCCGGCTGGCCGAATCGAACGTGAGGATCGGGCAAGCGACGCTCGACCTGTTCCTGAGCTGGTATCCGAAGGCGATCCGCCCCTTGGTGCGGCCGGCGATGTACGCGATGATGGACGAGGCGATTCTCAGGGCGTTCGATTTCCCACGCCCCTCGAAGACGATGAGGCGACTGGTGGAAGGGGCCTTGAGGGCTCGGGCGGTCGGATTACGGATGATGCCGCCGAGACGTCGGCCGCACTTTCACAGCAAGAGGCGCTCGAAAAGCTATCCGAAGGGATATCACATCAGCGACCTGGGACCGCCCAGGCCTTCCACGCAAACGGAATAGGGCGGAGAAGGCACAGAACAACCGCAGACATGATCGAATAATGCTCAGAACGACAACTCGCCTCCGAGATCGGGCTGACCCCGACCTGGGAGGCGATGGTGAGGAAAACAGAGGGTCTTGACTGCACGATCCGAGGGGATTGGAATTCCGGTGGCGTGCAGGCCGGTGCTTCGTGGTCCGTTAAGTCACTGTCCATAGGAGACTGCGGCGGGCTGGCCGATCGGGAATCCCCCTCCGACGAGGGAGACGGGCACCTGGACGAACGCGTGAGGCGGTCGGACGTTTCGCACGGTCAGGTTCACGAAGCCATTGGAATTGTTCAGCATCCATCGGAGCCAATCGACGTTCGGGGTCGGCTGGCCATTGGCCGAGACGATGATGTCGCCGACTTCCAGCCCGGCCCGCTGGGCCGCTCCACCGGGCATCAGGCTGGTGATCATCAGGCCGACCTGCGGAGGAGCGCCCCCCTGCCCCGGATTCACGTAAGCGACGGCCGGTCCACCGCCGGGTGCGCCGAACGACGGAGGCAGCGAAACGACCTGCGTGTAAACGCCCAGCGAGTAGCCGTTGGTCGGCGCCGGGGCCGGCTGAATGTACGCGGGGGCCGGTTGCTGGATCGGAGGCTGCTGGATCGGGGGCTGCTGGATCGGGGGCTGTTGCACGGGGGGCTGACCGCCGACGAGGAACGGAGCGACCTGCTTCTTGAGCTGGTTGACGAACTGTTGCGGGACCTGAGCTTGAGCCTCGTTCGACCCACTGGCGAGGACGATGCCCGAGATCACGGCGAGGGTCGGCAGGGAGATCATCGTTCGGTAGAACATGTCGGGGCTCCTGAATTCGCAGGTGATGCTGAATGTGTGGCATTCTTGATCTGACTCACCTGACCAGTTGTCGATTTGGCATCGTGCTCAGGTGACGTGGAGCCCTGTGATCCACATTTGGTGCCAGAACACACAAACGCCTGAATAACCAGGAAAGGAATTTGCCACAACCTTTTGCAAGACAACAGGATAAAAACTTGGAAAAAGTTCGAATCGCGTTGTAATCGAGGGAAATTCGCCTGGGGTCTTCCTTGGCTCGCGGCGACTCGCGTGAGAAGGCTGGTGCGTGCCTCGAAGATTCCTGGTGGGGGCAGTGATCGAGGCCGAGATGGGCTCGGCGGTGAGCACTGGGAACGCGGACGGGATGTACCGGGACGTGCGGATCTGCCCCGTCCTGGTGAGCGAGTTACGATGACGGCCGAGGCGGTGACAGGTGCTCGAACGCGCCATGATCGTGGTCACAGGCGGGAGGGTCGAGATCCCAGGAAGCGAAGGGGTCGGACAGGGAGGAGGGGTCGAGAGATCGCTCGGCGTCGGTGAGGAGGCAGGCGTCAAGGGAGGCGTAGAGGGCGTCTGGGTCGAGGTCGAGGCCGATGAAGACGAGTTCCTGGCGGCGGTCGCCGAAGTCGGGGTGCCAGTCGTCGAGTGCAGCCTGGCATTCGACGGGGTCGTCGGGCCATTCGGATTTGGGGGTGTCGACGAGCCAGACGCCGGCAGGCTCGGTCCGGCAGGCACCTCCAGCGAGTGAGTACAGGCCGACGAACGACGGGCGAGAGGCGAGCCAGAAGGTCCCCTTGGCGCGGAGAAGACCGGGATGATCGGAAGAAATCCAGGCATGAAAGCGCAAGGGATGGAAAGGGCGTCGGGAGCGGTAGACGAAGGATCGGATGCCGTATTCCTCGGTCTCGGGCGTGTGTTCGCCGCGCAGCTCGGCGAGCCAGCCGGGGGCCTCGGCGGCGCGATGGAAGTCGAACCGGCCGGTGTCGAGGATGGCGTCGAGCGGGACCCGGCCGAACTGGGTGGGGACGATTGAGGCCGAGGGATTCAGGCGTCGCAGGAGGGCATCGACCCGGGCCAGATCGGTCTCGGACACGCGGTCGGTCTTGTTGAGGATGATCACATCACTGAATTCGACCTGATCGAGCAGGAGGTCGGCAATCGTGCGGTCGTCGTGATCGCCGATGGCGAGGCCGCGGTCGAGGAGATCGTCGGAGCGCTCGATTTCGGGGAGGAAGGCGCCGGCGTCGACGACGGTGGCCATGGTGTCGAGTCGGGTAATCTCGGAGAGGGATTGCCCCTGATCATCCTCGAACGTGAACGTTTCTGCGACAGGCATCGGCTCGGAGATGCCCGTGGACTCGATCAGGAGGTAGTCGAAGCGGCCTTCGCGGGCAAGGCGGGCGACCTCGATGAGCAGGTCCTCGCGAAGGGTGCAGCAGATGCAGCCGTTGGTCATCTCGACGAGGCGCTCCTCGACGCGGCTGAGGCTCGCGCCGTCGCGGACGAGGCGGGCGTCGATGTTGATCTCGCTCATGTCGTTGACGATCACGGCCACCCGGAGCCCGTCGCGGTTGTGCAAGACGTGGTTCAGAACCGTCGTCTTGCCCGCGCCGAGGAATCCTGAAAGGACCGTGACAGGGAGGCGATGGGGGGATTGGCTCATGAGAGGTCGGCCCGGGTCGGAGAGGATTGCAAGGGCATGCCAACGCGCCAGCGGTTGGCGATATCTTGCCAGGTGGAGACGAGCTGCTCGGCGGGAATTCGGAGTTTCGGCCAGGCGTTGATGCCTCGCTGGCGTTCGCCTGGGCCAAGGTGGTCGATCGCCCAGGATTCGTAGGCGATGATCGCCTCGAAGACGGAGAGGACGAGGCGATGGGCCCGGCCACAATCGTCGGGATCGAGGATCGGGCCGAGTTCCGGGACCGATCCGGCAGCCAGCAGCTCGGAAGTCAGCGTCGGGGATCGATCGAATGAGAGACGGAACTCGAAGCGACGGACCGCGACGGCCCCGACGACCGGATCCGTCAGGACAAGGCCCGAACCCCAGAGCACGAGCGTTCGCCCCTCGTCGAGCGGTTTTTGATAGGCGCTGGTGCCTCGACCACCTTCGGCCACGGGAATGCGCTGGAAGCCGAAGCCGATCAGGGCGTTTCCCTGAGGGCGTCGGATGTCGAGACCCCAGCACCACAACTGGAGGTCGAGCAGGTTGGCGGCCTCGCGACGCAAGGGGGCGGAAACCGGCAACCCAGCTTTGGGGCCTCCCGTGCGGAGTCGTCGTTTGGTCAGGGGCAAAGCCATGAAATACGCTCCTCCCAGTGCGAGCCGGCGCCCGGATCCCTTCACCCTTGGCGGACGAAAGGCCAAAGGGAGCACTCCTGGAACCAAGACCGAGGGGCGCGTGCTCGTCCGGTACACGACACGCCCTGCAGGGGATAGGCGTGGCATCGGATGATCACGCAAGCCCAGCGCGAAGTGATCCCAGAATCGGATCTCGGGCGGATTCAAGAACAGAACGGTCAAATCAGGCGGCGCTGGCTGACCGTTTGTCGGGAGGGGCGCGAGGGCCATGAAGCCCGATAGGCCTGTCCAAGGTGGTCAGGGGAGGGGTTGCAACCTCGGCGATTCTGATCGACTCAGGGAACGGAGCAGCCGGAATTGCGAGGGGGATCGAGACGGCGTTGATCGTGTTGCAGATCAGGCAGTCGTCGTGCGTCGGGGAGACCGGTTCAGGCGCATTCGAGGAGGACCCACCCGAGTCGTGATGATCACAGCCGGGCAAGGCATGAAGGGCCGGTCCCACCAGGGCTCCAACCCCGTAGGCGACCAGCGACCAGGCGATCAGGAGACGACCGACAGCGAGAGTCATGCCAGGAAGATGTCGGAAGGAGTCCTCGACTCATTGATTGAGAATCGTATTGCAAAATCATTTTACCAGACAAACCAAGGTGGGGCCAGTCGGAAGGGTCGAGACCACTGGTGCCTCTGCATGGTTCGCAACTGAGGCGAGGTGAGCATTGCCGGGAACGGTCCTCGGGGTTAAGTTAAGACGCGTTTTCTGGAAGGATGTGTCATCTTTCCCGTTCGGGACCAGGGAATGAGGTTGCCCGATGCGACTTTGCCGTTTCGCACTCGACGATGACGTGGCGTTGACCGGCTATTTCATGGATGACCATGTGGTCCCGCTTGACCAGGCGATCGAGGCGTTTACCGAGGCGATGGATCTGGAGCTCTTGATCCTCGATACGGACGACCTGATCGGCCTCTTGCCGCCGAGCGGGCGGTCGCACCGGGCGGCCTGGGAGCTGTCCAAGTGGGTGGAGCGGCTCGATGAGGAGGCCCTGAGTGAGCTGGCGGTACCGCTGGAGGAGGTCAGGCTGCTGCCTCCGATCGAACGGCCGGGGAAGATCCTCATGCTGGCGAGGAACTATCCGGAGCATAGCGTCGAGGTGGGGGATATTGCCGCCGAGCGGGCCGAGACGTTCCCGTACGTGTTCCTCAAGCCAAGCACGACCGTGAGCGGGTCGGGCGACCCGATCGTGATTCCGAACATCTCACCCGACGGGATCGACTGGGAGTGCGAGCTAGGCGTGGTCATCGGCCAGACCTGCCGGGGGGCCTCTGAGGCTGACGCCTTGAAGTATGTCGCCGGTTACACGGTCATCAACGACGTGAGCGACCGAGGGTTCCGCCCCAATCCGGGGAGGAAGAAGCGCGAGCGCGACGCCTTCTTCGACTGGCTGCATGGCAAGTGGCACGATGGGTTCTGCCCGATCGGCCCCTGCATTCGGTCGGCCGACAGCCTGCCCGACCCGCAGCAGCTTTCCCTGAAGCTCTGGGTCGATGAGGAGGAGATGCAGAATAGCTCCACCGCGCAGATGATCTTCCCGGTCGCGGCGATCATCGCGTTCATCAGCTCGTTTGTGACGCTGGAGCCGGGGGACATCATCGGCACCGGCACCCCCGGCGGCACGGGCAAGGGGCGCGGGCGGTTCCTGAAGCCCGGCGAGGTCGTGACGGCGGAGATCGAGGGGATCGGAACGCTGGTCAACCCGGTCGAGGCCGAGGAGTAGTTCGGTGAGATCGTGATCGTTCTGTGAGTGATCAGACGATCAATTCGACCTCAGCTCGACACTCGCCATTCATTGCGTTCAAGCCTGCGACGAGTGATCCGAACCGCTCGGAGACTCGACAACCGCTGAAGCGATCGAGGATCGGGGGAGCGGCGAGGGGGCGGCCTTCCATTCGAGGCCACCGGCCTTCACCGTGTCCTTGAAGGTTGGACAGGACAGCGGGACTCCGAGCCAGGAGCCGAGTGTTGCCAGGTCGTCATTGAAGAGATCGACGAGCCGAGCAAGCTGGCGGGGAGAGAGCCGAGGTTTCTGCTTCAGGGTCCAGAGCCCCCGGACCCAGGTGCGAACTGCTTTGGGCACCAACGCGCGACGAAGCTGCCTGAGCACCGGAGCCTCGACAATCGCGTCACGCAAGGCATTTTTTCGCATTCGTTGATTGGAAACGTTGCGCGCGTGGAGGTCGTGGTGCCAGGACGGGTCGTGCGGATAGCCAAGGAATTCGCAGATGCGTTCGAGTTCCGCCTGCGGCGAGGAGGCGATTCGCTCGAAGAAAACAGGCAGGATTCGATCACTTCCGAAGGCTTCGAAATAGGGTCGCAACTGCATGGCATAGCAGCTGTAGGCGATCAGCTCGGGGTGGGCGTCGAGGGCCTCGTCAATTCCCATCTGGTTGGGAATGACAAGCTGTGACCACTCATGAACATACTGGGAAATGAGCCGATCAATGGGATGGCGCATTACGTAGATGAGCTTTGGGTCCGGGCAGTGGTCGCGCAGGCGATCGAGAGTTTGGGGGTAGGTGGGAAGCTTGGTGTAGTGAGTACTCGACTCGCCTCGGAGGTCTCCGGTCCGGGCGTCGGCGAAGAGGCTCAGGTACCAGTCACGTCCCCGGGCGTACTGGTCGTCGTCGCTGAAATAATTTGGCTCTTTCAGGGCAGTCATGAAAAAGCCAGGCTGGAGTGCGAGTTGCTCATGAAGGGTGCTGGTCGCACATTTCATGGCCCCGATGATGATAAAGTCAGGCGGAGTGTTCATGAGGATACATTAACAACACGAATGGATCATGAATGGTGAAGGGGGCCGGGGTCGGCGAGCGACTCGGAAGCGGAAAGGGTATTGGGATCGGAATCGGAGCGTCTGCGAGGCTGCTGGCTGGCAGAAGGGCTGAGGCGTTGGGGTTGTTGCTGGAGTGGTGATCGCCAGTTGGTCCAGAGGTCGATTGCCTCAGCCTCGCACGTGTGGGGTTTCTTGTTGCCAACGTATTCTCGGGAGAGGGAGACAAGCCGACCAGCATACCAGAGGAGATTGGCGAGGAACAATCCCGGGACTCCCCCGTAGAACCTGGCGAAATAGCGTGACCGCGAGGCATAGAGATAGGGCCGGGGACGTTTGCGGGCGGCCATCTCCTCCTTGACCGGACTGCTTCCCCCGCGGAGGTGGACCACGTGGGCATCCGGCCAGGACAGGATGCCCCAGCCCGCCTGCCGGGCTCGCCGGCAGTAATCGATGTCCTCGAAGTACATGAAATAGCCCTCGTCCATCGGGCCGATCTGATCGATGACGGCCCGCCGCACCAGAACACAGGCGAAGCTGATCCATTGCGGCTCGAAGGGTTCGTCCGAGACGGGGATCGGCACCTCGAACGCACGGAGGAGGGATGTCACCGGACCAGTGCGGGCAGCGGAAATCAGTTCACTGGCGGGGGAGGGAAACCGGAAGCAACTGATCTGAGGCCGACCATCGGGCCATTCAAGACGAGGCCCGATGAGCCCCACCTCAGGATGAGCATCGAGCGCTGCGAGCAGACTGGCAATCGCACCGGGGCGAACGATGGTGTCGCTGTTGAGCAGGAGATAGGCCTGCGCATGGACCGCCTGGATTCCCAGATTGTTGCCGGCCGAGAACCCACCGTTGACTTCCGAGGCGATCAGCGTGACCCAGTCGTGCCAGCAATGCTCGTCGATAGCCTGCTGAATTTGCTGGACCGAGTCGTCACCAGACGCATTATCCACGACGACCACGCGGTCCTGGAGCGGATCAACCTCATCCTCAAGCGAAGCAAGGCAATCCCGCAGCATGAGCGGGGTGCGATAATTCAGAATGACAATCGCAATTCGTCTCACTCGATCCTCTCGTGAGTCCTCGTTCTCTCAAGGGCCGGGTCTGAGTGCCAATGGCTGAATTCGGCCATTGCGGCCCGGATAAGGCCATCAAGGGCGGACGGAACCGTCACCCGAATTTCGGGTCCTTTGTGAGGGTATCACGGATCAAGGTGCGAGGTGTGACGGTGGAATCCTGGGTCTGGTTCGGCTCGACATCAACTTGCCAGGCCGAACCATCGCCAAGGGTTGTTGCCGAGCACGCCCTGCCCCGACGTGAGGCAAGACGATCGGTGATCACGCAAGGCCACCGTCGCCGAATCGCAGTTCACCGGCCGGCGGGGTCGTAGAGCAAGGGGAAGAACGGGCCGTTCATCGAGGCTCCCTGGGGAATCGGTGGCACACCGTCGAGGAGCACATCGTCGGTGTCGGAGCGAACGCCGTCACGGAAGACATTGATGACAGTGGCGCGGCGGGGGCGAGCGGTGCGGTTGGCAAACGATCCGTGGACCATCAGCGGGTGATGAAACGTGGCCTCGCCCGCCTTTAGCTCGACGGCCACGGGGTTCTGGAACATGGCCCATTGCTCGTCGTCGAGGACCTCTCGGATGGCCTCCATGTCTCCGGCGAGGCCGGTGATGGGCAAGAGCGGCCAGCGGTGGCTGCCGGGAACATAGTGAACACAGCCGTTGTCGATCGTGCTGTCGTCGAGGCCGATCCAGCAAGTCAGGTGGGCCATCGGCACGGTTCGAGTCCAGTAGGAATAGTCCTGGTGCCAGGCCACCACGCCGCCGTGCTTTGCGGGCTTGCAAAACAGTTGATCGTGCCAGAACCGGACGGCGCCGCCGAGCAGTTGTGAGGCCGGAACGGTAAAGGCGGGATTCCAGAGGAGGTCATGAAACCCTGGCTTGATCCGCCAGGCACCCAGGGCGTGAAAGAGCACGCGGTCGGGATCGGCGGATTCGTTCGAGTGATACTCGTACCAAAGCTCGCGCCCCGGATGGTCGGGGGTGAACCACTCGGCCAGTTCCTCGCGAAGGGCCTCGACCTGAACATCGTCGAGGATTCGAACGCCGGGCAGGTAGCCGTTCTCGTGGTAGAACTGGACCTGATTGTCCGAGAGCCGGAATCGTTCGGGGTCGGCGTGCAGGGCCTCGGCAAAGAGGTCGCCGACGGGGCGAGAGGCCTTGGAAAGGTCGGTGACGGTGGCCATGAGTCAGGCTCGGTCGGTTCGGGGAACGTCGAGGAAGGAGGTCGAGGCCGGTTTGCTGACTTGATTGGATCATGACCGGGGTCAGGGGTTCAAGGGGATGTTGGTTGCTCGACCCATCCCTTGAGGCGGAACCGTGATTGGCGGTTGCGTGGTGTGGGCGGGACGGCCAGAATCGAAACAGCTTGCGAGCCTTCGGAGCCGAACCGCCTTGATCTTCTTAGAGGGACCACCGCGATGATCCGGATCGAAGCCGATGGCAATCGCCTCAGGACCGCTCGACCATCGCGACGCGAGGCGATCCGCGTTGGGGCCCTTGGCCTGGGGGGGTTGACGCTTCCGCGATTGCTCCGGGCTCAGGACGAGGCCAGCGCACAATGCGGGAAACCGGGCAAGGCACGCTCTGTGATCATCCTTTTTCTGTCAGGAGGACCGTCGCATCTTGACACGTTCGACCTGAAGCCCGAGGCTCCGGAGGAGATCCGGGGGACGTTTCGGCCGATCGAAACGAATGTGCCAGGCCTGATGATCGCGGATCAGTTGCCCCGAACGGCGAGGCTGGCCGATCGGTTCGCGATCGTGCGATCGGTCCAGCATCCGCAGGCCAATCACCCCGCGGCGGCCTACTGGATGATGGTTGGCAGCCCCATCGCACGGCCGGTGCGCGACTCGGGCTTCATGAGCCGAGCCGACCGGCCGCATCCCGGTTCGGCCCTGGCTCGGGTGCTCGGTCCCACGGCCGGAGTGCCCCCCTTCGTGCTTCTTCCCGAGGCGATGCAGCCGAACGGGCCGGAACGATCGGGGCAGCACGCGGGGTTCCTCGGGGCGACGTTCGATCCGTATCGAATCAACAGCGATCCGAACCTGCCTGATTACGACCCGGGCGCGGTGAGCCCGCCACCGGGGATGAAAGCGGATCGGTTCGGGGGGCGTCGGGAACTATTGAGTATCGTCGAGCGGACGGCCGAGCACCTGACCCGGGCCTCGGGCATCTCGGAATTCGATGCCTATTCTCAGGCGGCGTTCGATCTGATCTCGTCTCCTGAAGCCCGGAGCGCGTTCGACATCGAGGCGGAACCCGAGAAGGTGCGTGATCGCTATGGTCGACACGTCTTCGGCCAATCGGTCTTGCTGGCAAGGCGCATGGTGGAGGCCGGGGTACGCCTGGTGCATGTCAACTGGGTCCGGCACGACGGCGGGAAGGGAGGGCAAGGGTACGACAGTCACCGCAACCATCTTGGCTGGTCGGAAACCGAACTGATGCCACCGACCGACGCAGCCTTCAGCAGCTTGCTCGAAGATTTAGTTGAGCGCGGATTGCTCGACGAGACGCTCGTCATCCTGATGGGAGAGTTTGGCCGTACCCCCCGATTCAACGCGAACGCGGGCCGCGATCACTGGCCCCACTGCTTCAGTGTGGTGCTGGCGGGGGGAGGAATTCGAGGGGGGCAGGTGCTGGGGGCCTCGGATGCGATCGGGGCCTACCCGACAACAGATCCGGTCTCGCCGGGAGATCTGATCGCCACGCTCTATCACTGCCTCGGGGTTGATCATGAGACGTTGATTCATGACCTGCAGCATCGCCCTTACCCAATGGTCGAAGGGACACCCCTGCATGCGCTGTTCTGAACGCGAGAACGAACACACTTTCAAGAGCACGTGATCATCGGAAGAACGGCTACCGATCAGGACCAACCGGAACGGGAACGATGAGCGCGAATTATCCTCCGCCGCTTGACCAACTGCTTCGCCTCGGCGAAACCGAACTGGGGGGTGATCGGCCCGATTACCGGGCGATGGGGATTGGCCCCGAGCATGTTTCAGACCTGGTTCGCCTGGCAACCGACCCACAGCTGTTACTTCAGTGTGACGAGGAGGGTGTTGATGAGGCTCAGGCCTGGGCCTGCGAACATGCGCTTCGGGCACTGGGGCAGTTGGGAGCGGTCGAAGGTGTGGAACCCCTCCTGGCCAATTACGGGCAAATCGCCGACATCCATGATTTCTGGATGGAAGAATTCGCGGAGGTCATGGCGATTCTCGGGCCCGACGTTCTGCCGGCATGCGAACGCTATTTTGCGGACGACTCTCACGACGCGCTCAACCGAGTTGGAGTGAGCGAATCGTTCGTCAAGGTGGCCCAGGCCCATCCCGAATCGCGGGATCGGGTTGTGGCCTACCTGTCGAACCTCCTGGCAACGCACCCCGAAAACGACCCGGAGTTGAACGGATTCGTCGTCAGTGCACTGATTGATCTGGAAGCGATCGAGGCCGCCCCGGTGATCGAGGCGGCCTTCCAGGCAGATCGGATTGATGCTTCAATCGCGGGAGATTGGCCGGAGGTCAGGTATCAGCTGGGTCTTGGTCCGAAACCGAAACGAAACGCTCGGTTCGCACCACTCGGTTTCGAAACCGGCTGGGAGCCGTCGCCCGGCTCGAAGCGTCCGGACTTCAAGAAGCTGAAGTCGAAAAAGAAACAGCAGAAACAGGCTCGGGCTCACTCAAGGAAACGAAAGCAGCGTTGAGGGAACGATCCCTCGGGCTTAGTCGTTTGTGCCTTTGAAGTGGAGCAGGCCGTAATCCTCGTAGCGGTGGAAGCTCGGTTGTCCGAGAGGGGCAGAACTCATCAGAAGGGGTTCGGTCCCCTCGGGGCCGTAGTCGTAGCGGCAGAGCGCGAACCGCCAGGTATCCCCGATCGCAGGGCGACCGCCGGTGGCCTCGAACAGGGACCACGGGATGCGCCCTTCGACGGACCACGAGCGGTCGGAATCGCCTGGATGATCGAGGGTACCCTCGACGACGGCAACGGCCTCGAAGCCCAGCGGAGGCTTCGCGGCAAGTTCCTCGAACGAATACCCACGGCGAGGGAAGGCAAGCTCAAGGATGACGGATCGGGGGTTCACCTGGAACTCGTAGTAACGCGGGTCGTCTTCGGAGGGCTTGAAGAACAGCTCGAAGACATCACCGAGCCAGAGGCGATCGTTGCGCTCAGTGCCGAAGGCTCGCAGCTCGGCGTCGGTCATGGTGGCGGCGAAGTAGAGGGCGTCGTCATCCCAGACGAGCCAGGCGCTTGTGCCCTCGCCGCGAGCCTCTCCGGCCCAGAAGGCGGAGAAATGCTTGATCTCATCGGCCTGGGCAGCAGTCCAGGCGTGGTCGTCAAGCGTGCCGTCGAGAACGGGGGGCGTCTCGACGCGTCGGCAAACAGCTTCGCGAGTGATCGGGGGCTCGTCATTGCTGAATGCTGGAGAGATCAGGAGCAAGGGGAGCATCAGTAGAGCGGCGGTTCTCATGAGCAGTGACTCCTCAACGAGCGCGGATCGTCGTATCGGAAAGGCCGGAAAGATCGATTCCTGGATGGGGATTGTACGAGAAGCCGGACGGGGAACGCGATGCGGGAGCGGAAGGATTTCCTGAAGCACCACGATCTAACGAAGTCATTCCCGAGGGGCGAGCCAGAAGCGCAGGAGCGTTCATCAGGAGGTTCCTGGTTCCGTTGAGGTGGAGTCGAGGTCGAAGGCCTTGTCCTCAGCCGAGCTTGACCGCAGGCGGGTCGCCGGCTTGACAGCGAGAGTGTTGCGGGGGATAGTCGATCGAGTTCAATCCCTCCGTCGCGTGCAGCCCTGGGTTGGCCACCACCACCTCGGGTTCCCTCCTTTCTTCCATCACCTCTGCCCCTGATCACGATGAACGACCGCCCGACGCTCTACTTGCTGGATGCGTATTCGATCATCTATCAGGTCTTCCATGCGATTCCGACCATGACGGGACCGGCGGGGCAACCGACGAACGCCGTCTTCGGAATCATGCGGGATGTCTTGAACCTTCATCGCGATCGGAAGCCTCATTCGGTGGCCGCGGCATTTGATGGTCCGGGGCGAGTCTTTCGTTCGGACCTGTTCGAGGAGTACAAGGCCAATCGCGCGGCCATGCCCGACGACTTGCAGCCGCAGATCCCTTTGATTCGGCGCGTCTTCGAAGGCTTTCGCATTCCGATCCTTGAATACGAAGGGGCCGAGGCCGACGACGTCATCGCCACCATCGCCCGACTCGGGGTTGATCACGGGATGGACGTGTTCATTTGCACGTCGGACAAGGATGCAAGACAACTTCTAGGCGATCATGTCTTTATCTACAATCTGCGGAAGCAGCAGGTGCTTGACGTCGACGGGTTGAAGAAGGACTGGGGAATCGGCCCCGAGCAGGTCGTCGATCTGCTCTCCCTGACCGGAGACGCGGTTGACAACGTACCGGGGGTGCCGGGGATCGGCACGAAAACGGCGGCGCAGTTGCTCCAGCAGTTCGGATCGCTGGATGGATTGCTCGACAACATCCCGAAGGTCTCCGGGGTCAAGCGGAAGGAAAATCTGTACAAGAATGCGGACGTGGCTCGGAAGGCCCGGGAGCTGATCGCGCTTCGGACCGACCTACCGATCACGTTCGACTGGGCCGACCTTTGCCGGGATGGGATCGATCACCCGGCCTTGAAAACGCTTTGCATCGAGTGTGGCTTCCATCGCTTTCTGGATGAGATCGCCGCGAGCGAACCGGATCGACCGGAAGACCTCTGGCCGGTCGATCAGTATCAGGTGGTCGACACTCCCGAGAAATTCGATCGATTCCTCACCTTACTCCAGGAGCAGCGGAGGTTCAGCTTCGACACTGAGACGACGGCACTCGATCCTCTGACGGCAAGACTTGTGGGGATGTCGTTTTGTTGGGAGGCCGGAGCGGCGTTTTATCTGCCTCTACGAGGTCCGGAAGGGAGCGACACGCTGGACGGGACCGCCACCCTGACGGCCCTGAAGCCGATCCTAACCGACCCGGAGCGGGAAATTGTCGGTCAGAACTTGAAGTACGACTTGCTGATGCTCGGGAGGCTCGGAGTCGAATTGTCGGAGTCGATGACCGACACGATGGTCCTGAGCTACTTGCTTGAAAGTGGTGAGCGGAACCACAACCTCGACGAGCTGGCAAGGCGATTGCTCGATCACACGATGATCCCGATTTCGAGCCTGATTGGCAAAGGTAAGAATCAGACGACGATCGATACGGTGGCAATTAATCGCGTGGCCGCGTATGCCGGGGAGGACGCCGACGCCGCCTGGAGGCTCGATGCGATCCTCGCACAAAAAGTACGAGAGGAAGGGCTCTGGACGCTCTATGCCGAGGTGGAGCGTCCGCTGATTACCGTCCTTGCCCGGATGGAGGCGGCCGGAATCGCGGTGGATGTGGGGAAGCTCCGGCAACTGTCGAGCGAGTTCGCCGATCGGCTGGAGACGATTCGGGGGGAGATCTTCTCGATCGCCGGCCGGGAGTTCAATATCGGATCAGCCCAGCAACTCCGGCAGGTGCTGTTCGAAGATCTCAAGCTCAAACCGACGAAGAAGACCCCGGGCGGCGAGCCGAGCACGGATGCCGAAGTTCTCGAAGCGCTCTCGGTCGAACATCCCTTGCCTCGTCTGATCGTTCAGCACCGACAGCTCGACAAGCTCAAGGGAACCTACCTGGATGCCCTTCCCGAGCTGGTGCACGAGGATGGCCGGATTCACGCGTCGTTCAACCAGGTAGTGACGGCGACGGGGCGGCTTAGCTCATCGGACCCGAACCTCCAGAATATTCCGGTACGCACCGAAGATGGCCGGCAAATCCGCCAGGCCTTTATCGCGGGAGCGCCCGGCTGGTCCTTACTGACAGCCGATTACTCGCAGATCGAGCTGAGGATTCTGGCCCATTTCAGCAAGGATCCGGAACTGGTGCGGGCGTTCGCCGAGAACCGGGACATTCACCGCGTGGTGGCCTCGCAGATCTTCGGGGTGGCCGAGGACGAGGTGACGAAGGACCAGCGACGGATGGCCAAGACCGTCAACTTCGGAGTGATCTATGGCCTCAGTGCCTTCGGGCTGGCAAGCCGGCTGGGGATCTCTCAAAGCGATGCCGCGCTCTTCATCGACGCCTACTTTCGCCAGTATGAAGGGGTGGATCGGTTCATCACTGAGACGCTGGAGCAGGCCCTGGCGGCAGGTCGGGTGGAAACGATTCTCGGTCGGCGTCGAGCGATCAACGGCATCAAGAACACGACCGGCCGGGTGCGGAACCTGGCCGAGCGGACGGCCGTGAACACGGTCATTCAGGGGTCGGCTGCCGACCTGATCAAGCGGGCAATGCTTGAGGTCGATCGACGGTTACGATCGGAACGAATGTCAGCGCGGATGTTGCTCCAGATCCACGACGAACTGGTTTTTGAAGCTCCCGCCGAGGAACTCCCGAGGCTTTCGAGCATGGTGGCCGAGGCAATGGTCTCGGCCTTACCGCTCGATGTGCCGCTTCAGGTCGATCTTGCGTCTGGTCCGAACTGGCTGGATGTGAATGCCCTGATTCGGGCCGATTGAATCGCCGACCTGGGACATTTCGACACGAGCGACGGAATCCCGTTGATTGAGGCCCCGAGGTCGAGTATATATGTACGCAGAGTTCGCAGGTCTCTCGCACTCGCACCACCCCAGCCCCCTTCCTGCCCGCGAGCCCTGCCGCGGCGATGGAATCACTCGATCACGCGGATCAGCTTCGGGGGGTATTGCGACCCCGACCATGACGCCTTCGCATTGAGGCGTTCGGTGATCGGTTTCGCAGGCATCGCCGTCCTCTCCGGTTGTCCCGTCGTGCGGGCGGCCGCTTGCTCCTTCCTGAACCCACCTCGTGAGAGTCTTCGAACCTCGCGATTTGACCGAAACACCCTGTTCCCTCACGCTCTCGCCGTTCCCGTCAGATCTTCGGATGGGATTGGTGGGACCGAACCCCTCGGTCCAAGAACGAGTCCGACGATCATGCCGCGTTACGCACGTCGCCCCTCCGGTCAACGTCGTCTTCCGGGTCCGTGGAAACACGGTCCGATGCCGGTCGTTGGGCTGGTCGGTGGGATCGGAGCCGGCAAGAGTCGGGTGGCCTCGGAACTCGCCGCTCGAGGAGCCACAGTGCTTGACGCCGACACGATCGGCCATACCCTGCTCGATCAGCGGCCGTCGCGAAACGCCGTGGTCGCCCGGTTTGGTGACGATGTGCTCGACACAACCGTCGGCGAGGGGGAGGAGCCAAAGATCGACCGGGCGGCTCTGGGAGGAATCGTCTTCGCCGAGC
Source organism: Tautonia rosea (assembly GCF_012958305.1). Classification (NCBI taxonomy): domain Bacteria; kingdom Pseudomonadati; phylum Planctomycetota; class Planctomycetia; order Isosphaerales; family Isosphaeraceae; genus Tautonia; species Tautonia rosea. The sequence goes on along the minus strand of NZ_JABBYO010000003.1, from coordinate 232,416 downwards.
CGCACGCGCTGCGGGCCCTGGAGGCGATCTTGCACCCCCGAATGCGATCGACGTTCGAGAAGGCCATCCGACGCGTCGGCCGACGACGCGAAGCTCCAATGGTCGTCCTCGATGCCGCGGTCCTGTTTGAAGCCGGTTGGGATGACCTTTGCGACGCGATCGTGTTCGTCGACGCCCCGGATCGAGTCCGCAGGGCACGAATCGCGGAATCTCGAGGCTGGTCGGCCGAACAACTCTCAGCCCGGGAATCGGCCCAGTGGCCACTGACGCGCAAGCGGGAGCAATCTGACCACGTCTTCACCAATCATGGCCCCCCTGAGGACCTGACAGCCCGCCTTGATGCACTCTGGCGGACGCTGATCCGACGGCCTGAGTTCTCGGTCGCCCCGGACGACCGGAGCGAAACGACCGTGGAATCAGAACGTCCGATCGCTCGGACGCGACGGTTCAGACCGGGCCAGGGCCGACCCGACGGCCCGCGAAGCCGCAACCGTCGGAAACGATAAGCATTGACCGGCAACCTGCCGAACGACGACCACCAATCTCCCTGTATCCCCTAACCCAACCAATCGTTTTCAATCGCTCGCGACGTCGATCGAACCTCTCACCTGGACTGGTCATGTTCTCAGGTCCGACGACGCCACCCGCCACCCGATCACGCCACCTTGTCGCGGCCGACGGCTCTCGCCGCCCGGCCGAGCAGTTCAGGAGATCGTCTTCATGGCCAACGACACCCGTCGCCGGGAGCCCAGCCCCTCCCCGTCTCGCTCCCGCAAGTCGTCTCAGACCGACCAGGCCAATCTTCCGACGACTGGAGAACCCCCGATTGGTGCAGACTCCTCCGCGGGCGAAGGGCCTCCGAGCACGTCGCGCCGCGAAAGTGCTCGAGAACCGGTGCGCTACCGGGAAACCTATCGCGAGCGCGACGCTGCCCCGCCAACGCTTCGCGATCGCCTGCAGCGCGACCGAGCAGCTCGAGCCGAACGCCAGCGGGCCGAATCTGAATCGGATGAGATTCAGCACCAGGGCTCAGGCCGCTCCTTCGGCGAAGGGCTGGACGTCGATGACGCTCCCGAACCCCTGAACCACTCGACCGCATCGCTCGTTGAGGATGATCTCGATCCAGATCTGGACGAGTTCGTCAAAGCCGAGGCTGCCGAGGCCGACCTGGAGGGCAACCTCTCATCGTTCTCGGATGACGAGGCCCTGTTCGGCGACTCGGAGATCCACGACCGCTACGAGGTCATCAAGCGCGGCGAGATTCATCTGACCGAACTGCAACGGATGACGATGCCGCAGCTCATCGCCGCCGCCAAGCGCGAAGGGGTTACCGAGTACACCGGCCTGAAGAAGCAGGACCTGATCTTCAAGATCCTCAAGGAGCGGGTCAAGCAAAACGGCCTGATGTACGGCGAGGGAACCCTGGAGGTTCTGCCCGACGGCTTCGGCTTCCTCCGAAGCCCGGACTACAACTACCTTCCTTGCCCGGACGACATTTACGTCTCGCCGAGCCAGATTCGCCGCTTCGGCCTGAAGACCGGGGCGATCGTGGCCGGGCAGATCCGCCCGCCGAAGGAAAACGAGCGGTACTTTGCCCTGCTCCGGGTCGAGGCGATCAACTACGAAGATCCCGACAAGCTCTCCGAGAAGGTTGGTTTCGACGACCTGACTGCTCTGCACCCGGTCAAGCGGATCAAGCTGGAAACGACGGCCGACGAAACGACCATGCGGGTCCTTGACCTCATGACGCCGCTTGGGTTCGGCCAGCGAGGACTGATCGTCGCGCCGCCCCGAACGGGCAAGACGATGCTCTTGCAAAAGATTGCCCATAGCGTCTTGAAAAACCATCCGGAGGCCTACCTCATGGTCCTGCTCATCGACGAGCGGCCGGAGGAAGTCACCGACATGGAACGAGCCGTCAACAGCCCGACGGCCGAGGTGATCAGCTCAACCTTCGATGAGCCGGCTTCGCGGCACATTCAGGTTGCCGAGATGGTGATCGAGAAGGCCAAGCGGATGGTCGAGTACGGCAAGGACGTGGTGATCTTGCTCGACTCGATTACTCGACTCGCCCGTGCCTACAATTCCGAAGCCCCCCACTCGGGCAAGGTGCTGACCGGAGGCATCGATGCCTCGGCCCTGCAAAAGCCGAAGCGGTTCTTCGGCGCCGCGAGAAAGGTCGAGGAAGGAGGCAGCCTGACGATTCTGGCGACCGCCCTGATCGAAACCGGCAGTCGGATGGACGAGGTGATATTCGAGGAGTTCAAGGGAACGGGCAACATGGAGTTGCTCCTCGATCGTCAGCTCGTCGATCGTCGCATCTGGCCCGCGATCGATCTGAGAAGCTCCGGAACCCGTCGCGAGGAAAACCTTCTTCCCGATGAGGAGTTGCGGCGCATTTACGAGCTTCGTCGCGAACTGAATGATCTGGGACCGATTGAGGCCATGAATCAACTGGTGAGTCGACTCAAGACGTCGAAGTCGAACAAGGACTTCCTGTCAGCGCTGAACGGAGCGTAAGCAGAGCCCTGCTTTGATCGGAACCCGGGGGCGATCGGCCGATTCATTCGATCGATCGTCGCCCCTCCTTCATCCTCTGGCCTGTTTGACACAGCGATGCCCACCTTCGAAGGCGATTATTCTCCCCCCGCAGGCCGCTTTGCCGTGGTCTGTGCTCGGTTCAACGCGATGGTCACCGAGGCCTTGCTAGGCGGCTGCCGCGAGGTGTTCGTTCGGCACGGCGTGCCCGACGATCGGATCGACGTAGCCTGGGTTCCCGGCTCGTTCGAGCTACCGATCGTCGCCAAGGCGATGGCCGAGTCGGGTCGGTATGCAGCGGTGATCTGTCTCGGCTGCGTGATCCGGGGCGAGACGGGGCATTACGACCACGTCGCCGGACAGTCCGCCGGTGGCCTGATGTCGGCAAGTCTGGCGACCGGCGTGCCGGTGATCTTCGGAGTCTTGACCACCGAGACGGTCGAGCAGGCACTCAACCGATCGGGCCTGAAATCGGGGAACAAAGGCGGCGAGGCGGCCATGGCGGCGATCGAGATGGTCAACCTGCTGATGCAAATCCGAGCCGAGCCGGTTGCCGACACCAGGGCGGGCGGCTAACCTCGCGATCGTGAGGAGTTCGCCTCTCGTCTCGGTGACGTCACACACCCGGGACGGGAATTGCGACAGAGGAGGTCGAGCCACGATGTCCACATCCACCGCGCCGCTGATTCCGCAAGCATTCTACTTCCGGGTTGCCCTGCCCTGCCCGAAGGTCGAGGGGATCCCCCGATCGGGCAAGGCTCGGCTCCTCGACCTGGACCGCTCGTGCCTCTTGCCGGAGCTGGGGGCGATCGACGGTCGAGCAAGCTGGGCCGAGGTTCGGGTTGCCTGGAACGTCGAGGGGCTGGGCATTTCGGTCGAGGTGACGGGCAAGTTCGGACCGTTGACTCATGTGCCCGAACGTCCCGAAGATTCCGACGGCGTGCAGCTCTGGATCGACACGAGAGACACAAGGGACATCCACCGGGCCAGCCGTCACTGCCATCGGTTTCACCTCGGAGTCGTACCGGGCAAGGGGAAAGGACTTGAGGTGGAGGTCCGGCAATTGAGGATTCCGAGGGCGACCGTAGACGCCCCGTTGGCCGACCTCAAGCCGGTCCGATCGACGGCCCAGCGAATACGTTCGGGCTATCGGCTCGACGTGTTTCTGCCGGGGTCGGTCTTGAACGGATTCGACGCGGAAACGAACCGTCGCCTCGGCTTTTCGTACCGGGTGACCGATCCGGACCGGGGGGATCAGTTCTTGACCGTCGGGAGAGAATTCCCGGTCGGGGAAGACCCGAGCCTCTGGGCCACCCTGGAACTGATTGAGTGATCGAGACATCCGGAAATATTTCACACAGGACAACCTCACACCCATTTGCATTTCGACGTTTCTTGATTCGATCCAATTCGATTCAATGTTCCGACCCGATCCAACCGATCTGAGGACCCTCCCGAACGGGGTCAGGCCATGTCCGACGAACCGATTCGCAACCTGAACGAACCCCCTGCCGGCACGCCGCCGAGGCCCCGCCCTGGCCAGAGCCTCAAGCCTGAGCCGGACCCTTACCAGCATCCGCTCGACCAGGAGATCGATCGCGCACTTGACGCGGCAACCGGTCAGGACGTCGGGCCGGAACTCAACCTGAAACGCCACTGGGACGAGGAACTGGAAGCTGAACTGGAGAAGGCCCTCGAAGGGTTTGATCCGGATACGGTTCCCGGTTCGATGAACCGACGGGCCCGGTCGGAAGCCGCACCGCCGAAGGCCTCTCCTTCCGGCCGTCGAGGCACGGAAACGGCCAAGGCTCCAAAGGTCGGACGAGTGGTTCGGGTCCGTGAGAACGAGATCATTGTGGACCTCGGCACCAAGAGCGAGGGGTTCATTCCCGTCTCGCAGTTCGGCGCCAAGAAACCCTTGCCGAACGTGGGTGATTCCATCGAGGTGATGGTCGATCGCTACGACCCTGCCGCCGGCCTGACCCGCCTGAACCTGAAAGGGGCGGCCGTTGACGCTGATTGGGAAAGCGTTCAGCGGGGGATGGTCGTCGAGGCTCGTGTGACAAAGGGGATCAAGGGGGGCCTGGAAGTCGATGTCGACGGCATGCGGGGCTTCCTGCCGGTAAGCCAGATCGAGCTCGGCTTCGTGGCCGATCCCGAAGCGTACCTCAATCAACGCTTCCAGGTGGTCGTGACCGAGGCAAACCCGAGAGAGAAGAACCTCGTTGTCTCCCGTCGGGAACTGCTGGAACAGCAACGCGCCGAGATGCGGGAGAAGACCTGGGCCGAGCTGCAGGAAGGCCAAATTCGAAAGGGTGTTGTTCGATCGATCAAGGACTTCGGTGCCTTTGTCGATCTCGGGGGTGTCGATGGCTTGATCCATGTTTCCGATCTCTCGTGGTCACGCGGGACGAAGGTCGAAGACGTGGTCAAGATCGGCGATGAGGTCGAGGTCAAAGTCCTCAAGATCGAGAAGGAGAAGGACCGCGTCGGCCTGGGGCTGAAGCAACTGGCCCCCAGCCCCTGGGACACGGTCGAGCACCGGTACGGCCGGGGCCAGATGATCCGGGGGAAGGTCGTCAAGGCGATGGACTTCGGTGCATTCGTCGAGATCGAGCCGGGGGTCGAGGGACTCATCCATATCTCCGAGCTTGCCCCCGGACGAGTGCGACGAGTCAAGGACATCGTTCAGGAAGGTCAAGAGGTTGAGGCCCGGATCCTCGACATCGACGCCGAAGCCAAGCGGATGAGCCTCTCACTCAAGCCGACCGCCAAGGACGAACCCGCCGTTGCCGAGGAAGAGGAGGAGGCTCCTCGACCCAAAAAAGAGCGGAAGGTTCCCTTGAAGGGAGGACTCGGCGATCGCGACGCGCCGCTCTTCGGCGGTTGATCGCCAACATGAAGCCTCTGAAACCCTGGGAGCGAGCAGGCCAACTCTGCGGGGGAACCGCTGATGGAACCCGTGGTGCTGGCCTTGCTCATCGCGATTGTCGCCGCCCTGTATGCGAGTGTTGGGCTCGCCGGGGCGTCGGGCTATCTGGCGGTGCTGGCGTTGTTCGGGGTCGATCCGCTCGCGATGAAAGGGGCGTCGTTGCTGCTCAACGGCTTCGTCGCCCTGGTCGGGACCTGGGTCTTTCACTCGGGCTCATGGGATCGATTGAAGACCGTTGCGGCGATCGCCCTTCCGGCGGTGCCGATGGCCTTCCTCGGAGGATTGATCCACGTACCGGCTGAAATCTATCTGCCGGTCGTGGGAAGCCTATTGATTCTCTCGGCGGTGCGGTTGGTCTGGCCGACCGGTGATGAGGGCGAGGATCGCGGCGGAATGCGCATTCCGATCGGTGCGGGGATTGCGCTGGGCGCGGTCATCGGTCTTGCCGCGGGATTGACCGGCACCGGAGGAGGAATCTTTCTCCTTCCGGCCCTCCAGTTGCTCGGGTGGGCAGACCCGAAGGAAGCCGCTCGGCTGGTCGCTCCGTTCGTGCTCGTCAGTTCGATCGCCGGGCTGACCGGCTACCTTTGCTCGACGCCGCACTTGCCAATCGGGTTGGTGCTCTGGGCACCGGCAGCGATTGTCGGCGGAATGATCGGGGCGCGGGCGGGGCGCGATCGACTGAACCCGACCATGCTGCGCCGGGTGCTGGCCGTCGTGCTCGTCGCCGCCGGAATCAGGTTGTTCATCACCTGAACTGGGTCTCGATCGCCTACTGAAGCGCCTCTCCCCGGCCTTCTTCCCCTCGATGGGCGACAGGGTGGACGAAGGCCGGGTGAAGCGCGAGGATGGGGTTGTGGTAAGGAGCAAACTGGAACCACTCACGCCACGGAAGTTCTGTATGGTGTTCGGTTCACACCAGATCAGCGGCGGAGGGTTTCGGGGTCGAGGAAGGTCACGCGCTGATCGCGGACGAACTTGTGACAATTGACACAGTTGATGGTTAAGTTCACATAATTGAGTGTGGCACCATCAATGTTTTTCGCGCGCCCCTGTTCTTCGAGGGCTTCGGTGAGGCGAATGAATTCCTCGGTATAGCGGACGTAGGTCATATTCGGACTGACGCGCCAGAGTTCATTCTCGGCCAGTTGCCGGAGAGCCTGGGCACCCTGGACGATCTGTTCGAAATCCGCCACAGTCAGGCCTTCGAGCACGTCCTTCGAGTGGTCGAGCTTGGCCTGCATGAACATGGAAAGCGTGCGGTCCTGAGGTGCTTCCCCCTGCGAACGCGCCTGGACACCGCCGATGACGATTCCCAGGGCAGCCAGGCAGGTCACGGCGAGCAAGGTCGTACGGATCGACGGGTTCATCGTCTCGTCTCCCCAACAGCAGACCTGACCCCCCGCACTCCGGGAAACGACCCGTTGCGGGTGGCCGAACCTTCCTTCTTGATCGTATCGGATCTGCCGACACGCCGTCGACCGGGCACCGGGCTGCCGACGTTCCAACGGCTTACAGCAGTGCGGTGGTCTCTGGATAGCCAGTCAAGAGGTTGAAGTTCTGAACGGCCACCCCTGAAGCCCCTTTGAGCAGGTTATCGAGACAGGCAATGACGAGGACCTTTCCTCGGACGACTCGAACGGTCAGATCGCAGAAATTCGAGAAGGCTGAGTCTTTCGTTGCAGGCAACCGACTGAGGACCCGGACGAAGGGAGACTCGCGATAAAACGCGCGGTAGAGATCAAGGAGATCGAGCTCGGTGACCGCCCTCCGGGGCTGCGCGTAAATCGTGGCAAGGATGCCGCGGTCCATCGGGACCAGATGGGGGGTGAAAATGACCTCGACGGGGTCGCTGGACACGGCCTGACCAACATCCGTCAAAATCTGCTCAATCTCTGGTGTGTGTCGGTGGCGACCGACGCCATAAGCCGAGAGGCTTTCGTTGCATTCGGGGTAGTGGGTGGTGAGCTTCGGTGATCGCCCCGCGCCTGAGACGCCGCTCTTGGCGTCAATGATGATGCCCGATCGCTCGATCAGGTTCTGGGCAACGAGCGGAGCCAGGGCGAGGATTGCGGTTGAGGTGTAACACCCAGGATTGGCGATCAGAGGGGCGGAAGGAATCGCATCTCGATAGAGTTCGGGTAACCCGTAAATCGCCTCACGAAGGCCGGAGGGATCGGTATGGGGATGGTCGTACCAATCTTCGTAGACGGTTTCGTCGTTCAGGCGATAATCGGCGCTGAGGTCGATAATGCGGAGCCCTCGACGTCGGAGTTCGGGAACCGCCGCCATGCTCGCCCCATGAGGCAAGGCAAGGAACGCGACCTGAGCAACCTCGGCCACGCGATCGGGATCGAACGGTTCGCAGGCAAGGTCGATCCGACCGGCGAGCGAGGGATGAAGTGCATCGAGCTTCGGCGCTTCGTCCTTCCGAGAGGTTGCCATGCGAATCCGGGAACCAGGATGCCGGAGCAGGAGTTGAATCAATTCCCGGGCGGTATATCCTGAGGCGCCCACAATCGCCACGTCGGTCATCGGAAGGTCCTTGAGCGGAAGCGAGGAGAGAGAGTCAGCGGCAGGTTCGATCAGCCTTCAATCGGATGGAGCGATGTTGCTCGGTGACGACGCAGAGTGATGAGCAGTCCGGCAAGCCAGGCCACCCAGGACATCGAGGAGAGCAGCAGCCCCAGTCGCTCGAAGCGTCCCTCGTAGGAAAGCCGGATCGTCCACGATCCGGGACCGGGCAACGCAATGCCCTGCCATCCCCCCAGGACGCTATGAACCGGGGCCGGGTTCGCCACCCCTTCGGCATCGCTGACCGAGGCAGTCCACTCGGGATAATCGAGCTGCGTCACAAGGACAAGACCGGGGCCGTCCGTCTCAATCGACAGTTCCAGGCGCTCGGGGACCGTCATGAGCAGGTCAAGCGGACGGGCGTCGTCGAGCAGTTCCGGGATCCGCATCGGATCGCCCGGGTCGTTGCGGAAGCGTTCGATCGGATCAGAGGCGTCGGTCGGCAGGAACCAGGCCCGAGGAGCCGCCCCGGCATCGAGGACCAGGTAGCGCCCGGCCCGCCCTTCGTCGGTCTCGGCGAATCCAGGCCCGAGGAGCCAGGAAGTCAGGCTGGGGTCATCGAGGATCTCGGAGGACTCGATGCGTCCGGTTTCGGTGAAGCGGTCGCGGAGAAGCTCGATGCCGGGGCCGATCGGCCCGATTACTCGGACTCGCGCGCCGAGGCTGCGTTGAGCGTCGAGGATCGCCTCGACCTCCTGAGCCGATCGGGGGATGGCGTCAGCAAGGCCGCGGAGTTCGGGATGAATCGGCAAGTCGAGTGTTCGGTAGCTTTGGATCGGAGCCGCGCCCGAAACCATCGTCAGGTTGCGCATCGGGTCGATCGAGCGGGTTCCTTGGGGAAGCTCGGCGAGGCGTCCCAGGACGCGACTCTGTTCCGTGAGCGGGCGGATTGGTGCCGCATCCACCGGACGACGGCGAGCCATCAGGCCAAGGTCCACGATTGTCAGCACGACGAGCCCGATCATCAGCGTCGTTCGTCGCCTGGCCAGCGGAGCGAGCAGCACGACACTCATCAACAGGGTGACGGTCGTTCCCAGTTCGGCGCGATAGATTCGCCATCGTTCTCGATCGAGCCGTAAGCCGCCGGTCGGCACGGGACCGAGTCCCTCTCTCTCCTGGGCAGCAATCACGCGAAGATCGGCCTGCGGGCGTCGGGCCCGGGCGAAGACCTCGGTGACGGGAGGATCGTTGGTCCACGGAAATTGCTCGAAGGCCCGCTCGTACAGGCCGACGATGCTCGAAGCTCCAGGGCTCCCGGTCGCATTCAAGCCAAGCTCGAACAGGCCGATCACGGCCCCGATCCAGAGGACAGCTCCCAGCACACAGCCGACAAGCCACCGACCGGGCCGAAGGAGGCGGCCGTCTTGGATCGCGTCGAAGCCGAAGCCGGCGAGGATTGCCAGGGCAAGCGAGACGATCATTCCCCATCGCGCTGGTGCCCGGAAGAATGAAAAACCCGGCCACTGACTGAAGACCCGGAAGCCCGGCACGTACGGGCCGAGGCTCAGGAACAAACCGACCGCCAGCACCAGGAACAGTACGCGAATAATCCCGGCGTGCGGGCCTGGTCGGCAAAGCGCCATCAGGGCCAGAAAGGCGGGGATCAGGCCGACGTAAAGCCGAAGCTCTTCCGGAGAGGTGTGAAACGGGTCCCAGATGACCGGCCGCCAAAGCGGAGAACGGTGATAGAGATCAGGAGCGACAAGATTGACCAGATGCACCGGGGTGGCCGCAAAGCCGGAGAGGTACTCGAAGTCGCGTTGTGTTTCCGCGAGCCGGGCCAGTTGCGCCGTCGGCACGATCTGACAGGCGGCCATTGGCACGATCGCCAGCAAGGACAGTAGCACAAGGATCGATCGCAGCGTCATTTCCCAGCGCGTGGACTTGCCTATCACCAGAGCCCCGAGCACCATCACCCCCACGCTCACCTGTGTGCAGAAGGCAAGCTGGAAATGTCCGGGGAGAACCTGAACCGTCACGGCTGCCGCCAGCAGCCAGGGGGCTCCGCGTCCACCTCTCCCCGAGAGGATCGACCACGCCAAACCCCAGATCCAGGGGGTCCAGCTTCCAACACTCAGGGCCCAGAGGTGCGGTAGGTGAATGAGAAAGAAGCCGGAGGCCCCCCAGGCTCCTCCCGCGAGGGTCGCCCCCCAGGAGGACACCCCGAATCGCCGGGCCGCCCAGAAGGCTCCGAGGGCTCCCCAGAGCAAGTGCAACACCATGCTTGCCGTGTATCCGGCCTCGACCGGCAAGAGTCCGAAGCAGACCCAGTGCGGCGGGTAATAAACCCCCATCTGACTTTCGGCCAGGCTCGGAAATCCGAAGCCCCAGCGATCGTTCCAGAGCGGCAAGCGACCGGCGCGGATCGCCTCGCCGAGCACGCTCATCAGGCCCATCTGAAACTGGGTCACGTCGCCGCCGACCGGCATCGCTCCACCGATTCCGATCGGCCAGAGCCACGCCAGCATCAGGGCGCAGAGCAACACTGGGCCCAGGCCCCTGGCAATCCCCGATCCGATCATCCCATTGACCACATTGCCGCTCCTCAACCCGTTCTCGGATGATCGGTAAACTTTACAGGATCGACGCACCGACCTGCACGGCTTGATTGTAAGTCGTGATTCAAGTTCCTTGATCCGAGGATCGAATCCCTCGCCTTCCGAAACGACCTCCCCGCGAAACTCACGATAAAGCAATGACTTAGAACCACAAACAGGTCAACGTTCGGGAATCGTTCGAATTCGGCACGAAGGCTGCAATTGCTTCGGTTCAAGGGCAGGAAGCCCATTCCAACCAAGACCATCACCCTCTCGCGAACCGTACCGAAAGAGGGAAAGGAGTCCGCCATGTTGGTTCTGAGCCGCAAACAAGGTCAGCGTTTTCAGATCGGCGAGGACATCCGCTTGACCATCGTCCGGATCGACCGCAACTCCATCCGCATCGGTGTGGAAGCTCCCGATGGTCAGATGATCTATCGGGAAGAACTGCTCACCCGCGAGCCGCTGGACGAGGACTCCGCGCACGCCCGGTCCTCCTCTACTCAGTGGGCGTGATCGCTCGGGTCGCCCGACGATTGTGAACTGCCAGAGCACCACGGCATCGAGATGGTTGTCCCGGTTACGTTAGGATCGGAGCCGAACGCCCCGTTCGCCTTGGGGACGTTACCCAAGGACGGCAGGACCGATCTACCCGGACGAGACCACCCGCCATGCCCTTGCTCATGCCTCTTCCCCTGGCCTGGTTCGTCACAATTTGCCTGACGGTCAACAGTGGCGACATCGCGATTGCCACAACGTACGACTACGAGGCTGAAGGCTGGCTCCACCATACGATCGACCGCTCCTCACAGGGGGCCGACGGCGTTCGATTGGCCGATCTCAACGGCGATGGCCTGCTCGACCTTGCCACCGGCTGGGAAGAAGGGGGGATCGTTCGCGTATACCTGAACCCTGGTCCCGATCGGGCGAAGGCTCCGTGGCCGGCTGTCACCGTTGGTCAGGTTGTCACTCCCGAAGACGCGGTCATCGTCGACCTGGATGGGGACGGCTTCCCGGATGTCGTCAGCTCGTGCGAGGGGAACACCCGGACCGTCTTCGTCCACTGGAACCCGGGCGACCCGGCTGCCTTGCTCGATCCCGACGCCTGGACTACCGAACCGATTCCCGCAACCGTCGGGAAGCAGCAGTGGATGTGGTGCGAGCCAATGCAGGTCGATGGCCGCTTCGGCGTCGATCTGGTCGTTGCGGGCAAGAACGACGGGGCGAGCCTCGGCTGGCTCGAAGCGCCGGAGAACGCCCGCGACCTGAGTGCCTGGCGGTGGCACCCGATCCGCCCGGTCGGCTGGATCATGTCCATCGTGGCGAGGGATCTGGACCTCGACGGCGACCTTGACCTGATCTGCTCCGACCGTCGCGGCGATCGCCGAGGCGTCTTCTGGCTCGAACGCCAGGGGACGGCGCACTCGGCCGAGTGGGTCGAGCACGCGATCGGCGGCGAGGACGCCGAGGTGATGTTCCTCGACGTGGCCGACCTCAACGGTCGGGAGGACATCCTCGTGGCCACCCGCGATCGGGGCGTCCTGATCTTCCGTCAGGGAGATGAGGCCTGGCGATCGTATCGCATCCCGCTCGGCGATGCGATCGGGACCGGCAAGGCGGTGGCCGTCGGCGAACTTAATGGCGACGGCTGGCTCCACCTGGTCGTCTCCACCGAGAACGCCCGGGGGAAGCATGGCCTCGTCCAGATCACCTGGACCGGCAACAAGATCGGAGGCCCAGTACGCCTGCGGACAATCAGCGGCGTACAGGAGGGGACGAAATTCGACCTCGTCCGCCTGATCGACCTCGACGGCGACGGCGATCTCGACGTCTTGACCTGTGAAGAAACCGATGGCCTGGGAGTGATCTGGTACGAAAATCCGGGTCTGAATCAGCAGCGCAGATGATCCGCGTTGGCTCGACCCTCAGGACAGCTTGAGCTACCTGAGACGCCGGATCGACGGAATGACGACGGCTCGGGGGTTCATCATCCCCGGCGATGAATCAATAATGGAGCGAACGGCGGTGGAGTTTGCCACCGCATCGGTTTGCCCCCGCTCCGAGGACGCTCCCGCAATGGCTCAGGAAACCCCGCCCCCCGCCGAACCCGAACACCTGGACCAGCTCCGGGCGAACCTGATGGAATCGGCCAAACTGCTGCGCGACGCGCACCACCTCGACCCCGAGGAACGCGGCCGCCTGGCCGAGCTGATCGACGAACTGGGCCAGGCACTCGACCCGAACGCTCCCCCGGAAACCGCGGCCAATCTGGCCACCAGCGCCTCGGCCCTGGCCCGAGCCCTCCACGAGCACCGTGACGAAGGGTTCCTCTCGACCACCCGAGCCCGGCTCGACGAGGCCGCCGCTCACGCCGAGGCCGAGGCCCCCTTCGCCACGCAGGTCGTCCGGCGATTCCTCGATCTCCTGGCACAGATTGGCATCTGATCGCCGAGTCGATTTGCCTGAACCCGGCGCTCGCCCGTCGCGGAATCCTCCGTTAGACTGCAACTCAGCATCAACGTGCACCGCACCATAGGGCAATCGGCCGGGGCCGGCCGCAAGACGAGACGAAGGGACGATCGGCGCATGGCGGCATCAGCCCAGCAGGCCAAAACAGTCGAAATCGGCGGCGTGACCCTGCACCTGAGCGTTCCCGACGCCACCGAGCAGGAGTGGATCGGCCAGGACGAGATTCTCCGCCAGTTGTCGGCTTGCTGGCTGATGGTCGACCCGAAGGATCTCCCCCTATCTCCCCGACTCGTGGGACCGCCCGGCATTGGCAAGACCACGCTGGCCATGGCCGCCGCCAAGCTGCGCACGCAGCCGCTTTATATCAACCAGTGCACGGCCGACACCCGGCCGGAAGACCTGCTCGTGACCCCAGTCCTTTCCGAGCAAGGGAAGATCGCCTACCACGCCTCCCCCCTGGTCACGGCGATGATCGTCGGGGGAGTCTGCGTTCTCGACGAGGGGAACCGGATGAACGAGAAGTCGTGGGCGAGCCTCGCCCCCCTGCTCGACCATCGCCGCTACGTCGAGAGCATCATCGCCGGCATCACCATCAAGGCCCATCCCGACTTCCGCTGCTGCGTGACGATGAACGAGGACGAGTCGACCTACGAGGTCCCTGACTACATCCTCAGCCGGCTCCAGCCGCAACTCGCCCTCGGCTTCCCCGAGCGCGACGACGAGATGGCGATCCTCAAGTATCACCTGCCCTTCGCCGCCTCCGAGCTGCTGGAGATGACCGTCGACTTCCTGCAGAAAGCCCACGAGCTTCGGCTCGACTTCTCCCCGAGGGACGGCATCAACATCCTCCGCTTCGCCATCAAACGGATGGCCCAGGACCCCGACCACCCCCTCGGCCGCGATCGCGCCTGGGCCGAGTCGATCCTCTGCGTTCTTGGTGAAGAAGCGGCCGACCTCGACGCCCTCGCCCACCGCCGCCGCCGCTCCCTCGGCGGCCAGGCCACCCCGATGGGCCTCGGCGACCTCTTCTTCTCCCCCGACGATCCGCTCCACCCCGACGCCGATTTCGAGGACGAGGAGGACGAGGAGGACGACGACGATGCTTACTAAGTCCCGCCCGAACCTTCCTCCGACGGACGACCATCAGGACCACCCGGCCTCCCCCCAACCGACTCTTCTCGGCTGGAGTTCCTCCTCAACCTGCGTGCATTTTTGACCGAGTCAGCACGAAACGCGACACCAAGAGCGGAGCCGGTCCCGTTGACGAAGCCTCCCGACGACCGATCGCTGCCCAACGACGTGCTTTCCATCGGGCCAAAGGTCCGGGCCCTGCCGATCATCCACGGCTCGGGAGACTGCGCGATCCGGGTCCGGGAAGAATTGCTCGCGCACCCGTATGATTGCGTGGCGATTCCATTACCTCCGTCCTTCCGGGACGAGGTGGAGGAGGCGGTCGACGCCCTGCCGTCGATCTCGATCGTCTTGCAACGCGACGCCGAAGGTGAGTCCGACGGATTTACGCATGTTCCAATCGACCCGTGCCAGCCGGTGATCGCGGCCATCCGGACGGCGATGGGAGAGCGGATTCCGAGAGCGTTCATCGATCGAGAATCTCCTCGGTTCGAAGGACGAACCGGCGACTACCCCGACCCGTACGCCCTGAAGCGGGTCCGCATCGAAGGGTTCGCCGCGGCAATGCTTCCGGCAGTTCCCCCACCCGACCCGGACAGTTCCGAGGCGGCTCGCTTTGCCTGGATGGCGGCGAAGCTCAGGGAACTGGAACATCAGCACGAATCGATTCTGTTCGTCTGTTCGCTCATGGATTGGCCCTGGGTGCGGGACGCTTATCACCGTAACGTCGAGTCACCCCAACCGGAATGGTTCTTGCCTCAGATGAGAACCTGCCAGGTAGACCCCCAAACCCTGATCTTCCTGCTCGGGGAGTTGCCCTTTATCACTGGGCTTTACGAGCGCGGTCGGCGCGAGTTAACCGACGACGAGAACCTGTCGGTCGATGGCGTGAAGGAGATGGCCCTGGCCGCTCGGGAACGGCTCTCGAAGGATCGCCCGAAGGTCGCGAACCGGATCACCCCGCAATTGCTCTCGGTTTACATCCGTTATGTCCGCAATCTTTCCCTCATCGAACGAAGGTTGACGCCGGATCTCTATTCGCTGGTGATCGCGGCGAAGCAGACGGCGGGAGACGACTTCGCGCTGGCAATCGGCGAGGAAGCCCGCAACTATCCCTACGCCGACACGTTCGATCGGGGTGAACGCCCCTGGTGGTGGAACGAACCGAACCTCCGCATGGGAGACGGTCGTGCCGAGGTCCCGGCCTGGGGCACTGCGACCATGACGAGCCGATTGCCCGGTCAGGCGATTTCCTGGCGATCGTGCGAACTGCGCCCGAAACCCGACGAGCCGGATCAAAAAAAGTGGAAGCAGCGATGGGACCCCTACGGGATGTGCTCGTGGCCTCCGGAAGACCACCGCATCGAGAGCTTCCAGCGCCATGTAGCCGAGCAAGCGAAGGCCATTCTGGGAGCCGACCTCGCTCGCTCCGAGAAATTTACCACGAGCGTCCGCGATGGCATCGACATTCGCGAAACCTTGAGAAATTTTCATAAGGGTGATCTTTATGTCAAGGTCATCCCGCCGAGCCGGGGGTCGATCGACGCGGTCGTCTTCCTGTTCGACGTGCCGGCCGATCCCGCAGTCTACGTCCATCGTGCCACCTGGTTCGCAGAGCACGCCGAGGAATCGACCCTGGCTTTCTTCGCGACCGACCCGATGCAAAACCTGATCGGGCCGGGAATCGCCCAGGCGGAATACGGCGGTGCCCTGTTCCTCTATCCTCCTCGATTGATCCCGGACGTCTGGGAAGACCCGCGACTCGACCGCCTCGAAACGCTGGAAGAACGCTTGCTCGGCGGGGCTCTCTTGCACAGCAAGGAACGGCATGTCGCGCTGGTCAGCCCCAAGCCGCCGCCGGCCTCGTGGCGACGCCTGGCACGGCGTCATGGACGCAAGCTGATCCATCTCCCGATCAAACGGTTCAGCGGACAGCTTCTAGAACGCCTGCGTACGTTTCACGTGCTCAATGGCAAACATGTCCGCTCGTATGCGGCAGACTTCATCAGAGACATGTAAGGACTGCGGAGCCCACATCAACAGGGGGAACAGATGGGGACAATCACGGGAGGGCTTGCGGTCGTTCTTGTCTTGGCAACGATCGCGGACGAAGGAAAGCCTCACACCACAAACGAATCGTTCTCCTCGGACAAATATGGAATCACGTGTCCTCTTGCCGCAAACTGGGACGTCGTCATCCGCGAGCGAGACGACCTGATTTTCGTGGCCCGGGTTCCCCAACGCGATCCGGAGCGCCCCGCGGCGGTCGGCTGCGAACTCGCCCTTGCGCCCGAATCGCTCGATGAATACCGGACCCGCATCGATGCGAACGCCGAGCGAGGGAGGATTCCCGGCGAATTGATCCGCAACGAACTGATCGAGCATGAGGGAGCGCCCCGCCTGATCACCGTCACCGAGTTCCGCCCTCCCTTCGGAGGCACCTGGAGAGAAACCACCGTTCGCCGAGTCGCCCATCGGCAGATGTATGTCTTCAAGATTAACCTCGATCTCGAAGATCCATCCCATGCGGAGACGATGGTCGCGTTCGAGTCCATGATCGGCGAGGCCACCTTCTCCCCGCCCGACACCGGGGCGACCCGAGACGCGAATGACGACGCAAACCGCTGGATTCAAAATGAATTCAACTTTGCGATCGATCTCCCCGAACATTGGCAGCCGGCATTGGCCCCTAGCCAGCTCGCGTTGCTCTTTGCCAATGGGCCGGCCTTCGGCATCTGGTCGGACAACTTCCTGGTAATCGCCCGACCATCCGCTCGGTTCGATCCGGATCGCTTGGTGCTGGAAATCCCGGAATTGTTACAACGCGAGGAGCCGGGCTGCGAGGTGCTCTCGTGTGAAGTCATTGACCAGCCCGGAGTGGGCAAGGCGGTACAAACGGTCGTCCGCACGCAGCGAGGCTCGTTTTCAATGACAGTGCTCGAACGACGCTTCCAGGGAGGTCGTTTCGATTACGAAACGAAGTTTACGCTCGAATCGAAGCGATTCGATGCTCTTGCCCCAGAATTACGCAGATGCCTTGACAGCTTTTCCGAGGAACCCGGCGAGGTTCCCGTCGTCCGACCAGGAATCGCAGGCTGATGTTTTCATGATCGGAGCGTAACAGTGCGATATGGTGTTTCTCTCGCGGTGCTTGCCGCCTGCCTCGGCGGGCTTCGGTCGCAGGCCGGGGCGGAAGGATTCCGGGCTGGGGTCGCAGCGGTCGAGATCTCTCCGGAGACCCTCCCTGCCATCATCAATGGCGGGTTCCTTCGCAGGGACGCCGATCAGGTACGCGACCCGCTCTTCGCCCGGGCCTTCGTGCTGGATGACGGCCAGACTCGAATCGCGCTTTGCGTTGTCGATACGTGCATGATGCCTCGCGAGCTGATCGACGAAGCCAAGGCGCTCGCCTCCGACCGCGCGGGCATCCCGACCGACCGGATGATGGTCTCGGCGACCCACACCCATACGGCCCCGGCGGCGATGGGGTGCCTCGGCTGCCCGGTCGACCCGGCCTATGCCGCCTCGCTCCCCTCGAAACTCGCCGAGGCGATCGTCGAGGCGGCCAGTCGGCTCGAACCGGCCAGGGTGGGTGGTGCGGTCGTCGACGATTTCGAGCATACCTTCTGCCGGCGATGGATCTATCGCTCCGATCGGATGCTGACCGATCCTTTCGGCCTGCGCACCGTCCGGGCCAACATGCACCCGGGGCACCAGAACCCCGACACAATCGGCCCCTCTGGCCCGGTCGACCCGGCGCTCTCGCTCCTCGCCATCCAGGCCGCGGACGGCTCGCCAATGGGTGTCCTGGCGAATTACTCGATGCACTATTACGGAACCGAGGCCATCTCGGCCGACTATTTCGGCCGGTTCTCGACCACCGTGGCCGAGGCGCTCGGCGGCGGCGAAGGGCTGGTCGTCTCGATGTCGCAGGGGACCAGCGGTGACCTGATGTGGATGGACTACGGGGCTCCCGCCCCCGATCGCGATGTGATCTCCTACGCCGATGCTGTCGCCGAGGTTGCACTCGGTGCCCTCGAAGGCATCACCTATCGCGACGATGTGACCCTGGCCATGGCCGAAACCACCTTGACCCTCGGACGACGGTTGCCCGACGAGGAGCGTCAGACCTGGGCACGTTCGGTGCGATCGCAAATGGAGGGAGAGGAGCCGCGTGCCATTCCGGAAGTCTACGCCCTGGAACAATTCCACCTGCTCGACGTTCCTGAGCGCGAGTTGAAGCTCCAGGCCATCAGGATCGGAGAACTCGGGATCACCGCCATTCCGAATGAGGTATACGGGATCACCGGCCTGAAACTCAAAGCGGCCAGCCCCCTGCCTATTACCATGAACATTGAGTTGGCCAACGGCGCGGATGGCTATATCCCCCCTCCCGAACAGCACGCGCTGGGGGGGTACACCACGTGGCCCGCGCGGACCGCTGGGCTGGAGGTCGAGGCCGAACCGAAGATTGTCGCGGCCCTGGTGGAACTGCTTGAGCAAGTTTCAGGAGCATCTCGACGGCCGATTCGTCCTCAAGGGGGTTCCTACGCCGAGTCGGTCGTCGAGTTGGGTCCCATCGCCTACTTCCGACTGGACGAGCTCGATGGCTCTCAACCCGCCAACCTGATGCAGGGGGCTTCCGCTCGCGTCGAGCCGGGAGTCGCGCTCGCGTTGCCTGGCCCCGATCGCCCCGCCCTCGTCGGAAGAAACGAGGGATCGAACCGCGCAATTCATTGCGCGGGTGGGAGACTCGTGGCCGAGGCGATCGAACTGAACGACGCCTACAGTCTCGCCTTCTGGTTCTGGAACGGTCTGCCCTCCGACGCCAGGGCGGTGACCGGTTATCTGGCATCGATCGGTCCTGAGGGCGACTCCGAAGCACCTGGCGATCACCTGGGGATCGGCGGGACTCATCACGATGTTCAGCCCGGTCGGCTGTTCGTCTTCAACGGCTATCACGCCAACGACATTCGTGTCGGCCGGAGCGAGCTTCCCCGAGGGGAATGGTGCCATGTTGTCCTGGTCCGCGAGGGGAATCGTGTCCGGGTCTTCCTGAACGGCGAGACTCAGCCAGACATCGATGCCGAGTTGCCCGTCACCCGCCCCGACCACAAGGCGACACTCGTCTTCGGAGGACGAACCGACCGGTTCGCCGGTCTCGAAGGGAAGCTCGACGAGGTCGCTGT
This sequence comes from Tautonia rosea, assembly GCF_012958305.1. Taxonomy (NCBI): domain Bacteria; kingdom Pseudomonadati; phylum Planctomycetota; class Planctomycetia; order Isosphaerales; family Isosphaeraceae; genus Tautonia; species Tautonia rosea. Next base: position 213,046 of record NZ_JABBYO010000003.1, on the reverse strand, counting down.
GTTCGACCGGGCCTTGTCGGCCGAAGAGGCTGGATCCCTCTTTGAAGCAACGACTTCGGAGCATGCAGACTAACGATCCTACGCCCTCGGGCACGAACCGCGTACAATCCCAACGATGAGGCGAGGCAAGGGAGCCCGCCTCCTCGTCATCCCATCCCCTTGAATGAGTCGATCCACTGATGGGGCAGCATCCGAACCCGTTGACCGTGCGAAAGGCTGATCATCCGATTGAGCCGATCTTCCTCAAGCGGTGGTCCCCCCGTGCCATGAGTGGAGAGCCGATCTCCGATGGGGAGCTCAAACGACTCTTCGAAGCCGCTCGCTGGGCTCCCTCGACCCGCAACGAGCAGGAGTGGCGCTTTCTCTACGCCCATCAGGGCTCGGAGCACTGGCAGACGTTCTTTGACCTGCTCGTTCCAGGCAACCAGGGATGGTGCACGAAGGCATCCGTGCTTGTTGTTGTGGTCGCGCACAAGTTCTTTTCGAACACCGGGGCACCCAACCCGGTTCACCTGTACGACGCCGGCGCCGCCTGGCAAAACCTGGCCTTGCAAGGAGCAGTTATGGGGCTGGTGGTTCACGGGATGGCCGGGTTTGATTACGAGACGGCAAGGACGGCGCTCCATGTCCCCGAGGAGTATGAGGTGGCCGCGATGATCGCCCTCGGTAGGCCGGGCGACCCGGAGCGCTTGCCCGACGATCTTCGTCAGCGCGAGGTGCCCTCGAACCGCCGTCCCATTGAACAGAGCATCTGCGAAGGGCCGTTCGCGTTCTGACGTCTGAGACTGCCTCGGGCGAGGAAAACGACGATCTTCGGCGAGAACCTACCCATGTCCATTCAAGCCGGGTGATCGGGCCAATCGACGCGGAAGAACCTGCGAACTCTCCAGGGAACTCTTGTCTTGCCGGCCCGTCTTCCCGAAGATTGAATTGTGAAGTCAGCGAGTGGCTTACCCAGAAGGTCCGAGCGGGAGGAGGCCGGATGGAATCATCAGCCAAACCGGCCAGTTCATCGCTCACGATCCTGGCAACGCTTGGGTTGATTGCCGCGCTCTATTTACTCAAGCCGATCCTGATCACGATTGCCCTCTCGATTCTGTTGACCTGCTTGCTGTCTCCGGCCACCCATCTGCTGAGAAAACTGTTGCCGGTGGGTCCGGTCGGAGCGGCGGTGATTCTCTTTCTCCTGCTCGCCGTGGCCGGACTTTACGGCGCAAGTCTGACAGCCGAGAGCCTTGTTCGAGCCGCCGCCACCTTCCCTGCCGATGTGGAAAGGCTGGCCTCCAAGGTCAGCGATCTGGTCAACGACGCCGGTAAAGATCATCCCTATCTGGCCAACATCCTGCCTGAGCCGGGGACGATCGACATCCTCGGCTACACGAATCGCGAGCTACTGGTCAACTCACTGAACTATCGCCTCTCGGACCTGACAACCTGGGTCGGGTACGGGTTGATCGTTCTGTTCCTGGTCCTCTTTCTCCTCGCCGAGGGGGACTCGCTTGTCCCTCGATTGGTGCACCTGATCTCAGTCGAGTCGGGCGAGTCGAAGGCAGTCGAGCGGACCTTGAAGAACCTGACCCGCAAGATTCGCGCCTACTTGCTGGCCCGGACCGTGTTGAACATCGGGCTCGGAGTGGCCACGGCGGTCGCCTTGATGCTGCTGGGGATCGATTTTGCCGTGGCACTCGGAGTATTCGCCGCGGTGACGAACTATATCCCTTATCTTGGCAATGTCGCAGCCGGGGCGTTGTCGGTGCTGATCACCCTGGGTCAGCGGGGCTCCATCGCCGACGGCCTGATTGTCGCCTCAGTTTTCCTGGTGATCGTGACCGTCGAGGGGTATCTGGTCATGCCCTACGTCATGGGTCGATCGCTCGACCTGAACGGGACGACGGTCCTGATCGCCTGCCTGTTCTGGGGGTTCCTCTGGGGATTGATGGGATTGATCCTCGCCATTCCGATCACCGTGAGCCTGAAATTGGTCTTTCAGCACTTACCGTCGCTTCGCCACTGGGCCGATCTCATGAGCCTGGCAGAATCGACGCCCGAACCCTCGGTGACACCGGAAACACCAGGAGAGCTCTCTGCTCCGCGCCGATGGCTCTTGGCCAGGAGGTCGAATTCGAACTGAATCACATATTCACACAAAACGCAGGTGGCTTAACTCCCTTCTCGAACCCAGGAAATACGTCCAGTGGACATTACTCTTGAATATTGCGCTCTTTGAAACTACGAACCCCAGGCTGTCAGTTTGACGGCAAAACTCCTTCCTCGATTCAAGCAGAAGATCGGCCAGTTCACCCTGATCCCCTCCAAGGGAGGATGTTTCGAGCTGACGGTAGGCACAACCCTCGTCTACTCGAAACTCAAAACAGGGCAGTTCCCGGACGAGGCCAGGCTGATCGAGGAGATCGGTAGCCTGCTTCAGGGCTGAGCCAGGATGCTCGCGGCCGATCAGAAGACTCCACCAGCAACACAGCCGGAACGACCGGCCGCGGAGCCCGTGTTCAGCATGTTCGGACGACAGAAACGCCTGACCGACTACGCCAACTGTGCCGGGTGAGCAGGCAAACTTCCCCCCGAGGGGATCGCGCAGGTTCTGCGCGGCTTGCCGACACCCCCCCGACCCGCCGACTTGCTCGTCGCCACCGAAACGTGCGATGACGCAGGCGTGTATCGCATTGCGCCCGATGTCGCGCTGGTGCAAACCGTCGATTTCTTCCCCCCGCTCGTCGACGACCCGTACATCTTCGGCCAAATTGCGGCGGCGAATGCGCTTTCAGATGTGTATGCGATGAACGGCCGGCCGTTGACGGTATTGAACATCGCCGCCTTCCCCGACGATCAATTGCCCCTGGAGATTCTCGGGCAAATCATTGCCGGGGCGGGGGAACGCGTGGCGGCGGCCGGGGCGTCGGTCGTAGGTGGCCATACGGTGAGAGATTCCGAGATCAAGTTCGGACTAAGTGTTACCGGGCTGGTCCATCCCGACGACGTCCTGACCAACTCAGGAGCCAGGCCGGGCGATGTGCTTGTCTTGACCAAGCCACTCGGGACCGGGTTCGTGACCACGGCGGCCAAGAACAACCGATGTCCGAGCGTTGTGCTCGAACGGGCCATCGCGAGCATGATCCGCCTGAACGCCGATGCGAGCGAGGCGGGGAGAGCCGCCGGGGGCGTCCATGCCCTGACCGACGTAACCGGCTTCGGTCTCGCAGGGCACGCCGCCGAGATGGCCGATGGATCGGGCGTAACCATTGAGCTGGATCTCGACGCACTGCCGGTGATCGAAGGGGCGGAGCCGCTGGCCATCCCCAGGAACTTCACGAGGGCCAGCGCAACCAATCGGGCATTCCTGGCCGGACGACTGGACATCGCGCCGGAGGCCAATTCGAAGCGCGTCGAGTTTGCGTTCGACGCTCAAACCTCCGGCGGATTGCTCGTTGCGGTTGATCCGGCACATCTCGATGCCTTGATCAGGGAATTGAGGCAACGGGAGACACTGGCCGCGGCCGTCATTGGCCGAGTGATCCCTCGGGTCGAGGGAATCGCGTTACGGCTCGGCCAATCCGCTCCCGTTCCGTCGGTCGATGCTTGACGTGGACGATTCGAGAGCCGATCGTCGTGAATCACAACGACGGATTGATCCCGGACGATTGGAGAGGGTGATGCAAGACGACCTGACCCGCCGAGGATTCCTGAACGCCGCGAGCCTGTCGGTCATGCTGCCCGGTGGAGGAGCCGCCGTTTCCGCAGCCGATCGCCCCAGCCCGGCCGCCATCCCCCACGCCCTCGGCGGCCCGCTTCCCGAGCCGAAGCAAGGACGCCTGAAGGTCGCCGCACTCGCGTCGACGTATTATTATCTTTCCCACGCGTATCATATCGTCGGAAGGTTCCTTGACGGGTTCGTCGTCCACGACGGGCGGGGCCACTACCGGCCCGATGTCGAGATCAGCAGCCTGTACATCGAACAGTTCCCGGACGGGGTCGCCCCCTCGGGGGTCGGTGACCTGGGCCGGGCCAAGGCCGCCGAGCACGGCGTCCGACTGAGCCCGACGATCGAGGACGCGCTGACGCTCGGCTCGGGAGACCTGGCCGTCGACGCGATTTTGCTGATCGCCGAGCACGGCGATTATCCGCTCAACGAGAAGCTCCAGAAGCGCTATCCGAGGGGTGCCTACTTCCGGGAGGTGCTCGACGTGGTCCGGCGTTCGGGCCGCGGAGTGCCGGTCTTCATCGACAAACACCTCTCTTACGATCGGTCCGAAGCGGCCGAGATGATCGCCTCCGCCCGCGAGCTGGGCGTGCCCCTCATGGCCGGTTCGAGCCTGCCGGTCACCTGGCGCATCCCCCACCTGGAGGTCCCGCTCGGCAAGACCTGGCAGGATGCCCTGGTGGCATCTCGGGGAGAAATCGAGATCTTTGGATTTCATGCCCTGGAAACGCTCCAGTGCATGGTCGAGCGGCGCGACCGGGGCGGCAAGCCTCAAGGGGTCGTGGCCGTAACCTATCTGGAAGGGGACGCCGTCTGGGAGGCCGGAGACACAGGCCGCTGGTCCTGGGAACTGCTCGACGAGGCCCTCAGCCGCAGCTACACCCGGAATCCCGGCGACGTCCGGCAGAATACCAAGGACTTTGTCCACCCCGCCGGCCGACCGACCTTTCTCCAGCCGGTCGCCTTCTTGGTCGAGTACGCCGACGGCTTCCAGGGGACCGTCCTGATCCTCAACGGGCACGTTGATGACACAACCATCGCTAGCCGGGTCGTGAATAACGACGGAATTCCCACCGACGTGTCCACGCTTGTCTATCTTCCTGCCCCACCCGGCGCCGACTTTTTCACGCCGCTCGTGCTGCGGATCGAGGACTTTTTCCGCACTGGCCAGCCCCCCTACCCCGCCGAGCGCACGCAACTGACCGGGGGCATCCTCGACGTGGCCCTGGAGAGCCGCATCCGCGGCTCGGTGCGGATCGAGACACCGGAGCTTGCCGCGATTGATTACGAGGCCCCCGAGGATTCCGGATTCATCCGCGCCCCCGTGGCCAATCCGAAGCCGAACCCCTGGGAGTGATCCCAGCGGAGCATCCGTCAGCGGGTCATCTTCCGCTGCCTCCGGCCGCCGACGAAGCTGTCGAAGACGTATTTGCCCAGGTCGTCGGCCGAGCAGTACGCGGCAACCCCCTGGGTCACGCGGGCCATCTCCTCGACAAAGTTCACCAGGCCCAGATAAAAGTAATCTTCGATCAGGGCGAACGACGAGACGCGAATTCCGGCCGAGGCGCACCGGCGGGCCTCGGCCAGGGTGGCGGCGGCGGTCTTCTCAGCGGGGGGGTAGATGAGCACGGCCTCGCGTCCTTCGATGTAGGCGGTCGGCTCGCCGTCGGTGATGACAATAATCTGCTTGTTCTCGGCCGCCTGCTTGTTCAGCATGTTGCGCGCAAGCTTTAGGCCGGCGTCGATGTTGGTGAAGTGCTGGACCTGCCGAGGGAGTGGAGCATCCAGACTGATTCGCAGGTGCACGCGAGGGTCAAACAGCCCGACCGGCTTGGGGGCCGAATTCAATAATTCGCGCTCGGTCATTTTGCTCGCGAGCGTATAAAACCCGACCATTCCCAGCGAATCCGTCGGGTACTGCGCCCGGACCATCGCCTGTAACGCCAGCGCGACCTTCTTCGTCATACCGTACTTGCCGTACCGCCCCATTGATCCACTCATATCGATCAGGACGACGGTGGCGGCACGGGTCTGATGCTCGGTTTCATACACAACCCAGTCATCGCGCTCGACCCGGATCGGCACGCCCCCTCCCTGACGGGTGTAGGCATTCTTGATCGTCTCGTGCAGGTTCAAATTGGCCAGCGAATCACCATAAACATAAGGACGTGAGTCCTCGTGTCGGACGGTGCCATCCCCCTTGTGGGGAGAGTCATGCTTGCCGATCGCATCCCGGTTGAAGGTCTGGAACAGATCGGTGAGCGCACTTTGCTGGATGCGTCGCAGCCCCTTGGGGGCGACGACGAACTTTCCTTCACGGTCCCGTTCGATCAACCCTTCCTGCTGGAGCAACTCGACGATTTCCGGGTTGTCATCGTCATCGAAGCGGTCAAGTTGGCGGAGGACCTGGTCCCCGTAGTGCAGCAGATACTCGCTCAGTTCGTCAAACGCCTTCTCGGCCGACTGAGGGCGAAACTCCTGCGACCCGTCCCATTTGGAATATTCGTACTGGGGCATGAGGGCCTCGATGGACCGTGGCCGAAGGGGAGGGTCGGGGACGCAGGCCGATTCGGATCAACGTTCGTAGGACGCCACGCCCGCCTTGACACTCTTGTTCAGACGATTGTGCACATGAAGACCTTCGAGAATGAACTCGGCCGAGGCGGCAATGGCCGCGTGATGCAGGTCGGGGTCGGAGAGGTTGGGCAACGAATCCTTGGCGAGGTCCTCAGCCTTCTTGAGCAGGCCGGGAATTTTTTCGATGCGATTGAGCAGTTCTCGCGTCGGCAAAACATCGGTCAATTCCACACCTCCGCCATTATCAAAGTGTTCGACGGCGGCGCGAAATTCCTTCGGGTTGAAGCGCTCGGAAAAGACGTTCTTGATCGCTTCACCGACAATGCGACCGATGAGCACATCCTCCGAGCCGTCGTCATCGGCCATGGTCAATTCGATCTTCCCGCGGGTGCTGGGGACGACGTGGGAGAGGTCGCCGACCCGGGGGACCACCCAGGATTCCTGGTTGACCAGGGCTCGGCGCTCGGCGTTGGAGACGACGTTCTCCAGGTTGGCGATCGACATGCGGACCGAGACGCCCGACGCCTGGTTCACGTGCGAGGAGGTGCGGGCCAGGCGTGCGGCCTCCTCGACCACCTCCTTGACGAAGAACGGGACGGCCACCTGTTCCCCGGCGCGATCGACCCAGGCGTTCTGGTCGTTGATCGAGATGCCGACATCCCGCGTCAGCGGATAGTGCGTGCGGATGACCGAGCCGATCCGGTCTTTCAAGGGGGTGACAATGCGTCCGCGGTTGGTGTAGTCCTCCGGGTTGGCCGAGAAGACCATGCAGAGGTCGAGTTCCAGTCGGACCGGGTAGCCCCGGATCTGGACGTCTCGCTCTTCGAGCACGTTGAACATGCCGACCTGGATCTTGGGGGAGAGGTCGGGCAACTCGTTCATGCAGAAGATGCCGCGGTTGGTGCGGGGAATAAGGCCGAAGTGCATGGTCAGCTCGCTGGAGAGGTAGCGCCCCTCGGCGTGCTTGATCATGTCAATCTCGCCGATCAGATCGGCAATGGTGACGTCTGGGGTGGCGAGCTTCTCCTGATAACGCTGCTCGCGGCCGACCCAGGCGATCGGTGTGGCGTCGCCCATTGTATCGAGCTTGTCGCGGGCCTCTCGGCTGACGGGGTGATAGGGGTGGTCGTTGACCTCAGAGCCGTCGACGATCGGGATGGTGTCATCGAGCAGACGGACAAGCTGCCGAAGCATCCGGGTCTTGGCCTGTCCCCTTGTGCCGAGGAACAGCATGTCGTGCTTTGAGAGGATGGCGTTCTGAATCTGAGGGACGACGGTCTCCTCGTAGCCGAGAATTTCGGGGAAGAGCGGCTCCCCTCTGCGAATCATGGCGATGAGGTTGCGGCGCATCTCGTCCTTGACTGACTCGACACGGTAACCGCTCTGCTTCAGCTCGCCCAGGGTCCGGGGTCGGTCAGATGCCATGGATGCTGCGTCCTTGAGGTCAACTCAGCGAGGGCGATGCGGGACGGCGGAGGGTTCAGATGACACTCAACACTCCCAGAGGACATGCTAGGCAGGGCATCGCGGGGCGTCAACGAGCACCGGCGATCGAGCGATCGTCCAGGGTCGTCTCGGTATCGTCGCAGACCTCAACCAGTTCGGGTTCGACTTCGGTATCGAACAACCGGCTCACACTCTCGCGCTGGTGAATGGAGAGGATGGCCTCGGCGAACAGGCGAGAGACGCTGATCCGCCGGCAGTTCTCGGCCAGGGGCTCGGGCCAGTGGCCGATGGTGTCGGTCAGAACCAGCTGTTTGAGCGGGCTGTTGCGGATCTTCTCGGCCGATCCTCGGGAGAAGACGCCGTGGGAGACGCAGGCGTACACGTCGAGCGCTCCACGGGCCTTGCAGGCATGGGCCATCTCGATCAGGGTACCGCCGGAGATGGTAAAGTCATCGACGAGCAGGACGTTCTTCCCCTTGACGTTTCCGATGACATCGAGGATCTCGGCACGTTCCTCGTGGTCGGGTCGGTTCTTGTTCCCGATGACGAGATCGCACCCCATCATGTCGGCATAGCGTTGCGCGGCCTTGGCGAATCCGACATCGGGAGCGGCAACGACAAGGTTGGGGAGCTTTAGCTTGCGAAAATAGGCGGTGAGAACGGGTCCGGCGTAGAGGTGGTCGACGGGGATCTTGAAGAAGCCCTGGATCTGAGGGCTGTGTAGGTCCATCGTCAGGACACGGTCAGCCCCGACGGCTTCGAGGGCATCGGCAATCACCCGGGCGCGGATGGAGACGCGAGGCTCGTCCTTCTTGTCTCCCTTGGCGTAGGAGAAGAAGGGGATGACGGCCGTGACCTGCGTGGCGCTGGCTCGTTTGAAGGCGTCGATCCAGAAGAGGAGTTCCATCAGGTTGTCGTTGACGGGCTGCTCGGTCCCTTGAACGATGTAGACATCGCGCCCCCGGACGTTTTCGAGGACGCGGACGAAGATGTTTCCCTCGCTGAAGATCTTCGTTTCGGACTGAGCGAGCGGGACGCCGAGGTGCCGACAGATTGCCCGAGCGAGGCCCCGGCTTGCCGACCCGGCGAAGATTTTCATCTCTCCGTAGGGGTCGCGGTCCTTGGAGGAAGTGCAGATCAAGGAGCGGTCCATGACGGGAGGAACCTCGCGAGAGAGCCGACCGAAGGGAGCAAAGACCGCCCGGTGATACAGCGACACGGGGGCTGAACGAACAGGCTTGAGTATACCCCCGGCCTGCCGGGAGAACCAGCGGAGCCAGGCCTCGATTCTCGATCAAACCGATGATACCTGGGACCTGAACCGCTACAATCAAGTGGTGACAGAAGGCCACGCGACGTGCCAGACGAGTCGCCGATTGAGACCGAGCACCAGGAGAGGCCGCAGACGATGACCACACGGAGAGTTATTCGCTCAGCACCCCGAACCGTCGCGGCCATGGCCGCGACCCTGGCCATCGCCGCTGGAGTCGCCATTTATGCGGTCCCGAAGGCCGGAACGACTCCGGGAGCCAATCCCCCTCAAGAGCAAGGAGCCACGGTGAACGCCGCCGCATTGCGAGTGCAGGACGAGAAAGGACTCGGTCCTGGAGCCACGCAAGACCTGTTTGCGGGGGGTGTCGACTGGCTCAACACGGCCAAGCCGATCAGCACGCAGGACCTTGTCGGCAAGATCGTTTTGCTCGACTTCTGGACCTATTGCTGCATCAACTGCCACCATATCATCCCTGACCTGGAGAAGCTGGAGAAGAAGTACCCCAACGAGCTGGTCGTCATCGGCGTGCACTCGCCCAAGTTCGAAGCCGAGCGCGACTCGGAAAACATCCGTCAAAAGGTACGCGAATATCAGGTCAAACACCCGGTCGTCAATGATGCCGACATGGCGATCTGGCGGCGCTTCGGCGTACGAGCCTGGCCGACGCTCGCTCTCATCGACGCGAAGGGGAACTTCCGAGGGTCGATCAGCGGCGAGGGGCATTACGACACGCTGGATGAGATTATCGGCAAGCTCGCGGCTCAGCACCGTGAGAAGGGGGAGCTGGACGAGACGCCCTTCATCGTTTACGCCGAGAGCGACCGCCCAAGCGACGGCCCCCTGCTCTTCCCCGGCAAGGTTACGGCCGATCCCGAGAACAACCGACTGTACATCACCGACACCAGTCACCACCGGATCGTTGTCACCGATCTGAACGGGCAGGGTCAGTTCGTCATCGGCAATGGTCAGCTTGGGCTCGAAGATGGGGACTTCGCCTCAGCCCGATTCAATCGGCCGCAGGGGACGCGACTGGTCGATGGTGCGTTGTACGTGGCCGACACCGAGAACCACGCGATCCGCAAGGTGGACCTGACGAACCAGACGGTCGAGACCATCGCCGGCAACGGCGAGCAGTCGTATCGACGCAACGGGTCATTCCAGGGGACGGATGAGGGACTCAATAGTCCCTGGGACCTGATCCAGGTCCCCGGGACGTCGGAGCTCATCATCGCCATGGCCGGACCGCATCAACTCTGGAAGCTAAACCTGGAAACGAACACGGTGTCCGTCTGGGCTGGGTCGGGCCGCGAGGACATTACCGACGGCTCGTACGACACCGGAGCCTTTGCCCAGCCGAGCGGCCTTGCGACTGATGGCACGTATCTGTATGTGGCCGACTCGGAGGTCTCGGGCATCCGGCGCGTCTCGCTCTCAGGAGAACAGGAACCGCAGGTCGATACGGTCGTCGGCATGGGTCTCTTTGAGTTCGGCGATATCGACGGCACTGGTGACGAGGTTCGACTCCAGCACTGCCTCGGACTGGCATACGACGATGGCACGCTCTACATCGCCGACACGTACAACAACAAGATCAAGGCATGCGACCCAGATGATCGTTCTGTCACCTCGCTGGTGGGGACAGGGGAGCCCGGGTCGTCCGACTCGGAGCCGAACTTCTACCAGCCCGGTGGCATCGCCCTGGCGGGTTCGACGCTGTACATCGCCGACACGAACAACCACGCCATCCGCGCCTACGACCTGGAGTCGAAGGAGGTCCGGACCCTGTCAATCGAGGGGATCGGTCCTCCCGAACCCCCGAAGCAGAAGCCGACCTTCGCGAACGCCACTGCCATCGACGTGCCGAAGGCGGAGATTCGACCCGGCGAAGCCTTTACGATCGATCTGGCTCTGAACATTCCTGGCTTCAAGCTTCAGCCTGATTCTCCCGTCCTCTTCCTCGTCGAGGCTCCCGACGCACCCGACGCTCTTTCGAAGGGTGTGTCCGACACGGGCGAGACGGTACTGCCCGAGGGGGATTCGATCCCCATCCCTGTCCCCCTGGCTCGATCGTTCGAAGCGGGGGATGAGCTGACCTTAAAGGTCTCGGCCTCCATATTCGCCTGTGCTGAGGTCGGCGGCTTCTGCACCGTCAAGCAGTATGAGTGGACGGTCCCTGTCTCGTTTGCCGAGGCCGGAGGCGAGGCCATCCTCGTGACCCCGCCATCGGCCGAGGAGACACCTTGAGTCTCGACCCTGGCAGACGGAAAGAGGCATCGCTTCATCGGCTGGGGTCGAAACGACCCCAGCCTTCCCAATCATTCGTCACCTGAGAAACACCTGGAGAATCGTACGGGTGGCGGAACTTCAACTCTGCAGTGCGGTAATCAAGTCGACAAGGGCTTTCTTTCCGTCGGCAAAGTACATCAGGGTGTTGTCGGCGGCAAACAGGGGGTTGGGAATGCCGGCGAAGCCGGGGGAAAGGGAGCGCTTGACGACGATGACGGTGCGAGCCTTGTCGACGTCGAGGATGGGCATGCCGGCGATCGGGCCGGTAGGGTCGGTGCGGGCGTCGGGGTTCACGACGTCGTTGGCACCGATGACAATGGCCACGTCGGTCTGCTCGAACTGGGGGTTGGCTTCCTCCATCGTGAGGAGCTTTTCGTAGGGGATATCGGCCTCGGCGAGCAGGACGTTCATGTGGCCGGGCATCCGGCCGGCGACGGGGTGGATGGCGAAATCGACCCGCACACCGCGTGATTCGAGCAGGTTGGCCAGGTCGCGGACGGAATGCTGGGCCTGGCTGACAGCGAGGCCGTAGCCGGGAACGATCATCACCCGCTGGGCGACCTCAAGGATCATGGCGATTTCATCAGGACCCGCCGACTTGACGCGACCGGCGTAGACCTCGTCTCCCTTGCCTCCTCCCGGCTGGGAGGCGACCGCACCAACGCCGCCAAAGAGGACGTTGGTGAGCGATCGGTTCATCGCGTCGCACATGATTCGAGTGAGGATCAGGCCCGAGGCGCCGACGAGTGATCCGGCGATGATCAGCATCGTGTTGTTCAAGACGAAGCCGGTGGCGCAGGCAGCCAGGCCGGAGTAGGAGTTCAACAGGGCGATGACGACCGGCATGTCGGCCCCGCCGATCGGGATGACCGCCAGCACGCCGAGCACGGAGGCGACGATCACCAGGCCCCAGTAGGCAAGCGGCTCGTCAGGCTGAACCGCCACCATCGCCGCCAGGCCAAGGGTGGCGATCAGGAGCGCCGCGTTCACGACGTGGCGGCCGGGAAAGAGGATCGGATTGCCGGAAATCAGCTCCTGGAGCTTCGCGAATGCGACGAAGCTCCCGGCGAGCGTCACGGCGCCGATCAGTCCCGAGGCGGCCGTGGCCACGGTGAGCTGAGACGTGACTTCCCGATCGGTCAGGCCGACGGCCTCGACCAGGGCTGCGCCGGCGACGAGGATCGACGCGCCCCCGCCGAAGCCGTTGAGCAGGGCGACGAGCTGCGGCATCGCGGTCATCGGGATTCGAACGGCCAACACGGCGCCGACGAGTGAGCCGAGGGCGAGCCCGATGAGAATCCCGCCATAGCCGATGATTTCTTGATTGAGCAGTGTGACGACCACGGCAATGAGCATCGCGGTCGCCCCCATCAGATTGCCGCGCACGGCGGTCCGGGGATGACTGAGGCCTTTTAGCCCCAGGATGAACAGGGCCGAGGCGACGAGGTAGGCCAGGTTAATCAGCGATGTGGACACGGTTCAGCTCTTCCGTCGAAACATCCCGAGGATGCGATGGGTGACGAGGAATCCGCCCACCACGTTGATCGTCGCCAGCGCCACCGCCAGCACTCCCAGGACCGAGGTCAGGGTCGAATACTGCAAGCCCGACGAGAGGATCGCCCCCACCAGGGTGATCCCTGAGATCGCGTTCGACCCGGACATCAACGGGGTGTGCAAGGTGGGGGGGACCTTCGTAATGACCTCGAAACCCACGAAAATTGCCAGCACGAAGATCGTCAGGGAGAAGACAAGGGTTTCCATCGATCACGATCTCCCTGCATCGTCTGGAACTTTGGAAGTGATCCCGAGGGCCTCAAGGACCCGGGGGTGGACGACCTCGCCGCCCTGGGCGATGAGCGTCTCTCGCGTGATCTCGTCGCTCGGATCGATCACGAGCTGCCCGTCCTTCATCAGATGAAGCAACAGGGTGGTGATGTTACTCGAATACATCTGGCTCGCGTGATACGGGACCTTCCCGGCCAGATTGACCGCGCCGACGATGCTGACGCCGTGGGTGATGGCGACCTCGCCGGATTGGGTCAGCTCGCAGTTGCCGCCGCGTTCGGCGGCCATATCGACGATGACCGAGCCGGGCGTCATCGCCTCGACCATCTCGGCGGTCACGAGCACCGGGGCCTTTCGGCCGGGGACGTTGGCGGTCGTGATGACCACATCGCTCTCGGCCACGACCTTGGCCATCAACTCTCGTTGCCTGCGGAGGAAGTCTTCACCCTGTGCCTTGGCGTAGCCGCCGGCGTCCTCGGCGTCAGCAGCCTCAAGGGGAAGCTCGACGAACTTCGCGCCGAGGCTCTGGACCTGCTCCTTGACCGCAGGTCGGACGTCGAAGGCAGAGACGACCGCCCCCATGCGTCTCGCCGTGGCGATGGCCTGGAGCCCGGCCACGCCGACACCCAGGACGAGAACCCGGGCGGGAGAGATGGTGCCCGCGGCAGTCATCATCATGGGGAACATGCGGCGGAGCGTGTCCGCGGCGATCAGGACGGCCTTGTAACCGGCGACCGTGGCCATCGACGACAGGGCGTCCATGCTCTGGGCGCGGGTGATTCGGGGGAGCATTTCGATGGAGAAGGCGGTGATTCCGGTCGCGGCCACCTCCTGAACCGTTTCGGGGGCACCGAGCGGCCGGAAGAAGCCGATGGCAGTCTGGCCGGGTCGGTAGCGCGGCAGGTCGTCGCGCCCGGCGGTCTGATTGGCACCGAGGCCGAGCAGCTGCAGGAGAATCTCGGACCGGGCGAAGATCTCGTCCCGTGACGAGAGGATCGTCGCCCCTTTCTGCTCATAAGTCAGGTCGGGATAGCCTGCCTCGAAGCCGGCGCCGGCCTCGACCAGGACCTCGCAGCCGGCCTTCTTCAGCAGGGGCACCGACGCGGGGATCAACGCGACACGACGTTCCCCCGGGAAGGTTTCCTTGACGACGCCAACGATCATGATTGCTCCGCCTTCGAGTCCTGCAGTCATTGGAAGTCGTAGCATCACCCAAGCGGTCGAGCGACTCAAGACCCCGCCGGGATGAGACGGGGGGAGCCCCGGCCTGGACCGGACGCTCCCCCTCGATCAGTCAGTGAACTCAGGTCGCGTTGCCTCGGGTTGAGGCGGTCACTCGGCGATGCCGAGTTCCTTGAGCTTCTTGGCGGTGTCGGCGCCGGCGTTCTCGGTGTTGATCTGTGAGTCGATCGCCTGAATGACACCTTCCTTGTCGATGTAGAAGGTCACGCGGCGGGCGAGCGGGCGCTCGGACATGAGGACACCAAACGCCTTGGCGGCCGAAGCGTCGGGATCGCTGAGAATCGGGTAATCGGCGTTGAGCGACTGGGCGAAGCGGGTGTTCTCATCGACGGTATCAGTGCTGGCGGTGAAGTAGGCGACGTTCAGATCCTTGAGCTGATCGCCCTGTTCGGCATAGGCCGTGCACTGCTTGGTGCAACCGCCGGTGAACGCCTTCGGGAACCAGGCAATGACCACCGCCTTCTTGCCTTTAAAGTCGGAGAGGGAATAGGTCTTACCGTCGGAAGCCTTCAGGGTGAAGTCGGGGGCCTTGTCGCCGACCTTCAAGCCTTCCTGAGCGGCGGCCGAAAACGTGAGGCCGAGGGTCAGACCGAACAGGGCCAGGGCAGAGGCAAGGATGCGTGTCATGAGCAGTCGACTCCCTGGGAATGGGTAGGGTGCGATCGAATCGAATCGAATGGAGGTAGGAGTGATCGGCTCTCGTTGCGCCGTTTGGAATCGGTGATTCCGACAGAGCCGGGCCTTCTCGTCATATCAAGCCGTCGCAGGCGATTCAACCGGATGATCTGCGAGAATTTTCCGATCAGGGTCTTTTTTTCGATGGCTTGCCTGGGATGTCAATCGAGGGAGCCCCTTGAACCCATCAAGTCTCAGCAGCCCGTTCCGCGTCGAATTCCGGTCTTGGAAAGGTTCTCGGACGATCACGAGGTTCAACACTGATGACGATCACTGGTTGACATGGACTCGGGGAACGCGGGTAAAGTTAACGGGTCGGCGATTGGCACCAACCTCTGGAACCGTGATGATGCAATCGCTTGAGCCAAACACCAGAATCTCCCTCCTCCGGAAGCTGAGCGAACCCGCAAGCAACCCGTCGGACTGGTCACAGTTCGTGACGACCTACGGTCCGATGGTGTTGAACTGGTGCCGTGGCAAGGGACTGCAGGAGCAAGATGCCCGGGATGTGACGCAAGAGGTCTTCTTGTGCTTCGCCCGACAGGCCACGCGATTCCGCTACGATCCGTCTCGACGATTCCGGGGCTACCTCAGAAAACTCACGCACGCGGCCTGGTGCGACTGGGTTGAGCGGCAGCGGCCCTGGCACTCGGGGACGGGGGACACGGCGGTCCTTCGGCTCCTTGAACGGATTGCCGATCGGAACGCATCCTCCGACCGCATTGAGCCCGAGGCAGATCAGGAACAACTCGATCAGGCGATGCGGAGCGTTCGGGCTCGGGTCGAGCCACACACCTGGGAAGCGTTTCGACTCTTAGCGCTTGAAGGTTTGTCCGGGCAGGAGGCGGCGGTTCGACTCGGCATGAAGCGGGGTTCGGCCTTCGCCGCGCGTTGCAAGGTCCAGCGGCTCATCAGGCTTGAGATCGCCCGTTCCGAGATCGAAGGAAGGAACTGAGTGGTCGGCTTCGAGTCCTCGGACTGATCTCCAACGGTTCGGGAGATCGTGAGGTGTCGAGCGAGGGATCATCGGCCGGCAAGGGATTTTGGCAGTCGTTCCCGTTCCTCCTCGATCCACGCTCGCAGAATTTCCGGATCGCGTCCGGGAGAGGTGACTCCGACGTCCCGAAGGGAGTCGAGCATGGAATCGGCCTCAAGGAGCAGGCGAGACGCTTCATCCGATTCGCCCTGGTCGATCCGAGCGGTCGCGAGCCCGCAAAGGTGTTCGATCACAAAGGCCGCGACAGTCGTATCGTCGGGCCGTTGGGCAAGAACCTCTCGGGAGAACTCGAGGGCCTCAGTCTGCACCGTGGCTGTCTTGTCAAAGTGCCCGAGGCGATAGTAGGTGCTCGCGAGGTTGCTGGCGGCCATCGCCCGGAGAAAGAAAGGCTCGGTGTCGCTGGCCTCCTCCGGAGCAATCACCCTGGCGAGTTGGTAGGCGACCTTGAAGTCGGGCATCGCGGCTTCGGGTCCGCTCTGCTGTTCCCGCCGCAGGGCGAGTTTGGTCGCCGATTCGACCAGCGATCGCCGCAAGGGGGCGTCGTCGGGGGACCGATCGAGAAGCAATCGCCCTTCTTCGAGGCACTTCCGACGGAGGCGATCGGCCTTGTCAGGAGATCCTTCGAGTTCGCGAAGCTCGGCGAGCGTCTCAAGCATCTGGACCTCGCTGGCGATCCAGGGCGTCTCGGCGGAGTGCTCCTGGAAGTAGCGGGCATAGATCGAGGTGACCTCGGCCAGGTGCTTCGAGGAGATGCGACGGAGCTCCGGTTGCGACGAGGTATTCATCGTCCGGATGGCTTTGGCGGACGCTCCCATGCCCTCGGCCATGACCTGGAGCACACGCCGGGCGTGGTCGGCGCTGGCGCGGGCGTCGCTCTCGCGCTCGACGGCGAGGAGGCGGCGGTCCTCGGCGATCGAGCGGAGTCGCGACTGCTCTCGGGCGAACAGCAGGCCGCCGAGGGCCATTGTCAGCAGTAAGATGGCCACCGAACACGCCAAGGCGGCCTGCTTCGGATGCCGCCGGGCTCGTCGGAGCGAGGACCGGATCGGGCCGATCGGCCGGGCCTTGATCGGCACGCCGTCGAGGAACCGGCCCAGGTCGGCCGCCAGGGCATCGGCCGAGGCGTAGCGGCGTTCGGGCCGCTTCTCCAGGCAGGTGGAGCAGATCGTGTTCAGGTCGCGGGGGATGGCGTCGTCGAGCCTGCGGGGCGGGACCGGATCAAGCTCGACGACCTGGCGGAGCGACTCGGCCTCGTTGGCCGCCTGGAACGGGGGCCGGCCGGTGAGCATGGCGTAGAGGGTCGCCCCCAGGGCGTAGATGTCGGCCGGCGGGCCGACCGGGCCGAGGGTCGAGTCGATCTGCTCGGGGGCCATGTAGCCGGGGGTGCCGATGGCGAGCCCCGTCGAGGTCAATCGATCGGTCGAATCGACGTCCCGGGCCAGGCCGAAGTCGGTCAACCGGGGAGAGCCGTCGGCGGCGATCAGGACGTTGCGGGGCTTGATGTCGCGGTGGATGATCCCCTGCTCGTGGGCGGCGGCCAGGGCCAGGGCGAGGGTCCGGGCCAGCTCGGCGGCCTCTCGGGGCGGGAGCGGGCCGTGCTCCAGGCGATGGCTCAGGTCGCCCCTCTCGACCCACTCCATGACGATGGAGGGAAGGCCGTCGAACTCGCTGATGTCGTGGACCTTGACGATGTTCGGGTGATTGAGTCGAGCGAGTGCCCTCGCCTCGCGGAATGCTCGGGAGCGGGCCTTGGGTGCGAGTCGACCGGCGGAGGAGAGGACCTTGATCGCCACCGACCGGTCCAGGCCCACCTGTCGGGCGCGGTACACGATCCCCATGCCACCCCGGCCGAGCTCTTCGAGTTCGTCGAATCCCGGCAGCGTTGGAAGCATGGCCGGTTCCCGATCGGCATCTGATGCCGCCCAGCCGTCGATGCGTTCGAGCCGATCGAGCCACGACTGCGAGGGATCCTGATCGGGCTTCGACGTCACCTCGGCCACCGACGGCCATTCGGCCAGCAGAGCGAGCCGATCGCGGCAGGTTTCGCACGCGTCGAGGTGCGTTTCCAGGTCGTCTCGTTCCCGATCGTCGACTGCGTCGGCCAGAAACCGTTCCCAGCGGCTCGGATCGGGGCAGGTGTCCGTTGGGTTCACGATGTCCCTCCAGAGATCTCAAAAACCTCCGGCACGACCATCGGGTTCACCCGGCTCGTTGACGGATCTGGTTTTCAAGACTGGGATTTCGGGCGATCGGGGGCTGATCGCTTCGTTGCATCCTGCCTGGGGCCCATTGGAACACATTCTAGTGCTTGGAAGTCTGTTCGAGGAGTGTCTCCGAAAATATTTTTCACCGTGGGTGCTAACTTTCGGACCGTTCTCCCCAAGGAGAGAGCGTGGGACGGGCTCTCGAGCCCCCGCTGATTCCTCCTTGGTTCTCGACAACGGTGCAAAATGACCATTCGAGCAACAGCCAGAGTCGTCGGGTTGCTGGCTCTGGGAATGATTTTGGGCATGGGGCCCGTCGCCCGGGCAGGCATGATTGTCTACTCTCAGCCGCCCGTCGATGGAACCGATTCGTTCTTGAGTGATGACCAGGCCGAGCGGCAAGTGGCGGACAACTTCAGCCTCGCGGCCTCTGTCACCATCACCGACGTCCACTGGTGGGGAGGGTACACCTCCAATCCCAACACTCTACCGGACGACAACTTCACCATCCGCTTCTTCGCCGACAACGGAAGCGGCCTGCCCGAAGATGACCCGATTGTCACCCTTTCGCCGGTGAACTTGACGCGCACGCTGACCGGGCTGATCAGTGACGAGGGAACCCAGATCTACCGGTACGACGCCGACCTATCCGCCGGCGTGTTGCTGAACGCGGGGACCACTTACTACCTTTCCATCGTCAACGACACTTCGGCAATCAACGCTTGGGGGTGGGCGGGGGCCAACCAGACCGGGAGCCTTTTCGGCCGGAGCCTTCTCAACCCGAGCTGGGGCACCTCCTCTGAAGGCGATCGCGCCTTCGAGTTGACGGCGGTTCCCGAGCCCTCGACGCTGGCGATGAGCGGCATGGCTGTGGTGCTGATCGGGCTCGGCGCGTACCGGCAGCGACGCCGAAGCCAGAGTTGACGCAAGGGAGCCAACCCTCGATTCACCTGGAGCACCCCCAGCATCGTGGCCGGGGGTTCTCGCTTGCGCCGGGATTGGATTATCGGCCCAGTATTTCGCTTGATGTGACCACTCACGATCCCTCATCATCAATGCGACGGGAAGGCGAGCCGCGTGTGCTCGCCACCCGTCGTGACCGCTTGAAACTCAGGAGCATCTTCCGATGAATCGACCGATGATGGCCGGACTGGCCATGGTGCTGGCGCTGGTTGCCGGCTGCTCGAAGGAGGAATTTGAGGCGGACATGGACGCGGCCGGGCAGGCCGTGGAAGGTGCCGTCGACGGGACCCGCGACATGATGGGCGGGGCGGTCGAGGCGACCGGCAAGGCCATCGAGGGCTCGGCCGATACCGTTGGCGGCGCCGCCGAGGGCACCGTCGATGCCGTCGGCAAGGCGGCCGAGGCCGTCGGCCTGGAGGATACGGGCCAGAAGATCGAGGACGCAGCCCCGGGAATTGGCGAGGAGGCCCGCTCCGACACCGACGCCGCCGGCAAGGCGGTCGAGGGGGCCGGCAAGGCGATCAAGGGTGAGCCGGATAGCAACCGCTGAGAACCTATGCGGGACGCCTCAATGGCTCGACAACCGGGTGGCCTGGCCACGCTCACTTCCTGACAGGCCAGGTCATCGGGTGTTTTTCCGCCCTCGTTGCGTTCGTCAATCGTTCTACCGACCCGTTCCCAATCCTCCCCATCGTTCCGTGAGGCACCCATGATCCGCTATGCGTTGATCTTCCTCGTCGTGGCCATTGTGGCCGCCGTCTTCGGCTTCGGCGGACTGGCGCAGGATGCGGCCTGGATCGCCAAGATCCTCTTTTTCGTCTTCCTGGTCCTGTTCGTCGTCTCGCTGATCCTGGGGCGCAAGGGACCGTCGACCGGGCTCTGAGCTTCTGGACTCCGCTGAACGATGAGGCCTGGACCATGATCGAGGGCCACGACTACACGATCTACAGCAGCGGCCCGGGAGGCCGGGCACGGATGTACGCGCTGCTGGCCCTGATCACCGCCTTCCTGACCCCGCTGGCCCAGCACGGTGTCCTCGTGCTGATTCGACGCTACGGGGGGGATAACTGGGACCTTGCCGAGAAAGCGCTCTTCTTCGGTGGGTTCACCGCGCTGATCCTCTTCGGCGTGCTGATCAATCTTTTTGATGCATACGTCTGGCGAACCGAGCTGGGGACGTGGATGTTCCGGCTGGCCGGGCTGCCGGCCCCCACCGACCTGTCCGGCGACTACCACGGGACGATCGAGCTGCACTCGGCGTCGGAGTCCGGATCGGTCTTCCGCACGGGCTACTTCATGAAGATCAGCCAGACCTGGGAACAGATGAGCGTGATGGTTGAGCGAGAGGCGGAGAGCGGCGGCCAGGTCCGGGTCCACAGCGACCTGGGGAGCCTCCACGTTGGCATGATGGCCGGCATCGTCACGCTCCGCTTCATGTACACCTTCGAGGAAGACCTGCCTCGGCGGGAGGGGATTGGCATTATGTCCCGCCGCTTCTCCGGGGCGGCGACCTTCGAGTTCCGCCGGATCAATGACGCGTGGCAGGTGACAGGGCACTTCTTCGACGACATTGGCCGGTCCGGTCAGGTCCGCCTGGAGCAAGGAATGGCTGGGGCCTCAGTCAGGAGCACCTCCTACTCCCCGCCAACCACGGATGATCACGAGAGGCCGTCGCTCCCTCCGTCCGAGGCCGGCGATCCAGCCCGAATCCGCTTTGCCGCTGACCCGACCGGCGGTCTGACTTCGGGCTGAGGAGGAGTCGCCGGTCCCCCAATCCCAGGAGACTCGGTCGTCCGAGCCTCGTCGCTTCTCAAGAGATTTCAACGCACCAGAACCCTTTGAATCAGGAGCGCTTCGATGGGCAAGTTTCACGTCTACAAAGACCAGGCCGGGGAGTTCCGCTGGCGGCTGGTGGCTCCGAACGGACGGATCATTGCCGACTCCGGTGAGGGGTATTCCTCGAAGCAGAAGTGCCTCGACGGGATCGCCGACGTCAAGCAGTATTGCGGCACTGCGGAGACGGTCGAGGAATGACACTGGGCCGGGTCCGGTTTCATCTCCTCAGTGAGACGTTCCAGGGCGACTGCGTGCTCCTATTTCGCTCGACCCCGGAACGATTGGGATCTCGCCGATTTCCAAGGACACGGCGAGGTCCGACTTCGGGTCGTTGAGCATCCGGTACGAGGTTCAGGCTTGCCACGCCAATGACGACATCAAAACCAGGGACTTCTCGGTAATTCCCTAGAACCATTGGCCGGACCGATCGTATACTCGATACACCAACGAGTGATGAACGATCCGCCGGTCTTTTGGTTTTCTCGGCGGCGCTCCGCATCGTGCTTTCCCTTCGATTCGCGTCCGCCGACGCAGGAAGTGATTTCTCATGGCCCCTCGACCACCCCGCCGAGGCGGTGGCCCGCCTCCCCGCCGCGCCGGCTCATCGTCCGGTTCGGGTCCGCAACCGCACCGGAAACCCCGCCCCGCCGGCCTTCCGACCGGCCCACGGCCGTCGTCCGGACCGCGTCGATCGTCGGAAGACGGTCGTGGCTCATCACGGTCGGGAGCGTCGAGTGAGGGGGAGCGCCTGAATAAAGTGCTCGCCGCAGCCGGGCTTGGTTCTCGGCGAGCGGTGGAGGAGTTGATTCTCCAGGGGCGCGTGCTGGTCGATGGTCAGGTCGTGCGTGACCTGGCAACCAGGGTTGATCCGACGCAGGCGACGATCACGGTGGATGGAGAACGGATCCGACAGGAGAAGATCGTCTACCTCGCCGTGTACAAGCCGAAGGGATTCGTGACGACCAATTCCGACCCGGCTGGTCGGCCTCGGGTGATCGACATCGTGCCCGACTTGCCGCAGCGGGTCTATCCGATCGGTCGGCTCGACGAGGACAGCACGGGACTGATTCTGTTGACCAACGACGGCGAGTTGGCCAATCGACTGGCACACCCGAAGTTCGGGGTCGAGAAGGTGTATCGCGTTCTGGTCGCCGGCAAGCCGGGGCCGGAGGTGATTGACCGGCTCGTCGAAGGGGTCTGGCTCGCCGAAGGTAAGGCAAGGGCGCGATCGGCCCGGTTCGTGAACGAGAAATCGAATCACGGCGAAGCCACGATGATCGAGCTGACCCTGGCCGAGGGGAAGAACCGCGAAGTGCGGCGGATGCTGGCGAAGCTCGGTCACAAGGTGATGCGCCTGACCCGGGTTTCGGTCGGACCGGTGACGCTCAAGGGGCTCTCGGCCGGTCAATGGCGCTACCTGGAACCGGAAGAAGTTGCGATGCTTCGCCGGGTGGCGTCGGGAGAGTCGGTGCGGCCCCGCGATTCCAGGCGTCGCGAAGCTCCTCGGCGAAAGTCTGAAGGAGGTCCGGCCTCCGCAGGTCCGCGATCGGGCATGGGCCATCTGGTTGGATCCGCCGGTGGTGGACCGAAGGGCAAACGCCCGACCGGGCCTCCACCGCAGGGCGGTCGGGATCGGGACCAGGGGAGCCGACGACCGGGAGGCGTTCCGAGGCGAGGAGCCGTTGGTTCGTTCGCTCCGCCCCCGAGCGGATCGAAAGGGCGTCGTTCCGCTCATCTCGATGACGGACCGGATGAGATTCTCATCCCTCCGATCTCCAGCGGCGACCTTGGCGGGCCTCCTCCTGCCGGGCGGCCGCCTCGACCCGCGGGGCCTCGATCGCGACCACCGGCCGGACGCCCCTCTGCCAGCGGAGGACCGTCGCGAAACCGAGGCACCTCGGGACCTGGCGCGAAACGACGGAGTTCCGGAGGTCCCGGAGGGCCGCAAGTCGGCGGCGGCAATGGTCCTTCCGGGGGACGACGGCCCGCGCTCAAGCCCCCTGGTCAGATGGCCAAGCGTCGGCCGAAGCCGTTGCCAAAGTCGCGACGCTCGAAGTCTTCGGAGAACGAGTGATCGGAGCGGAGGGTCGGAATCGACTCGATTGACGTGGTGATTTCGATCGAGTCGAGCCCATCGCCCTTCCTCTGGCCTTTGGCCACCCGCTCCTCCCGAAGGAAAGGAGCGGGTTGGGATTTCCTCAGGCTCCGCGGTGAGAAATTCTCTCACCAAATCGACCGGTCCGCGCCGCGGACACAACGAAACCCGAAGGATCCCGGAGCGGGATCGAGATTCAGGGTGGCTGCCCAGGGTGGCCAGGGTTCGGAGGAATTCGACAGATGGACGCGGTCGTACCGACCTGTGCGATGCATCGATCAGTGGAGATCCTTGAGAACGTCTCGATCGCCCGGGGGACGTATCGCATCCGGTTGCTGGCTCCGGAAATGGCGCGTTGCATCCTGCCGGGACAGTTCCTGATGATTCGTCCGACGCGTCCGGGGACGTCCGACCCGTTCTTCGGCCGACCCTTTGCGCTCTATGACACGGTGACTGGACCCTCGGGAACCCATGAGGCAATCGACATCGTCTACCTCGTCATCGGTCGGGGGACGGCCGCCCTCGCCGAGCGTCGGGCAGGGGAAACCCTGGAGGTCTGGGGACCGCTTGGCAACGGCTTCGGCCCTCCTCCCGAGGACGGTGGCCCGGTGACGTTCGTGGCGGGGGGGATCGGGCAGACCCCGTTTCTTGCTCTCGGCAGATGGTGGACCGGCCAGCAATCCTATGGAGCCGAGCCAACTGCCTGGGACGGGCCGGTCGCCTCCTCGACGGAGCTGCTTTACGGGGTCCGCAATGCGGGGCTCGCCGCCGGGGTCGAGGACTTCGAGCGGGCTGGAATCCGTGTGTCGCTGGCCACCGATGATGGCTCGGCCGGATTTCACGGATTCGTCACGACACTCCTGGAGCAGCGATTGCAAGCGGGAGACCGGCCGAGCAAGCTCGTGGGGTGCGGACCTCCGGCGATGCTTACCGTCCTGGCGGGAATTGCCGATCGGGAAGGGATTCCGTGCGATGTTTCGCTCGAAAATCAGATGTCGTGCGGTTTTGGTGCCTGCTTCAGTTGTGTTGTCCCGATGCGGCAGGCCGATGGATCGGTCGACCTGAAACGGGTCTGTGTGGAAGGGCCGATTGTGCGGGCGGCGGACGTCGCCTGGCCGCTCGGGAGCGCGCATTGACCGGATCGGATCGCGTCGGCCAAGGGGACAGAAGTGGACCGCCAGTCGATCCACGTGTCCCCTTGGTCTGCTGGGCATCGGGCGTCAGGACCGACTCCGGGAGCGGATCTGGTCACGGAGCCGGGCGGCGCGTTCGTAGTCTTCGTGTTCGACCGCCTCGTCGAGTTGTTCGCGGAGGGTTTTCGGCACCTCGAAGTGGTGCCGGACTTCGGTTTCCAGGCGGCGAAGGCGCTCGATGTAGGCGACGGTCGGCGTTTCGAGTTCACCGGGAGGCAGTTCGAGCGCCTCGAAGTCGTCGAGATCGTCCATCTCCAACAGCGTCCGGGCGTGACGTTCGAGACGGTCGACCCCTTCCCGGATGGCGTCGATCGCTTCCTCGGGGCTGGTCCGTTCCAAGGCGAGGGCGGCAGAGGCCTGAGTCCGGTCGAAGAGGATTCCGGCTCGGAGGCGCTCGTGACGCTCGACGTATTCCGGCGTCGGGCCGAAATCGGCGATGAAGTCCATCAGGTTGAGGCTGTGTTCCGCATCGCGGAGGGCACGCTCGTAGTGCTGGAGCGTCAGGAAGGCCACCCGACGGTGATAGAACTGTACGAGTTCGCGGTCCGCCTCGGCGCAATGTTCGGGCGACATCGACCAGCCGACCGGGCCGGGGTCGGCGGCGGCCTGTGATCGTCGTCGCCTCCGGAATTTGGAGCGATGACGCAGGTAATCGAGGTAGGTCAAGAAGCCGCGGGGTCGTGCGCCGTCGGGTCGGCCGTCGAGTTCCATCTGGAGGACGCCGAGATCGACCCGGATCTGGAGGACGGTTCGACCGTCACGCGCCAGGATTTCTCGGGCTTCGACCTCGTCAAACTCTGGATCGTAGGGCCAGCCCCGAAGGGCCTCGTCAATATCGCGCCGCATAATCGCTCCCGGTTCGGCGACTGAGAAAAAGGTCCGGGTCCGTGGGCGGGCGCTGGAGCGTTCCCATTGCATTATAGCGGATCGGCTCGCCCGGGGCATCGCCGGGGTCTCGTTGACAGGCAAAGGGGATCGTCCGAGAATGCTCGCGGCCCTCGCAACGGATGTCGATTCGAGCCGGCCCGATCCCACGGAAACGCCCTCATGTTCACGAGCCTTCCCGGTTTAGCCCAGTCCATTGAACGCCTGATCGACAAAACGCCGATCATCGACCCTCACACGCACATCCATTGCGACCGGCCCGCGGCGACGGATTTGACCGCCCTGTTCGGCTACCACTGGGTCCAGACGGAGTTGATCGCTGTCGGGATGCCGAAGGAAGACCTCAACCCGGCCTTGCCGACCGACGAGCGCATTCGACGGATGATTCCGTACCTGAAGCGGATGCGGAACACGGCGATGTCGTGGTGCGTTTACCGGATCCTCTGGGACCTGTACGAGTTTAGCGAACCGGAAGTCACGGAAGCGAACTACCGCGACCTGCTCGACCGGGTCGAGGCCAGGGGGAAGGACCCGGAATGGCCGGCCCACGTCCTCCGCGAACGCTGCAACATTCAGACCTTTGTCACCAGCCTGGGCAACCGAGGCAATGCGTCGAGTACGATTGCTTCGGATGCGCTGTTCATGCTCGATGCGCACTACCTGTTCTGTCCTGGCGTGGCCACCGACCTCGACCCGTACTTCACGGGCAGAACCCGGAAACTCGACTATTTCGAGGCGCTGTGTCAGGTTCTCGGTGTACAGCCAGGTTCCTCGGCGGAGCTGTCGCGATCGGTCAAGGATTGGCTCGATCGGACTGTGACCGGCCCGGTCCGGTTCACCAACACATTCATTCCCATCGAGCAACGCTTTCGGCGGCCTGATCCGGCCACGGTTGACGCCATCCTCTCTCGCATTGAGCCGACGAATGATCAGACGGAAGCCGATGTTGACACCCTGGTCGATGCCGTGACCTGGGCAATTCTGGAATGGCACCACGAGCACCAGAAGGCCGTGCAAATTGCCGTGGGTGCCGAATATTTCATCTGTGACGGGAAAAGTATCCCGCGGTTTCAGCCGAACTGGACGAGCGAGATGGCCCGGACCTTCCACCACTTCGGCACCGCGCGGTTCGACATCATGATGGCGTCTGACGTGCTCTCGCAGGAGATCGCCGTGCTCGCCCGGCAGTTTCCGAACGTGTACACGTCGGGCTACTGGTGGCACACCTTCTTTCCGTCCTTGATCGAGCGACAGTTCGCGTTGCGGTCGCAGGTCGTGCCGATGACCAAGTTCTGCGCTTACCTGAGCGACTCATATTCGGTTGAGTGGGCGTACGGCAAGTTGCAGGTCATCAAACGGGCGATTGCCTCGGCCCTGGCTCATCAGGTCAAGTCCGGCTTTGCCCGAGAGGAGGATCTACCGGCATTGCTCCAGCAGATCCTGCACGACTCTCCCCGGGACCTCTACGACCTGCAGCGTTGATGGCCATGCTGCCGCGTGTCTCGGTTGTCATTCCGACGCTTAACGAGACCTCGACGATCGGATCGTGCCTCGATCATCTCGCCGGCCAATCGGTCGATGAGGTGATCGTGGCCGATGCCGGGAGCCCTGACGGAACGGCTGAGCTGGCGAATCGGGCTGGGGCTCGGGTCGTGGCCGCTCCAAGGGGTCGAGGAGTTCAGCAGAACAGAGGAGCCTCGGAGGCGTCGGGAGACGTCTTGCTGTTTCTTCATGCCGATTGCCGCCTGGAAACCGGAGCGATCGACGTATTGAAGCGGTTTGTCGCTCGGTGTCCGAAGGTTCCAGGCGGCTGCTTCCGGATGCGGGTCGATGCTTCGGAATGGGCCTTCCGCGCCATCGACGCGGCGGCACACCTGCGTGCGGGGGTCCTGGGCGTGCCCTACGGCGACCAGGGGATGTTCGTCCCTCGATGGGCGTTCGATCGGGTCGGCGGATTCCCGGAACTCCCTCTGATGGAAGACGTGTTCCTCATGCTCCGATTGCGGAGGCTGGGACGGATCGCCCTGCTTCCGAGGTCGATCCAGGTGTCTCCGAGACGATGGCGAAACCAAGGGATCCTCGCCCAGAGCGTTCGCAACTGGGCGTTGACGGCCGGGGCCGCGGCGGGGATCTCAACCAGAACGCTGGCACGGTTTTATCCTGTGGTTCGCTGACCGGTCGGGCAAGCCAAACCAGTATCGAATGATACCGCGAAACAATCGAAGCGCAACGGCGAAAGCGGGCATCCCACGGGATCGTTGGTCCTGTTAAGATAGTGGACTCTTGCTGTCGTCGCTCGACACGATTCGGGTGATGTCGGGGTCGAGTTCATCATCTGCGCTGCATCAGGCATGAGCCGGTCATGTTGGGGTCATGGCTTCGGAGCAGCATTCTCTGGGAGTTTGCACCTTGGCCGACTGTCCCTCTGACTCGTCTCCATCCGAGAAATCAGACCCGCATGCCGAATACCTCCGACGCCGAGATGCCCGACGTGATGATGCGAACCGGCTCAGCGAGCGTCATGGAAGGATTGCCGATGGACGGTTGCTGGTCTTCGCCCTGGGACTGGCCCTTGCCGTCGGCACGTTGGGCCTGGGATGGGGATCAGCCTGGTGGTTGCTGGTTCCTGTGATCGTGTTCGCCGGTCTGGTCATTGCCTACGACGCGGTCGGGCGTCTGCATCGTCGGGCCGAACGTCGGGTGGCCTTCTACGAGGCTGGCCTGGCAAGGCTCGAAAGCCGTTGGGCCGGACGCGGGGATCCGGGAAATCGCTTCCTCAAGACCGATCACCCCTTCGACGCCGATCTCGATTTGTTCGGCCCCGGATCAGTCTTCGAGCGGCTTTGCACCGCTCGGACCGGCTCCGGAAAAACCACGCTTGCATCCTGGCTGCATCATCCGGCCAGCGTGGACGAAATCCGAGCCCGACACGAAGCAGTGGCAGAGCTTCGAGACCGGCTCGATTTGCGGGAAGATCTCGCCTTGCTGGGAGACGACGTTGAGCAAGGATTGCATCCCACCACGCTGATTGCCTGGGGAGACGCGCCGCCCGTCTTGCAATCTCGCGTCGTTCGAATTGGGGCATCCCTGCTGGCCGTCTTGAACATGGTCGCCCTGATCGCCTGGACGGTCGGTCTGGGGCCTGTCCCCCTGATGGCGACCGTTGCGGCGACCTTGATCTTTTCTCGATCGATTCGAAACGACCTGGTGCAAATCCTCGGCGCGGTGGACGAACGGGCCGAGGAGCTCCGCCTCCTCGAAGCGCTGCTTGCTCGGATCGAGCACGAGCCGTTCACCTCAGCGCGTCTTCTGGCGATCCGGGACACCCAGAGCAACGACCATCAGCCGCCCTCCCAACAGATTGCCCGGCTGGCCCGCCTGGTCATGCTGCTCGACTTCCGCCGCAACCAGTTGTTTGCCCCACTGGCGTTTCTCTTGCTCTGGGGAGTCCATCTTGGCCTGGCGATCGAGCGGTGGAGGAACCAATCGGGCCGATCGATCGAGCGCTGGCTCGATGCCGTGGGCCAGTTTGAAGCACTCTGCGCGCTGGCCTCCTACGCCTTCGAACGTCCGCACGACCCGTTCCCCGAGATTGTCTCCGAGTCGGAAGGCCCCGTCGTCGAGGCGAAGGCCCTGGGCCATCCGCTGATCCCGGACGACCAGAACGTCCGAAACGACGTGACGCTGGGAGGGGCCGAAGGCCCTCGGGTCTTGCTCGTGAGCGGTTCGAACATGTCGGGCAAGAGCACCTTGTTGCGATCCGTGGGTGTGAACGTCGTTTTGGCCCTGGCCGGTGCGCCGGTGCGGGCCGATCAGCTGCGGCTCTCTCCGATGAGCGTGGGATCAACGCTCCGGGTCCAGGACTCGCTTCAAGCGGGTCGATCGCGGTTCTATGCCGAAATCACGCGGTTGCGGACCCTGGTCGATCTGGCTTCGACCCCGCCCCCCCTGCTCTTTCTGCTGGATGAAATTCTCCACGGCACCAATTCGCACGATCGGCGATCGGGAGCGCAAGGAGTGGTCAAAGGATTGCTTGACCGCGGAGCCATTGGTCTGGTCACCACGCACGACCTTGCGCTTGCCGAGATTGTCGCTGGACTCGGCCATCGGGCCGAGAACGTCCACTTCGAAGACCATCTCGAAGACGGTCAGATGCGCTTTGATTACATCATGCGGCCCGGTGTTGTCCAGAAAAGCAACGCGCTCGAGTTAATGCGAGCCGTGGGGCTGGAGGTCTGATCGAACCACTCACAACCGGGCTGAGGAGGGGCCGTCGTTCGACGTTCCCTCAGACTCCGTCGGCAAATGCATGAAGGTACCGGTTCCCGTAGCAACCAGCGCTCCTTGATCGGTTCGCAGCTCACTGCGAACCACCGCCGTCCGTCGACCGTTGTGCTGGACCTCGCCATCGGCGATGAGGGTCTCTCCCGCTCGAACCGCGCGGATGAAGTGGACATTGAGCTGCAAGGTCACCAGATGATGCCCCGGCGGAGAGTGGGCAAAGGCCGCTCGACCCATGAACGAATCGAGCATTGAGGCTGTTACACCACCGTGCATCAAGCCGAGGCTCCTCAGGTGCTGCTCTCCGACGCGAAGGATCACTCGCCCCGGTCCTCCTGGACGTGACGGAGCCAGGGGAACCATTCCGAGCAACTCCCAGAACCCTCCGTAAGAGAGGTCGGAGGGAACGCGGGAGGCAGAGGGATCGGGAGTCGGTGAGTCCTCGGGAAACGCCATAAGGGAATCCTTGGTGAGGCGGTCGGTCGGGCGCGGTTCGGCGGGGATCGAGGCCATTCTACGAGTTCCCGAGAAGAGTTCACACCGTTCTCGTCGGGAACCAACCTCTCGCGTCGATCGTACCGAAATGAGACAATCATGATTGGTTCGGAATCCGCCTCGGCGGCCTCGGGACCACGATCACGCCCCTCGGCGGGGTCGACCATTGCCGGAGGATTGAACCGACTTGGATTCAATCCACGGACAATTACGCGAAAGGATGGAGCGATGTTCGAACTTGTGAAGCGAACCCTGTTCACCGGCGTCGGCCTTGCGGCGATGACCAAGGAGAAACTCGAAGAACTCGGCAAGGAGGTCGCTCGCCAGGCCGACCTGAGCGAAGCTGAGGCAGCCAAATTCCAGGCCGAACTCGAACATCGAGCGTCAACGGCGCAAGAGGATCTTCAAGCGGAGATCGACCGGCGCGTCGAGCAGGTCACGCAACGACTGGGCCTGGCTCGGGCCGAAGAAACCGCCACGCTCTCAGCCAAGGTTGCGGCCCTGTCGGCCCGGCTCGAAGCCCTTGAGGCTCGCCTGAGTGCGGACGAGCTGGACTCCGGCTCGGACAACGATAGCTAATCGCCGCAATGCCCATCTCCTCGCATCGAGGATCGTATGAATTGAACCTGGCCCTTGCAGGGCTCGATCCCGCCTCCCCGCAGTTCGCGACGGAGGCGGTCGCCTTGCTGCTCTCGACCGCTCGGTCGGTCGGGGCCAGCGACCTGCATGTCCAGCCGACGGCTGAAGGACTGGACATCCGCCATCGAATGGACGGCGTGTTACAGCCGATGGCTCTCTTGCCAAGCAAGGTCGCGCCGAACATCGTGGCCCGGCTCAAGGTTCTTGCACATTTGCTCACCTACCGTACCGACGTTCCCCAGGAAGGCCGAATCCCCTCCCAGCCGGGTCAGGCCGAGTGTCGTGTCAGCACGTTTCCGACGCTCCTGGGGGAACGGGTGGTCGTGCGATTCTTTGCAGAGCCAGGGCGATTGCTCGATCTCGATCAGCTTGGCCTGCACGACGATCTTCTCGAATCGCTCCAATTTGCATTGGTGGAAACATCTGGCTTGATCGTCCTCTCCGGCCCCGCCGGGAGCGGGAAAACGACGACCCTGTATGCCTGTCTGCGAGCGCTGGCGAACTCTTCTGCCGGGCACCGATGCCTGGTCTCGCTGGAAGACCCGATCGAGGCCGCCGTCGAGGGGGTCGTGCAAGCCCAGGTGAACCCCACAGCCGGCTTGACCCTGGAGTCGGGCCTGCGATCGCTGCTCCGACAGGACCCGGAAGTGATCGCCGTCGGCGAGATTCGAGACCCTTCGACCGCCGAAATGGCGTTCCAGGCGGCTCTCACCGGGCACCTTGTCCTGACCACCCTTCACGCCGGTTCCGCAAGCGGCGCGATCGGTCGACTAGCCGAAATGGGGATCGAGCCCTATCTGCTGCGCAGTGGGCTTCGAGCCGTCCTCGCACTGCGCCTCGTCCGGCGGCTCTGCCACGTCTGCTCCCGATCGATTCACGCCGACGATCCGGAAATGCTGGGCCTTCCGCTTGCATCTGCCCGCGTTGCCTTGGGCTGCGATGCGTGCCGGGGAACCGGCTATCAGGGGAGAATCCCGATCGCGGAGTTGCTCCTTCCCGGTCAGAGTGCTGTGGCTCGCGCCGTGCTCGATCGGGCCGATGTGGATCGGATCGAAGCCGCCGCCGTGTCGTCGGGCATGGTTCGTCTCTGGAATCGAGCGAGCATGGCGGTCGCTTCAGGAATGACCAGCCCCGCCGAAGTGCGCCGGGTGCTCGGGTTGCAGACTCCCAATGAAAACGACTGAGCATCCTTGCCTCGCTTGCCCCACAGATGGCAAGATCGTAACAAGAGCAATTGTGATACCTCTTGATACCGAATTAGAATTTCTCGTCACCCCCTCGACAACCTGTGACAACTGTCGTAGAATCCGATGAGTTTCGATCATCCGGCCAATCGGAAGAGGACTGCCGACGATGTCGAGCAGGGGCGAGGTAGATCGGCTTTCGCTTGAGGAACTGATCGCGCTGAACGAGGAAATCGTGGCGATCGTCCGCGCCGGATTGCCGATCGAGCGGGGGCTGATCGGATTGGGTGGTGACTGGAAGGGACGACTCGGCCGGGTTGCGAGTGCAATTGGCCATCGGATGGAGGCCGAAGGGTGTTCTTTGTCCGAGGCGATGGCAGAGGAATCCCGCCCGTTGCCCGACCTCTACCGAGCCATCATCGAAGCAGGAGTACGCTCGGGCCGGTTAACGGCAGCACTGGAAGGTTTGACCATGTTCGTTCGAACTCAGATCGAGTTGCGGCGAACACTCTCCATTGCCCTGCTCTATCCTGCGATTCTCGTGGTTCTGGCCTATGGGATGTTTATCGTCTTTGTGACAGTCCTGGCGCCTCGGCTGGCACCGGAATTTCAATCGCTTGGAGCTTCGTCGACCGCCATTTCATTGCTCAGCAAGATCGGCAAATGGGCCTGGATTTGGGGACCGATCGGCATTGCAATCCTCGCCATGTTCGCCACGATGTGGATGCGATCTGGTCGGGTGTCGGTGCTGGAGCCGAGGGGCGACCGAGTGCCAGGACTCCTCTTTCCCGCGGTCGGAACGGTGGTCGCACTGACCCGAAGCGGATTATTTGCAGAACTCCTCGCGCTTCTTCTTGAGAACCGAGTTCCGATGCCCGACGCGCTGCGCCTCTCATCCCGGGTGATTGGGGATTCGAAGATGCGGGAGGCAAGCAACCTGCTGGCCGATTCCATTCAACGCGGCGAGCGATTGCAGAATGCATTCTCTCCGGAGATCTCTCAAACGTTTCCACCAATGCTGCGTTGGTT
Source organism: Tautonia rosea (assembly GCF_012958305.1). Lineage (NCBI taxonomy): Bacteria > Pseudomonadati > Planctomycetota > Planctomycetia > Isosphaerales > Isosphaeraceae > Tautonia > Tautonia rosea. The sequence goes on along the minus strand of NZ_JABBYO010000003.1, from coordinate 180,246 downwards.
GATCTGTTCGGGATCGATCCAGGTAGATCTGTCCCAGGCCCTCCGTAGTGCCTCCCGGAACTATCGAGAGCGAGCGGCCTCGCGAGTTGAACTCCAACGTCTCATCATTCCCACATTTTTACTTATCGGGATTGGAGGAACCGCGGTTCTCCTTTACGGGTTGACGTTATTCGTACCGTTCACGGAACTCCTGGAAACCGTCCAGTAATGCGGTTCTTGTGTGGCCGCATTATCAGCTCGGGAAACGGAGACATGCATAGCTCCAGCACGCAATTCTCGCCCTTGCTTGCGTCGGAACGCGGAGCAGAGCCTTTGATCATTCGAAGCCAGTTCCTTCGCTCCGGACTCGCAAGCGAGCTCCAAATCCAGAGATCATCACTTCCGAGTCTTTGTCGTACGGCCGCCCTCGCTGGCCTGAATCAAGACGTCCCTTTCGGACACGATGCATGACTGACCCCCGCTCCGATCCCCTCGATCCCGACTCTCCCGCAACGCGCAAACCGTTGAGCGGACGCGAGGCGGCCGAACTTGCTGAGGCCGTGAGCGGGTTGGTCGGGGCGGGGATTGCCTTGCCAGAAGGACTGCGAGCTCTGGCCGATGAATCCGAGTCGGCCCGCGTCCAACGCAGCCTTTCTCGATTGGCCGAGCGCATCGATCAAGGTGCATCGCTCGGAGAAGCGGTCACGGCCGAACGTGATCACATGCCGGCTCATCTCCCAGGGATCGTGATTGCCGCAGAGCGCTCCGGCCGCCCGCAGGAACTCCTTCTGGAGGCGATTCGATTCGAACGGATCCATCACGAATTGGCCCGGCATCTTCTCATCCGATTGGCCTATCCCACGATCCTTCTCTGCGCCTTCGCCATCGTTTTCCAGGTGATTGCCCGATTCGTCACCCTGGATCTTGTGGCGGTTTACGAAGACTTTGGCGTTCGACTCCCTGCCCTGACCGAAACACTTATTCAACTTTCTCGATGGATTAATTCGGTAGGATGGGCGCTTCCCATGGGAACGCTCTTGATGATCCTGCTGGTCTGGCGATTCGCGCAAGGGGCCGGCCTTCGCGGCGGAAAGCGAATTGCCAACGGCATTCCTCTGTTTGGGAGAATCTGGAGGAACGCTGCAATGTCCGAGTTCTCGGGGCTGTTGGCGATTCTCCTCGAAGGGCGACTGACCATGCCCGAGGCACTTCTCCTAGCGGCGCGGGGGGTCTGCGATCCTGATCTGATGTCAGCATGTCTTGGCGCATCACATGAGGTTGAGCAAGGCCGATCGCTCCTCGACGCCGCTCGCCAATACCGACTGTTCCCAACCGGCTTCGACCGGTTGCTCACCTGGGCCGAGACTCATCAGGTCCTCCCCGACGCGCTCCGACTCGCCTCAGACATCTACCTGGCACGAGCCCGGTCGCAGACCACGCTCCTGGGCGTGTTTCTCTCGGCGGCAGTCGTGGGCTTTGTCCTGATCGGTGTGATTCTCATCGTGCTCGGCCTCTACCTCCCGTCGTTGAAATTGCTTTCGGCATTGACAGGCGGACCATTTAGCGCGTTGTGGTGATTTGCACAGATGAGCAGATTTTCGAACCCAGGATCTCAAGAGGCGAAGCGACTTCCGCCAGGGCTTATCCCGACGGACGAACCGGGACGACCTCTTCCTCAATCACGGACAATGACGTTACGAGACGCGATGATCCTCATCGTGGTCGTTGCGGTCGTGGTTCGGCTTGCCATCCCGGCAGGCCTGGGGATCGTGATTCTCCTCGTGATCGTGGCCGTTCTGGCGGGCATGGTAGGGGGAATCGCCATGCTTGTCCGGGGCCGATCGATTCGAGCGGAACCGATGCTCCGGGTCGTCTCGTATGCCGTTGAGCGTGGCTTACCTCTCGAACCCGGCATCGAGGCCTGCGGCGCACTCTGCGGAGGTTCCTTGCGTCGGCGATCCCAGGCAGTTGCCTCACTCATGGAGCAAGGCGTGCCCATGTCTGAGGCCTTTGCTCGTATTCCAGGATCGTTCCCAAAATCGGGTTTGGTGTATCTGCGCATGGGATGGGATGGCCCGGTGCTCGGGCAAGCACTTCGGGCCTTGAGTCTCCGCCGTTCGGAGTGGCAACCATTCCAGGCACTGATCGGATCAAGGTTGACCTACTTGATCTGGACGCTTTTGATGATCCAGGTCGTAGTTCTTTTCATGATGGGATGGGTCGGTCCGAAACTTGAAGCCATCTCGTTGGATTTTGGTGTCGAACTCCCGCCGATCACCCAGTGGACCTTCGGCCTGACCCGGCATCCTGCCTTCGGACCGATGGTTGCGGGCATGTTTCTCCTGCAACTGGCCGCCTTGCCGTTCCTGGCTGTCGTTGCGTTTGATCCCTTGGATTGGGGCTTCGCTCCGGTCGATCGGCTCTTGATGAAGCGGCACGGGGCGACTGTGCTACGAACCCTTGCTGGCGAAGTGGCGCTGAACCGACCGATGCCGGAGGCCCTGGAGCGGATCGCCCAGGCTTATCCGAGTCGATCAGTGCAACGACGCCTCCGATGGGCGGCGGCTCGTGTCGCTCGAGGCCAGCCGTGGACACAATCGCTGATGTCGACAGGGTTGATCAGGCCGAGTGACGGCGCGGTTCTCGATGCGGCCTCGCGGGCGGGGAATCTTGCGTGGTGCCTTGAGCATCAGGCAAACGGACTCGACCGTCGGTTTGGATACCGTGTCATGGTCTGGTGTCAGTTGCTTTATCCCGTCGCTGTAATCGCGCTTGCGATTCCTGTTGTCGTATTCGTGCTCACCTATTTTCTTCCCCTCGTGACCATCATTCAGGCGATGGGTTCATGACGCATGATTTTTTCAACGGTCGGACCGCGTCACCTGTGTGTCACCAATTGGGGTGTCATCGGAGGGGGTTTACCCTCATCGAGGCAACGGTTGCCGTGGTGTTATTGATGGTGGCCATGACCACCACGCTGCAAGCTGTTTCGTGGATCGCTCGGGAGCGTCAGTCGCTCGACCGCCGCGCGATGGCGATCCGGGAAACCGAACACCTGCTGGATCGTCTGGTCCGATCCGGTGCCAATCCGAATGTTCCCCTTGTCCTTTCTTCGGAAGGAGAACAGGCACTTCCCGATGGGACGATCTTGGTCGATCGGGTCGATGAAGCGCAGGGCGGCGTGACAATGCAACACATCACTGTGACCCTTCGCTATCAAGACCGCCCCGGTGTACCTGCCTCCGCCGTCCGACTGAGTACCTGGATCGTGCGAAACAAGGAGTCCAAGGACTCATCCTCTGGGGAGCCCGCACCATGATCTCCCGGCTGAACCGTCGCAGGGGTCAACGATCGGGCGTGGCGTCGCTCATCGAGGTTCTCGCCGCGATGACCGTGATCTCCGTTCTGTTCGGAACCACGGCGAGCCTGACCGCCCTGATGTTCCGTCTCGAACGACTCGGCCGTGATGACCTGGCCGCAACCATGACCGAGGGAACCCTTGCCTCGGACTTCCGAGCGGATGTTCATGCGGCGACACGCGTAGAAGTGGAAGAAGACGATCCTGATCAGATCGTCCTGATCGGACCTGGCGATCGGAAGACGACCTATCGAAGGCAGGAACGTTCGTTGATCCGTAAAGCGCTTTGGCCTGACGAGCCCGAGCGGCGTGAACGGTATCGTCTCCGTCCTGGAACAGTCGTTCGCTGGGAGCGAGAGGACTCGGATGTGTTCCCTGTGATTTCGTTGGTGCTCGAGGTTCCGGGGACGATTGAAGGGGATCGGAGGTCCGTTCGGATCGAATCGACTCTTGGTCGCGACCATCGCTTCGAGGAGGACAACTCATGAAGGCTCAGGCAGATCGCCGTCGAGGAGGAGCCGCCCTGATCGCTCTGGTGTGCCTGAGTGTGATCGGTGTGGTCCTCGTGGGTCTGTTGCGAGTGAGTAAGGCCCGGGCTGATCAACTCCGCCTGATCGAGCGGGGCTGTCAGGCTGACTGGCTCGTTGAGGCGGGGCTCGAACGTGCAGTTGCCCGAATCACAACCGACCCGAGCTACAACGGGGAGATCTGGACGATTCCGGCCGAGTCGTTGGGACGTCGACCAGCCACCGTGGTTCTCTCGGTCCAAACCGTCGCGGAGGGTGAGGGTGATTCGAGTCGCGTTCACGTCCGAGCGGATTACCCGTCCGATGGCCCACCCGATGACCGGGTCCGCCGCAGCAAGACCTTCAGAATCACGCATTCCATCTTGAACAAAGGAACACAAGAGTGAACATGCGATTGGTTCAGAGACATGCGTTTACGCTCATCGAGTTGCTGGTCGTGATCGCGATCATCGGGGTTTTGATCGCGCTCTTGCTGCCCGCGGTTCAATCCGCCCGGGAGGCGGCCCGGCGGGTGCAGTGCACCAATAACCTGATGCAGATCATCTTGGCCTCGCAGAATTATGCATCGTCGCACGAGGTGTTTCCCCCCGGTGTGCTCGACGATCCGGGTTCGGGACCGATCCCGAATCTCCCAATCGGCAAGCATTATGGGTGGGCCACGCAAATTCTCCCATTCATTGAGGAGCGGAATGCCTTTGCCAAGCTGAATTTTGAGACTGGCCTTTATGCTCCAGCCAACGACACGATCCGAGCGATTGAGAAACGCATCTTCCTGTGTCCCTCCGATGGGCGAATTGGCTCCGGCGGCCCCTCCCCATTGGGACAGTCCAGCTATGCCGGGTGCCATCATGATGTCGAAGCGCCGATCGACGAGACGAACCACGGAGCATTTTTTTTAAATAGTGCCATCAGCCATCAGGGAATTCCCGACGGTCTCTCGAACACGATCTTCTTCGGTGAATTTCGAGGCACCGGGGTCCCCACACTCGGATGGGCCTCGGGTACGCGGGCGACTCTGCGCAATACAGGGACTCCGCCGAACTGGTCAGCTCGTTTCCCCGTGGGCATGAACCCGGATGGACTGGATGACGAGGGTCTCGATCCGATCGAGGAGCCAGCGGAACTCGATCTCCCGGAGAACATTCCGCCCGCTGCGTTCCTCGTCGGCGGATTCGGGAGCAACCACCCCGGGGGAGCAAATTTTGCCTTCGGCGATGGATCGGTCCGGTTCGTCAAGGACACCATCGATCGATCGGTATTCCGTTACCTCGGCCATCGGGCTGATGGCGAGGTGATCAGCGACAATTCCTATTAATTGATGTTCAGCGGGAACGCTTTCCGAGAATTGTGCCGATGACTTCCAGAAAGCGGTCGATCTGCTCGTCCGTCCCGACGGTCACTCGCAGACCGGGTTGGTGACCGGAATAACGCATCAGTCGGACGAGAATCTTTTGCGCTTTCAAGGATTCGTACATCTCTTCGGCCGGTGGTCCACCCTCGCACCAGACGAAGTTGGCCTGGCTCTCGGGAACCGAGTAACCGAGTGCCCGGACGGCTTCGGTCAAGCGACGGCGAGTGGTGACGACACGGCTCCTGATCGACCGGGTGTACTCCGCATCGTCGATTGCCGCGGTCCCTCCGAGCAAGCTGAGGGCATCGCAGTTATACGAATCCTTGACCTTGTTTAATCCTTCAATCACCTCGGGCCGGGCGATCAGGTAGCCAATCCGCAAACCGGCGAGACTCAGGCCCTTGCTCAAGGTCCGGGAGACGATCACGTTGGGCAGTTCCGAAACGAGACCGATACAATCCTCGTCGGCGAAGTCGGCATAGGCCTCGTCAACAACCAGGGTGCCCGAAAACTGGCGGGCAATCGCGGCAACCTCGGAGGGGGGTCGCATCGTGCCGGAGGGGCTGTTGGGGTTCGCCAGGAAGGCGAGCGGGGCGCCGGTGGAGGAAAAGGCGTCGGCCGGGAGGGTCCAATCGGGCAGGAACGGGACCTCGACCGGCTGGGCATTCTGGATCTCGGCCAGGGTGCGATAGAGGATGTAGCTGGGAGTCGGGTAAGCTAGCGGATCGCCCGGTCCGACAAACGCTCGGGTCAGGATCGTCAGGCAATCGTCGGATCCGTTGCCGGCCAGGACCATGTCGGGAGTGACCCCGTGACGCCGGGCCACCGCCTGGCGAAAGGCAGTTCCGGACGGGTCGGGATAGAGCCGCAAACGACCGTCGGCGAGGCCCGTCTGAATCGCCTCGGCCACCCGGGGAGAGGGTGGGTAGGGATTCTCATTCGTGTTCAGCTTGATGATGCCGCCCGGATCGCGCGGCTGCTCTCCGGGAATGTAGCCGGCCATCCGGTCGATGTGCGGCAGCACGGGAGGGGTCCTTTAAGGTCGAGACGTACGGGTCCGAGGTCGAGAACACAGATCATGTCAAGTGAAGTCGAGTCAGATCAGACGACGGAAGGGGTTGTCGTGTGCGAAGCGAGCCGCCGCAACGGTTCGTCGTCGATCCGGTAGACGGTCCACTCATCCATCGGTCGGGCTCCCATCGCCTGATAGAACCCGATGGCCGGCTCGTTCCAGTTCAGGACTGACCACTCCAGGCGGCCACACCCTCGGTCGACGGCCAGCCTTGCGAGCGAGGAGAGCAAGGCCTTGCCGATCCCCCTCCCGCGATGGCTCGGCCGAACGAACAGGTCTTCCAGATACACGCCCGCTTGCCCTCGGAACGTCGAGAAGGTGTGGAAAAACAAGGCCAGGCCGACCGGATGCCCATCCCACTCGGCGATCAGGGCTTCGGCAAAGGGGCGATGCCCGAACAGACCGCGTTGAACATCCTCGGGGGTTGCCTTGGCATGTTCAAGCAACTGCTCGTAGTCGGCCAGTTCCCGAATCAATTCGACAATCGTCTCACAGTCGTCGGGTCGGGCGGGTCGGATGGTGGCGGTCATGGGGGGTCGATCGAACCAAGGAAGGAGGGAGGAATTCGGTCGGACGCGATCGTCTCAGGAAGGTTGCCGTACTCGATCTCGCGTTTGACGAGGAGATGATACCCGGATTCCGGTCTCGGTTTCGAGACGGAGAAGTGGACTCACCGGCCGCTCCCGCACCACAACAGCGGACAAAAGGGTTGATCGAAGGACACGACACCCACGGAAAGGTGGTCACGGAGCTTCGGGATTCTCATCACTCAGACGAACGTCGACGCTGTAGCGGTGGGCGGTGAGTCCTTCCTTGTCGGCAAGCAGTCGAACATCAGGGGCGAGTCGTTCCAGGCCTCGACGATCGACGTGAATGAGACTCGTCCGCTTCAGGAAATCGTTGGACGCCAGGCCCGAGGCCCATCGAGCCGTGCCGCCGGTCGGGAGGACGTGCGAGGGGCCGGCGGCGTAATCACCCACCGCGACGGGAGTAAGGTGGCCGAGGAAGATAGCTCCGGCATCGGTCAGACGATCAGCCATGCGGTGGGCATCACTCGTGGAAACGTGCAGGTGTTCCGGGGCGATGAGGTTTGTAAGGTCGATCGCCTCCTCCTCGTCTCGGACGAGGATCAAGGAGCCGAACTGTTCGAGGCTGTCCCGCGCCAGATCGCCCCGGCTGAGCCGTGAGAGCTGATCTTCGAGCGCCTCAACCACGCGGTCGATGAGATCGGCTTCCCAGGTTATCAAGATGCTCGCGCCCGGCGAGTGCTCGGCCTGGCTGATCAGGTCGGCGGCAACGAAGGCGGGATTGGCCGTCCAATCGGCGATCAGGACCACCTCGCTCGGTCCGGCGATGCTGTCGATATCGACCTCGCCGTAGACCTTTTGCTTGGCGAGGGCGACAAACAAATTACCGGGGCCGACAATCTTGTCGACCTGTGGAATTCCCTCGACACCGTAAGCCAGGGCCGCCACCGCCTGGGCGCCGCCGATTCGGTGGACTTCCGTCACGCCCAACAGGTGACAAGCCGCGAGGAGGTCGGTGTTGTAGCCGCCGAACTCCGTCGGAGGGACAACGACGGCGATCTCCTCGACCCCCGCGGCCTGCGCAGGGACGACGGTCATCAGCAGCGACGACGGATAGGCCGCCGCACCTCCCGGCACGCAGACGCCGACCCGTCGCATCGGCCGATAGCGGAGAGTCAGCTCGACCCCGGGAGACGGCGTCATCACGGCGTCTCTCAGGAGGATGCCTGATTGAAAGGCCAGGATGTTGTCCCGAACCCGGCGGACGGTACGCAGGTACTCGCGGTCGGCCTTCTGATAGGCATCGGCCATTTCTTCGGAAGAAACGGTGACGGACGAGCGGTCGAGCGGTTTGCGATCCAGTTTGGCCGTGTAGTCGAGCACCGCATCAATCCCGTGCTCGCGGACGTCGGCGCAAATGCGATCAACGACCTGTTGGGGATTCAGCGGTTCGCCGAAAACGGCAATGGTCAGTTCTCGACCGCGGGGGCTGACCACGTCTCCCCTTGGGCTCAACTGCGCTCGGAGAGAGGCGATGGCCTCTCGGGCGTCGTCAGCGCTGGTGTCGATCCGGGTGATGTTCAAGGCAGGCGTCGTCGAACGGGGCATCTCCGCTCCCCTCTCCAAAGGCTCGGGAACGATTCCATTCTAGGCCCGGGGTCGAGAAGGCAAGACCAGGCACCGACCCTATCCGGGACACACGGGTCGGTCAATGATCCGCTCGGCTCGGATCGCTCGTCATCGGAAGCCTTCCTCATCGGAGGGAAAGGCCGAGGATTGAACGTCGTTTGCGTATCGCGTCGCCGCCTCTCGGACAGTCGTCGCCAGCTCAGCATAGCGGCGGACAAATTTGGGGCGGAAGCCTTCAAACAGCCCGAGAACATCGTGCGTGACCAGCACCTGGCCATCGCACGACGGCCCTGCACCAATGCCGATCGTTGGAATCGTTAAGGCTTGCGAAATCGTTGCCGCGATCTCTGACGGAACGCATTCGATGACCAGCGCGAACGCCCCGGCCTCGGCCACGGCGTTGGCATCAGCCAGCAAGACCTCGGCGTCGCGCTGGACCTTGTAACGGCCCAGATGGCGGATCGATTGCGGCGTCAGGCCAATGTGGCCCATGACCGGCACGTCGGACTCAACGAGGGCTCGGATGGTCCGGGCCATCCGTAGGCCCCCCTCAAGCTTCACAGCCTGGCAATCGGTTTCTTTCAACAGCCGGCAGGCCGACCGGACCGCCTGACGACGGGATTCGTGGTACGAGCCGAACGGCAGGTCGGCCACGACCAGGGCGCGCTTCGCGGCTCGGGCAACCATCTCGGTATGGTAAATCATCTGATCAAGCGTGACTTTCAACGTCGTCGGATGTCCCTGAACCACCGTGCCGAGCGAGTCTCCCACGAGCAGGACGTCGATCCCCGCCCCGTCGAGCAAGCGAGCCATCGTGAAGTCGGCGGCGGTCAGCGAGGTAATCTTCCGACCCTCCCGCTTCCATCGGGAAAGTAGCGGAGGAGTCACCACTTGGTCGTTCTCAGTGGCCATCAGAGGCTCCATCGAGGCCGGGCTTCGGCACAAGCTCGACCACGAACACATCGGGCCGATCGATCAGGACGTGGTATTGTTCGCGGGCCAGACGGCGAAGCAAGGCGAGACGGGGCTCGGAGCCGTCGGCATCCTCAGGGACAAGATCAGCCAGGAAGGCGGCCCCCCGGCTCCGGTAGAACTCGACCAAGGCCAGCGGATCGTCGGGCATTCCCAGCCGCCCGCCCCACTCTCCTGCTGCCCGCTGGGCAGATCGAGGGGTCGTTTCCAGGCGGCAGCCTCGGCGATCGGAGGCGTAGAGCAGTGCCTCCGGAGCCACGAGCCACCGATCGGCCGGGACCACCCGGCGAATTTCCTCGGCCGCCTCGTCCAGCGCTTGCCACTCGGCCGGGGTTCGCCAGGTTGAGGAGGAGCCGATCGCCGCCATCCCAACGAACACCGCCCCGAAGACGGCCGCCCATCGACGGCCGCCCTGTGCGCGGGCCAATGCCAGGAGACTCCGAGCGATCCCGACGCTCAACACGGGTGCCAGCACCATCCAATAGTATTCGTGATGCCATTTCCCCGCCAAGAGCACCAGGGCGAGCAGAGCGGAGGCTCCCCAAATCCACCAAAGGCGGTCGATCGGCCGGACCTTGAAGACTCCCACCATCGCCAGCACCAGTCCGATGGGCGTGAACGATCGGATCAGCAGATACCGTGCCGCGGGCCGGTAGGTTTCCGGATCAAACAGCACCGTCGGCACGAGTGCGTCGAGCCAGATGCGCCGGTTGTCGAGCGAGGCCCGCGAACCTTTCCCTTCTGCCAGCAATACAGACGCATGAACATACCAAAGAATGGCGGGCGCCAGAGCCAGGATCGCCAGCCCGATCGCCCTGCGTGATTTGGGGCCGAGAATCGCGATGAGCGGCATGAAGACGAACGCCGAGGTCACCTTCACCGCCAGGCTCGTTGCCAGCAGGAGCCAACCACCGAGGATCCAGCCTCGCCGCCCTTGATCCTCGTGGGCGAAGGCATCCCAGCAGCGCAGGGCGGCCAGTTGCGTGCCGAGCATCAGGGCGTCGGGCTGCACGGCCCGACCGTAGCGGATCATGACCGGCATCATCGCAAAGGCACCCACGGCGAGCAGGGCGACCCCGACTCCTTCCCGACGTCGAGTCAGACCGTAGAGGCCCCAGGCTCCGAGGGTCGTCGCCAGGGCAGAGACGAGGCGACCCGACACGCCGATCGGCCACCCCGTCACCCGAGTCACTTCGGCAACGAGGCTTGCATAGATCGGCGGTTCGACCAGGAAGAGGTTCGGGAAGGGTCCCGTTTCGAGCTGGGGACGGAGGAACCCCGACCCGCGCTCAATGTTCCGCGCGACCATCGCCGTGGGGATCTGACGGCCGACGTAGTTCTCGACAATCGGCTGATCGACGTTCCAGGCCCGCACCCCGAAGGTGAAGGCCAGGAGTGCCAGCAGTGCCAGCCGGTCACGATGTCGCGTCACAATGCTCATTGAGACCAGGAGGTGGGCGTCCGATCCCATCGGTGGGCGCGAAGCGATTGATGGAGTTTCGGTTCCAGAGGGACACCGTCGCTCGTGGCGATGTTCGCCTCGACGTGCCGCAACTTGCGCATGCCGGGGATGATCGTCGACACCGTCGGCTCGGCCAGAATCCAGCGCAGGGCGAGTTCCGGCATGGTCATGCCTTCGGGAACGAGCGGGCGGAGCGCCTCGGCCCGATCGACGCTGGTGCGGAGGTTTTCGGGCACGAAGTAGGTATTCCGCCAGTCCCCTTCGGGCCAGGTGGAATCGTAGGAGAGATTGCCGGTGAGCGTCCCCTCGTCAAACGGGACGCGGGCGATGACGCCGATGTTGCGCTCGCGGCAAAGGGGGAACAGCTCATCCTCGGGTGCCTGGTCGAAGATGTTGTAGATGACCTGAACGGCGTCAACCAGGCCGGTCTTGATGGCCTCGACGCCGTTGGTCGGCTCCCAGCGGTTGACGCTGACGCCGACGGCCTCAACCAGCCCTTCGCGCTTCAGGTCGTCCATGGCGCGCTGCCAGCGGTCGTCGGTCGCCCAGGCATCCTCCCAGACGTGAAACTGGAGCAGGTCGATGCGCGGAAGGTCGAGGTTCGCCAGGCTTTTCTCGGCATACGCGCGGATGTGATCGGGCGGGAAGCAGTCGTCGAGCGTGAACCCTCGGCGCGAGGGCCAGGTGAAGTTCTTCGGCGGGATCTTGGTAGCGACATAAAGGCGGCGATCAGGATGGGCCTTGACCAGGCGACCGAGCAATCGCTCGCTGTGTCCCTCGCCATAGCCCCATGCGGTGTCGAAGAAGGTGCACCCCAGCTCGACCGACCGATGAAGGCTGGCCATCGACTCGTCATCGTTCGAGTCCACCCAGCCGGCCATGCCCCACATGCCGTAGCCGATCTCGGAGACCGACCAACCAGTTCGACCAAAGGTCCGGTATTGCATCGCAAAATCCAGGAGGTTCGATTCCAAGAAACAGTGAGCGGCCGAGCCAGGCTTCGGCCGCTCCGAGGGGATTCAGTCCAGTTCTTTGAGGTAGATGTTCCGGAACTCCAACGGATTGCCGTGGTGTTGCAGCTCCACCGTTCCCTTGGCCGGAATCGGACCGTCGTAGTTGGGCCAGTTTTCGAGAGCGACGTCGTCGACGACCTTCTCACCGTTGAGGAAGACCGTGACCTTTTCACCCTTCATGATGATATGAAACGTGTTCCATTCACCAATCGGTTTGTCGGCAACGACCAGCGGCTTGCTCTCCCCGACCTTGTTGTTGAACAGACCACCGGAGCCGATCTCCGGTTCATCCCAGATCTGGACCTGAGGCTTGCCGCGCAGATAGATACCCGAATCGGCCTTCGGGCCGATCTTCCAATCGACGTACAGCTCGATGTCACCGTAATCCTTCGCGGTCACAAGACTGTTCCCCTTGCCGTCGTAGTGCAGGATGCCATCCTTGACGGTCCAGTGTTCGGCGGCATCGTTGTCCGATTTCCAGTGGGTCAGATCGGTGCCGTTGAACAGGGCGATGAACCCTTCGGGAGGGGTGTTGAGTTGGCTCTCGTCGGTCGGGGCGATGAACACGAGGGTGGCCAGGGCCACGGTGGTCGAAACGATCACGGGCTCGATCTCCGAGTCAAAGGAACACAAAAGGGGGGTTGAACACGTCCGCCGACCCCTCAGGCCGACGCTGGTTCTTGATTAGACCGCGAAGCCAACGCCATGTCACGTCATCCCCGCTCCGCTCCGGCTCATTGACCGCCCGATCCCCCCACCCTAGACTCAACGGAATGCCCGGCTTCATCGCAACATCTCGGGCACCCCATCACTCCTTCGCCCTGCCCTGTTCCGGAGTCTTTTTCCGATGAATTCTCGCGTTCGTTCTCGCCGCGACGTGCTTCGAGGCGCCCTTGTCGGCGGAGCCGCGTTCGGCCTCGGACTGGGCCTCCGTCCGGGCCAGGCCTTCGCTCAAGATTCGACCGGAACCCCCGACGCCGGGCCGATCGGCGAGTTCAAGATCTCGCTGGCCCAGTGGTCGCTTCACAAGCGCTACTTCGCCAGTGGCGACACGGCCAAGGCCAACCTCGGCTTCCCCAGGGATGCCCGGGAAGGGTTCGGGATCGAGGGGGTCGAGTTCGTCAATCAGTTCTTCAAGGACAAGGCCCGCGACGAGGCTTACCTCAAGGAGTTGAAGCAGCGCGCCGACGATCAGGGGGTGGAGTGCCTGCTCATCATGATCGACGGCGAAGGCAGCCTCAGCCACAAGGACCCCGCCCAGCGCAACCAGGCGGTCGAGAACCACAAGAAGTGGGTCGATGCCGCCAAGGCGCTCGACTGCCACTCGATCCGGGTCAACACCGGCGACAATTACAGCGCGACCGAGGTTGCCGACGCCGTCGATGGCTGCTCGGCTTTGGCGGAGTACGCGAAGTCGGTCGGCCTGAATATCATCTGCGAAAACCACGGCGGCCCGTCGAGCGATCCCGACGCCCTGATCGCGCTGATCAAGGGGGTGGGCATGGACAACTTCGGCACCCTGCCCGACTTTGGCAACTTCCCCACCAAGGGGCCTCGTGAAGAGCACGACTACTCTATCGACATCTACGACGCCATCGCCCGCCTGATGCCCTTTGCGAAAGGGGTCTCGGCCAAGTCCTTCGACTTCGACGACCAGGGGCATGAGATCTTCCTCGACTACCCGCGGATCATGAAGATCGTGACCGACGCCGGCTACAACGGCTACGTGGGCATCGAATACGAGGGCGGCCGCCTCTCCGAGCTGGAAGGCATCCTTGCGACCAAGAGCCTGCTCGAATCCCTCTCCGGGGCGAAGTACGAGCCGAAGGGCTGATTGCAAAGGCACCCAACCGCCGGACCGGGTCTCCCCAGAGGCTCCGGTCCGGTCCTGGTGATTCACTCTGAGTCACTTCGCAACACGCAATCGCCCCCCGATCTCGAAGGACGGCGATCCCTTCACCCACGCAGCCGGACCCGAATCGACCGCGATTCCTGAACAAGAGATACGATCACGCTCCCTGAAAAAATGATTTAAGCATCGGTTCCGACCCGAATACGCCCATCTGGTTGAATTCCTGCTGGAAGACTTCTTGGACAATTCCTCACAAGACGGTCTCCGAGCCCGAGTACCTTGATGATGCTTACCCTCGCAAGACGCTACGTACCCCTGTTGGTGCTTGCCTCGCTCATCGGACACGATCAGCCGCTCTCCGCAGAAGATCAAGGGCAGACGCTCTGGGTGGAAGCAGAGCGGCCAAGCCGATCGGACATGATCCGCCACCCTCAGTGGTATGACAGGGTCAAGTCCGAGGAACTCTCCTCAGGCGACTGGCTCTCCCATTTCTCTGACGACCGGCCCGGCACCGCTGAATACGACCTGGACATTCCCCAGGCGGGTCGATATGCCTTCTGGCTCCGCGCCAATCCCGTTCAGGCAGCACTGGATTACCGACTCGATGAGGGCGACTGGCAACCAGTCGACTTCTGTCAGGCCGACCAGCAGGTCTACCTCGCGGACGACGAGAAACCCGACCTGCGCTTCGTCGCCTGGACCCGGCTGGACGACCTGGAACTCAGCGCCGGTCGGCACGTACTGTCTTTTCGTACCCGAAGCAATTTGCATCATCACGGGGCAATTGATGCGTTCGTGCTCACGACCGAGGCGTTTGTTCCCCGGGGCCTCGATCGTCCCGGCGCCTCGAACCTGACTGTCTTCGGCGGCGCGGGGACCTGGCCCTTCCGACCGGAGCCTGACACGTTCCGCGAGGATGCCCTGCTCGACCTCCGCTCGTTGAACGAGGAGATCGCCGGGCAAAACGGGTTCGTCCGGCGGACCGACGACGGCAACGGGTTTCTCCTTGGCGATGGTTCGCCTGTCCGATTCTGGGCCGTCACCACCTATGTCCAGCGTCAGGGGGAGCTGGAGGCCCTGAAACATCACGCCCGCTTTCTTGCCAAGCGAGGGGTGAACATGGTCCGATACCACGGCCACCTCGAACCGAAGCCTGAGGAGCATCCTGAGGCCAGTCTCACTGACCCCGACCCCGAAGCACTCGACCAGGCCTGGAAACTGGTTGCGGGCATGAAGGACTCGGGGATCTACACAACCCTCAGCCCCTACTGGGCTGCGAATTTCAAGCAAGTTCCCGCCCGCTTCGGGATCGAAGGCTGGCCCGAGGACCAGAGCCCGCAGGGACTTCTCTTCTTTAATCCGACACTTCAGCAATCGTACAAATCCTGGCTTCGCAAACTGCTTGCCACCCCCAACCCCTATACTGGCATCCCCCTGGCCGAAGACCCGGCCCTTGCGGTCATCCAGCTCCAGAACGAGGACTCGATGCTCTTCTGGACCATGCAGAACGTCAAGGGACGCCAGCTCGAATTGCTCGGCAAGCAGTTTGGGAACTGGCTTGTCAACAAGTATGGATTACTTGATTCTGCGATTCGAGCCTGGGATGGAGACCGGATGCGCGACGATGACTTCGACCGAGGAATCGTCGGGATTCACATCGTTTGGGAGTGGACCCAGTCCCGCAGCGGAGGCCGCAAGGCCCGGCTCGACGACCAGCTCCAGTTCTTCGGCGAGACGATGTACGCCTTCAACCAGGAGATCGCTCGCTATCTCCGAGACGAGCTCGGCTGCCGCCAACTGATCAACGCAGGCAACTGGAAGACGGCCGACCCGATCCGCCTCGAAGATGTCGAACGTTGGTCCTACACAGCGAACGATATCATTGCCGTCAACCGGTATTACAGCCCGGTACATCTCGGTCCCGATCGCGGCTGGCGGATCAATGCCGGCGACCGCTTTGCCAATCGCTCCGCCCTGCTCGACCCGAGAAGTCTACCGACAAACATCAAGCAGGTGGCCGGATTCCCGACCATGCTCACCGAAACGAAATGGGTTCCTCCGCTGACCTATCAGGCCGAGGCTCCCGTTTTGGCCAGCGTTTATTCGGCCCTGACCGGGATCGACGGCTTCATCTGGTTCTCGACCGGCGAGACGGAATGGTCCCTTGTAGACCGCGCCGAGTGGAACGCCGCCTCCCGCAAGAAATGGGAAATCGCCACGCCAATGGTCCTCGGGCAATTCCCGGCCGCAGCCTTGATCTATCGGCTCGGCTACGTGACCGAAGGAGAACCGGTCATAATCGAGCACCGAACCCTCGACGAACTTTGGCAACGCGAGCCGCCGATCATCGCCGAGGACCCGAGCTACGATCCGAACCGTGATCTCGGTGACTCGGCCCGACGGGTTGAGCAGACCGGGCCGGACGCAGTCGATCCCCTCGCCTTCCTTGCCGGACCGGTCGTCGTCTCGTACAATTCCGACCCGAGCCGGTCGGAGGTGGCCGACCTCGACGCCTTGATCCATCGCGATCTACAGCGCGTGGGAAGTGTTACCGGAGAGGTGGTGGTCAACTTCGGTCAGGGGCTTTGCGGCCTGAATGCACCGAAGGCCCAGGGTGTGGTCGGCTTCCTCGATCGAGTGGGAACGTTTACCTTTCGAGATGTGACGATTTCCTCACAGAATTCGTACGGCGCCGTGCTTGCCGTCTCGCTCGACGATCAACCGCTGGCGACCAGCCGATCGATCCTTGTCCAGCTTGGAACCGAGGCATTGCCGACCGGGTGGACGACCCACCCCACCACCTTGTCCATCGACGACGGCCAGCGCGAAATCGACGGGTTCGAGATCGTTGAGACCGGCCGGATGCCCTGGGCCATTGCTCGGACGAAGGGCTCCATCCGCGTACAAAATCCGCAACTGACCTCGGCCGTCGTCCTTGATCCCAACGGGGTTCCTGTCCGCTCACTCGACGTGACCACCAGTGACGGATCCTTGAATGTCGATCTCCCTGCCGAAGCGCTGTACGTCGTTCTCCAGACAGATTAACCTGACCACCAAGCAAGTTCTAACGCAATCCTATTTTAATTAAAGCTTTCGATTCACGGGAAAACTTCTGAGCTTTACGATGAGTTTCTCGATCAGATCGGCTCTGGCATCACGGGCAAAGCGTTTCTCGATCTCAGGGCTGGCCTCCGTGCCGATTTCCAGGCGGCTTGATTCCATCGCGCTGAGCCCGGGAAGCGGCACGCGAGTTCTCGCCTCGAAATAGTCGCTCCAAAGGATTCGGCCGGACTGTTCAAGCACTAGCTCAGTTCGAATCATTGTCGTTTGATGAGGCGATTGGAGGTACGAGGCTCCGTACTGTTCCGTCAGCGACGATTCAAAGCGGAACGGTGCTTCGACCCAGAGATCGGCCAGCGAGGAGTCGGGCGGAGCAACTAGATAGCCGCGTTGAAGCAACCCGTCCTGGATGAGCCGACGAAGGTCCGAAAGGTACGCGTCTCCTGGTGGTCCCAGCGGCCCGGGGGTAAGGTCGATCGGTTCAATCCGGATTCCATGCGTCTCCACGAGCTTTGCCACAAAACTTCGGAGCCGGTCTCGCACTGCGGCCACCGGAGCGGCTGGAGCGAGATCGAGGTCGCTCGCCAGCCGATGGGCCAGGGCAAGTGCCTCGGCCGGATTGTCCGAGCCGAGTGCGGCCTCGGCGCGGGTCAATTGCAGATCGGTCCACCGCTGGGCAGCTTCGGAGATCGCGTGTTCCGATCGGGCCTTCAGCGCATCCAGGGCGGGATCGGATGCCACCCGATCGGCAATTGCTTGGGCCTGTTGCAGCCCTTGTTGTGCGGGTTGATCCGGCAAACGGTCGAGCTGAGCGGTTACCTCGGCACGGGCCAGTTCATCACGCCGCTGGGTAAGACGATCGAGTCCGCCCGGCGGCTCAATTGCAGACTGAATGGCCATTGTTCGAGCCGCCTCAGCGGCGAGAAAGGCCTCCGAGAGGTCCCCGGCCAGGGAGGCCTCTTCCATCTCCGCCACGCTCAGCGCGATGGCCTTGGTTCGTTCGGCCTCGATCGACCCCTGCCACCATTGCCAGGCCATGATCGGCAGGATGACGGCGAACGCGAGTCCCACTCCGAGCGGAGCCCACCGTAGCCATTGCGATCGCTTCGAGCGCCGCCGCCCGACATTCCTCGGGAAAAACGGCACTTCGACCAGAGTTCCGCAGCCCCGGCAACGAACTCGTCGCCCGGAGGTTCGCGTCTTCAGGCGAAGTTTCCGGCCACATTCGGGGCATCCGAACGCCACTGATGTCCCCATCCCCGCCCCCCGTCAGTCCGGGTCCGGCCCTCGATCACGGTTCACGATCAGGGGGGAGCAGCCAGCATCTTCTCATCATTCACATCAATCGATGTGGCTTCGACGTTCCGACTCACTTGATTCGCGTCACCGTTGAGCGATTCCCAGGGAGGTACGAGTCGAATCATCACCTCTCGCGACGTCGGCCTGCTCCTCTGTGATCTTACGCCGGAACAGGGAACATGGGGAGAGCCTTGCACGCCGAGCAGTCGGAATCAGTGAGCGCGGGCGGTGCATTGCTCGATGAGCCAGGAATCGACATCAGAGAGCATTGCGGGCGTCATGGTTCGCGCCGCGTTGTAGACGCGGGAGGTGAGGGGCAGACCGGCATTGCGGAGGAGCTGGTCGTCCCGAATCGCATCCTGAAGGGGTGATCGGGCATTCCAGAGGCCATGCAGGGAAAGGATCGGCAGCGATCGGCAATCCTTCAAGCGGGCCAAAGGGCGAAAGCCCCGGGGAATCCAGCCATTCAAGGCGACCACGCCGGCAAATCGTTCGGGATGAGTCAATCCGAGACGAAAGGCGACGGCCGCCCCCTCGCCACTTCCGACCAGAAAAATCCGTTCGGAATGCACGTGGAAGGCCCGCATCGTCCGGCAGACGGCGGAGAAGAGGGTATCCTCAATCGTGTCGAACGAATCGGCCATCCCGTGCGTCATGAAGCGGGGGAGCATGGCCTCGGCGTCGATCTCCTCCCAGTGCGGGCCGGGCTTGCGCCGGGGATGCCGAAACGAGGCTCCCCAGTCATAACCGGCAACCTTCCCTGCCCGAAGCACAGGCTCGGGAGCGCGAAGACCCAGGCCGACGTAGTTCCGCCAGCTCATTGTCGGCATGGCATCGACAAGTTGCTGTTCGTCGCCGCCGCGACCATGCAGGAGCACGAGCAAGGGGTATGCGTAGTTCGGCTCGTACCGGTGTGGGATGAAGGTCGCTTCGACCGACGTCTCCGCCCCGATCCCGGACGACCGTTCCATCGAGCCGGGCGTCCGGCGTTCCTGAAACATGGTGCGGGCTCCTCTCAGCAGGTGCATCTCGTCAGGGAAATTCGGGAGTGACATTCGCAGAACGATCGACGTACGGGCTCGAGTCAAGGGTCAACCGAGGTCTTCCTGGGCCCGATCGCGTCGGTGATCGACCCTGAACAAAGCATAGCCAGGAAATTGCCGTCCTTCAACATTTTACCTAGTTCATGATGCCGTTTCGGGGGTATCATTCCGAGCAAGAGGAACGTACGCAATCTGCGGGATCGGCGGAACTTAGGTAATGATGGGTCGCCGTCAGAGGGATCTGGGGCGGACCCGGGCCCGGGTCCGCCCGAGAAGCTCCCGAGTCATACCTGGTTATGGGGGGTTCCGCCGGGGTGTCTTGTTGGGAAGGCGGGGAGTGTGGGACGCCGGGGAGGCAGGTTCTGTCGCCGCTGTTCGAGTTGCTGACGGAAGGCCTGCAGGCGGTTCCGGAATTCCTGGATTCGCTGTTGCTGGTCAACCCGGGTGATCGGGGTTGGCCTGGGGTTCGCGGGGCGATTGGGAATCGGACGGGGGGCCGGGGTGGGAGTCGGAGTCGGAGTCGGGGTCGGAGATGGCGCTGGGGCCGGTGGACGAGGTGCCACCAGATGAGAATCGGGGGCCTGAGCTACAGGGAGTGTCAGAGTCATCGGCACCGAGAGAGCAGCGTTGTTGGTCAGACTCGACTCATCGATGAGGTTCTCGGGGTCGACCTGAACGACGAGCCGGCCGATGCCATCGCCGAGCGGAATGTTAAACGGCAGCTTGCCAGGGAGTTTGAGCGTCTGGTTGACGGTCTGCGACGCACCCGCGGCCAGGCCGTTTTCGAGGAGCGCGTCACCGAGCACCAGGGCATTGTTCAACTCACCGTTCGGCCCGGCGAGGAGGAAACGCAGGTGGAGCGGGCCGGCACTGGCCGGACCCTGGTTGGTGATGGTCGCGGCGACCTGGAAGGTGCCTCCCCAGGTCAAGGTCGCACCAGGAGTCAGGACATCCGAGGCGGTCAAGTCGGGCCGAGCGGCGTCGGGGTCGGACGGGGGGGCGTCGGCGGTCGGGGTGATCGAAAGCACCTGCCAGTCGATCCCTCGGCCCTGGGGGGCCTGAGGAGCGAAGATTGGGTGGACGTCGTACTCGGCATCGGCGACGACCCGGGCAATGAAGCCACCGGCGGCGGGGAAGTCTTTCGGAGGTCCGTCGGGCAGGCGAACATAGCCCGAAACCTCAACGCTGGAATAGGGTTGGAGCTCACGGACCTCCAGATCGCCGACCAGGGTCACATCCTGACCGGTGCCGGCAGGGATGTTCGGCGGTGTCAGGACGACCCGGGCGACCGAGGCCGGGGCTCGACCGGGGTGCGTGTTCTCAATCCGGGCAGTCACCTTGACCATTTCGCCCCAGTTCAAGGACGAATCCTCGAACTGGACCGAGCGGACTTCCAGGTGAGCCGACGACCGGGGGACGATTCGAACCACAGCGGAGTCGATGTTCAGGCCGCGGTCAATGTTGTTGGCCTGGTTGGATTCGGCCACGGCGTTGCCGGCGTCGACGACCATCCCGATGTGGACCGCGTCGTCAGTGCCCATTCCGGGAACGGCGACCGGAGGAAGATCGAGCGTCTCCTCGAAATCGACCGCGTCGCCGGCCTTCACCGCGTCGAACTCGACCGAGCCGATCCGGACCGCGCCGGTTGAGCGATCCGGAGCAGCCGAGACGTAAACATCGACCTTGAACGGAGATGCCGCATCAATGTTCCCCTGATTGCGGAGGGTGCCGCTGATGGTCAGGGATTCTCCCCAGTCGCCGGTCGAGTCGGACTTGAACGAGACGGCGACGAGGTCGGGTCCTTGGGCTCCCGCCAGCGCAGACCCGACATTGGCAGCCAGGAGCTGGCGGCCTTCCAGCGGTTCGAACCTCAGGAGTTTGGGGCCTCGCGTCCCGCTGCGTCGCCCCCTGGCGTCTCGACGGTCGTGCGTCGCCATGCTCGTCTCCTCCGTGAGTCTCGGCCGGATCATCAATCCGTCTGGGTCCGAGCCACCCCATCGACATCCTGGAGACTTGCCGCATGGCAAGCCCGACGGGATTGGGCTCAGACCAGATCAGGCCAGATCGGTACGGTATCGAGCCCCTTGAGGAAGGTCAAGTGGTGACCGCCGGCACGATCGTCACGACCAGTTCCAGGGACGTCCCGCGCCCGATCGGGCCGGAACGGTCGCCTACAGAAAATTCGATCAGACGCCTGGGGGTGGACCCTCGTCGATCGTCCAGTCTCGGACCGATCGCTTGCGGCGAAGGGCCTCATCCACCACGGAACCGAAGGCTCGACGGCGGCGGTCTCCGTCGGAGGCAGCGGCGGGCTTGGCCCCCTCGATCCGTCGAGCCACAGCGTTCTGCTTCCGGCGCTTCTTGTTCGAGGCCATGAATTGGACTCCTGGTCCGATCCCTGAGGTCGCACGCATACCAGTCCCATTCTCATCCGAGACGCGTGAGAGGATCAAGGTTCGGAGCAGGTGCATCCTGGCACTCGGTCAAGAGAGCCGGATCGGGGCGTGGTGCGCCCGGGAATTGGGGCTCGGTGCGCTGATGATTCGCGTCATTGGGATGACGATTCTTCCGAAATCTCAAGGATTTGCGTTGATTCCTCTCAGTTCGTTTCGTCACGGCAGATGCAGGAGAGTGGTGGAAGATCCGGTCATGGGGTGGTGTCGGGGTCCGTCGGGCTCGTGCGGGAGGAGTCGAGGTCATGGTGTGCTTCGGGCGCCGGGCTCGGCGTGCCGGAGGGTGCGCTCGGGGAGCAGTCGCGGAAAGGAACGTTTCTCGTGAGAGGCGTTGAGGTTGCGTCGATCGCAATCGGTTTGTTTCGTCAGGATGATGCCGTGAACTCGGTTCGATTCGTCGGGGCATCGGGGAGTTTACTCCTCGACTTCGTGTCGAGACCTCCTCCAGGGCGATCGGGGCGAGAGGTGCGCCAAAGGTGCGCCGCCTGGTGCACGGGCAACGGGGACGGATCTTGTGGAGGCAGCTCATCAGCGAAGCGGAGGAGAGACGGAGCGCACATTGCCAATGAGCGACGGCCAGTCATTGGCGGAGGGGATCGGAGGAGGCGTTCTCCCTCATGATCATCGAGAATTCCGGGTCCGGCAGTCACAATAAGACCTGGTGTTCCTGACGAGGAGGATCATGCAGGGCCATCGGCTCGGTCTTTGCGGCGCCGGGTGCGGCCTTTGAGCCCCTGGCTGAGCGGAACGCTGGGTTTGGGTTCGGGATCAGGAGCGGCAGGAGGGGCCTCCCGCATCGTGGCCGAAGGCTTGGGAGAGGGCTTCGACGGAGTTGGTGGGGAGGATGGTGGCGGCGTGGCGAGGAGGTTGCGGGCGAGGGACGCGATGGCGGCGGGGGAACGGTCGTCGTTGAGAGGGACGTAGGCGGTCTTGGTGTCGGCGATTCGGACGGTCGAGGGGGGGTGCCGTTTGGCGAGGGCGTCGATCCGCTTCGGGTTGCGGTAGGTGAGGACGAGGAAGGCATCTTCGACGTGGAGGCGGTTGATCATCCAGTGCTCGGAGAGGATGCGTAGCTCGGCCTCGGCTAGGAGGTGCTCGGCGGGCTTCGGAAGCGGGCCGAAGCGGTCGATGAGTTCCTGCTGGAAGTCGGCCAGGCGTTCGAGGCTTCGGAGGCGGCCGACGCGGCGGTAAAGCTCGACCTTGAGCTTGTGCGAGGGGACGTAATCGGCCGGCAGATAGGCGCGCCAGGAAAGTTCGATCGAGCAGTCGTAGCGGGGACGTTCCCCCTTGCCGGTCAGGGAGCGGACGGCCCCTTCGAGCAACGAGCAATAGAGTTCGTAGCCGACGGCCTCGATGTGGCCGGACTGCTCGGCGCCGAGGATGTTGCCGGCCCCCCGGATCTCGAGGTCGCGGAGCGCGATCTTGAAGCCGGCGCCGAGGTCGGTGAACTCCTCGATCGCCTTGAGGCGACGGACGGCGTTGGGGGTGACGGCCTTCGATTCTTCGAGGATCATGTAGGCATAGGCGCGGTGCTTGAAGCGGCCGACGCGGCCGCGGAGCTGGTGCAGGTCGGCCAGGCCGTAGCGGTCGGCCTCGTGGATGAAGATGGTGTTGGCGTTCGGGATGTCGAGGCCGGACTCGATGATGGTGGTGGCGACGAGGATGTCGGCCTCGTGGCGGACGAAGGTCATCATGGCCTTTTCGAGCTGATCGCCGGTCATCTGACCGTGGCCGATGATGATTCGGGCATCGGGGACGAGCTGCTGGATGCGGTCGGCGACGGATTGGATATCGAAGACCTTGTTGTGGACGAAGTAGATCTGGCCGTCGCGGTTCAGCTCGCGCTGGATGGCCTGGCGGATCATCTGGTCATCCCATCGGGTGATCCGGGTCTCGATGGCCTTGCGGTCGGGGGGAGGGGTTTCGAGGTTCGAGATGTCCCGGATGCCGAGCAGGGCCATGTGCAAGGTGCGGGGGATGGGAGTGGCCGAGAGGGTGAGGATATCGACGGTGGCGCGGAGGGACTTGAGCCACTCCTTGTCCTCGACGCCGAAGCGCTGCTCCTCGTCAATGACGATCAAACCGAGATCCTTGAATGCGACATCCTTTTGCACGAGTCGATGGGTGCCGATGAGGATGTCGACCTGGCCGGCGGCGGTGTCCTTGAGGACTGCTTTGATCTCGGATTTGGGGCGGAAGCGGTTGACGACCTCGATGCGGAAGGGGAACTCGGCCATTCGTTTCGAGAAGGAGCGGTGGTGCTGCTCGGCAAGGACGGTGGTGGGGACGAGCACGGCGACCTGCTTGCCGGCGTCGGCGGCCTTGAAGGCCGCGCGCATGGCGACCTCGGTCTTGCCGTAGCCGACGTCGCCGCAGATGAGGCGGTCCATCGGCCGGGGCTGAACCATGTCGCGCTTGATGGATTCGATGGCGGAGAGCTGGTCGGGGGTCTCCTGGTAGGGGAAGGCGGCCTCGAACTCGGTGAGCCAGTGGGAGTCGTCCTCGGGGTAGGCGATGCCGGGCTTGTGGGCACGCTGGGCCTGGAGGTCGATGAGGTCCTGGGCGAGATCGACGACGGCCTCGGCCACGCGCTTCTTGCGCTTCTCCCAGGAGGTGGTGCCGATCTTCGAGAGGGGAGGATCGATCTTGCCGCCGCCGACGTACTTCTGGACGAGGTCGATCTTGGCGATCGGGATATAAAGCCGCGTCCCTTCGGCGAATTCGAGGACGAGCTGTTCCTCGGCATAGCCGCCGGAATCACGCTCCTTGTCGACAAGTTGCAAGCTGCGATAGCGGGCGATCCCGTGGTTGAGGTGGACGACGAGGTCCCCTTCGTTCAGGTCGAGGAAGCTGTCGATCGCCCGGCTCTCGTAGCGGCGACGGCCGGTGCCGCGGCGGACCTCGGTGCGGTCGAACAGCTCATGATCGCCGATGACGAGCAATTCGGCGTCGATGAGATGGAAGCCGGAGCGGACGCGGCCGATGGTCAGTTCGAGTCGGGATTCTCGGACGAGGGACGTGTCGGCGAAGACCTCGCCCAGGCGCTCGACCTCGGCGGCGTTGTGGCAGGCGATGAGGACGCGATGCCCGCCGGAGGCGGTCTCCAGCTCGGCCTTGACCTTTGAGAGTTCTCCCGAGAAGCGTTCGACGCTCTCGACCCGCAGACGGCAGGTGGTTTCGAGGCTGGCGGAGGCGACGGCGGAAAGGGCGATGGAGGGGCGTTCGGTCAGGCGTTTGAAGGTGCCGTTGACGTTGAACAGGCCGCGGCGGTTCTCGACCCGGCCGAGGTAGTGCCCCCCCTGCTCTTTCAGGTCGTCCGGCTCGACGAGGGCGACCCAGGAGCCTTCGGGGAGGTAATCGGCCAGGTGGCCGAGGGCGTCGGGAGCGTGATCGGCAGAGGCGACGGGGGCGGTCAGCGAGACGGAATCGAGCGTGCCGAGCGAGCGCTGGGATTCGGGGTCGAAGGGGCGGATCGACTCAACGTCGTCGCCGAAGAATTCGACGCGGACGGGCTCGGCCCGGTCGGGGGAGAAGACGTCGAGGATGCCGCCGCGGAGGCTGAACTCGCCGGCGACCTCGACCACCTCGACGCGGGTCATCCCCCGCTCCACGAACCAGGCGATCAGGTCCTCGACGGGGATCGTCTCGCCCACCCGGAGGGTGCGGGAGGCCTGGGCGAGGGCCTCGGGAGTCGGCACCGGCTGCATCAACGCCTGGAACGAGGCGGCGAGGATGCGCGGGGGGTCGTCGAGAAGTTGCCGGGCGATCCGGAGGCGCCTGGCGAGGGTCTCGTCGCCGGGCTTGGCCTGGCTCGGCGGCTTCTCCCAGGCGGGGAGGACGGCGACGGGGAGGCCGGAGAAGGTGCTCAGGTCGTCGGCGAAGTCGTCCACGTCGCCGACGTGAGGGATGGCGACGAGCAGCGTCTTCGGCGTGTGCCAGCTCAACGCAGCCGTGGCGAGCGGGGCAGCCGAGCCCCAGGCGCCGTCGATGGTGGCGCCGCGGTTGTTCTTGAGCGCGGCGAGGACCTCGGGGAAGCCGTCGGCGGTCTGGATCAGGCGGGTGAGGTCGGTGAGGGCTCGGGGATCGTCGAGCGATCGGGCGGTGGAGGCGTCGGGCATCGTTCCCTCGATGATCGGCGAGGAGGACCGCCCGGGGTCGGGCAGAAACACGAGTGCTTATTGTAAGGAGAGGATTCGATTTCGCCCATGCGGAGTGAGGTTCAAACTCATGGAAGACGGGACACGGTCTCTCACGAAGTCATCCCGGAGAAACCCATGGTGACAGGGCGAGCTAGATGACGGTTTTTCAGAAGGGTCGATCCCATGGGTTCTCATGAGAAACCCGAGGACCAAGCTGCCCCATTTCTCCCAATTATTCCAGGCCATCACGCCCCGTTCTGGACTCGGATCATCAAACGTGGCATAGCCCTCGTGACCTCAATCTGTATGAATCCATTACAGAAATGCTACGGGGAACGCTTGCGTATTCAACTCTCTACGTGACAAACGGCCCCACCTGTTGGTCCCCTATGGAGGAATGTCACTCTGGAGGCCACAAATCGCGGCCGATACCCTGAAACATGCCGCCAAATTTCTTGGAATTCAACTTGACAATCGTGAACTCGCATGCGATTTCTAGAGAAACACAAAATCAACACACACACACACCTAGACTCCTCGGTTTCGAGACACTCATTCATTGGATCGAATCAAGCCAGAAATCACTCGACACGCGAAGCTTACTCATGAATATACCGATTTATTCTTTTTTGCACATATTTTCTTTAATCACCATTCTTGCAAATACAAATTCGGCACGGATCGCGAACGATCCTGACGTGGAATTACTCCGACATGAGATGAGGATGTTCTGGGAGGGGATGGCGCATCTACTCGCGAAGGGAGAAACGCTTTACCCTGATCGCGATTACACTCTGCAATTCGAACTCGATTACACAAACCACGGACGTCGCATTGTCCGACAAACATTAGTCAGCACCGATGAAATACGAAAACTGACCGAGCAGAGAGAGGACGGAAAAACTCATACATCAATTCTCTGGATGCATGGAGATCCCGAAGTTGTCGATCGAGTCGTGATGAAGAATCAGGAACACGATGCGGAGCATTACGCTGGGCCGATGTTTCCGCTCTTCTGGGTGTTTCTGCCGGATGGTAGACCGCTGCACGTCCACCTGAATGAAGGAGCCACGATCGAACGCCTGGAAACCGACAACCTGTATTTGATCAAATCGATGAGAAAACGTGTCGAACTTCCTCTCTTGATCACCGTCGACCGTGACCGGGATTGGCTTCCTCGAAAGATTGTCATTGGAGATGAGGAGACCGTCATCGAGGTGACCGATTTTGGTCTAGACAACGGCCGGTGGTTCCCGATCAAGGGCCAGGGCTCTTCCAAAAAAACGGATGACGATGGACAAATCGTACGGGGCCGAGAGCAGTTCAGTTTTTCCGTCTCTGGATTTCAATTCAATACGCCCATCGACCCAAACGATTACTCCATCGATCTGGGCACACTTCACGACGGAGTTCTGGTCAGCAATGAGACCACTGGCGAAGAATTCATCGTCGGCGAGAATCAGGACAGGACACGAATCTACGAGCAATTTTCACCCGATCTTCCGTTGAATCCACGTATTGAGGGCATCAACACCGAGGGCATCGACATCTTCAGGAAGCCACAAAACGACAGCACCATACGATGGATCGCGCTTGTAATCGTTTTCATCGTCGCAATATGCGTTGTCGGGGCTTTCACCTGGCGATCAAGATCAGCAGTAATGAACAGGTAACGTCGTGCCGCCACACGATGCTAGGATCGTCAGGAGCGAGCCATGAAATCCGATCTCGAATCAACTCGAAGACGCCACGGCCTCACCTTGATTGAATTGCTCGTGGTGATCAGCATCGTGTTGTTCATTCTCGCCATCGCGATACCAGCGATCGCCAAGACACGCTCAGCGTTTCGACGTGCTCATTGCTCCGCGAACCTCCGACAGCTGGGAATTGCAATTCTGAACTACGAATCCGTTTTCAATTGCATGCCGATGCAATTAGAATCGATGAGAAGCCCAGATTGTCCCAAAAAATACTCCTTGCATGCCCGATTACTCAACTACATAGAACATGAGAATTTATACAATGCTATCAATTTCAACTCTCCATTGGAAAACCCAATTCTCTATGGATGGGATAGTGCTATGCAAACAAACTATACTGCACTAACAACAAAAGTTAGCTTATTTACATGCCCTTCTGAAGCGAATACAAACAGCGACTTGACCATACATGGTGTCAGCTATCGAAGTAATCTGGGATCCCTGAGATACCCGATAGCCGGTCGAAAATCCGCGCAACTTGGACCTTTCTCTTACATGTACCAGACGTGCACTGTTTCAGACATCAAGGATGGGCTCAGCAATACAATCGCGATGAGCGAAGGATATATGGGTAGAGGCGGGATGAGGCGAACCGTTGGCGGAACAATCGTGATCGATCGATCTGCGTCCAGGGACGATGGTGATGTTTCCTCATGCAACGACTTGCTTGTTTTGGACACAACACCCATTTACAATTACCCTGGGCTTTCGTGGATGATCGGAGGTCTTTCGAGTTCAATCTACAATCACGTTTCGCCTCCAAATTCTCGTGATGTTGACTGCCTTTGGAAGGCGAATCCCGCCATCGGTTATGTCGCTGCTCGAAGTCATCACCCGAACGGCGTCAATGGGATGATGGCGGATGGATCTGTTCGGTTTTTCTCGACACACATTGATCCTGCCCTCTGGCGTGCATTCGGCACCCGTGCGGGCGGGGAAGCCGTTTCACCATAAAGTGTGCTTTTTTTCGATCGATTGTCCGGCCCTACATTTCGACAAGGTGATCTGGAAACTCGTCCGTCCCCCCAGGCGAAACAGTCGTATCCCAGGCCCTTTCTCTGAGACTCTGCGAACAGTCCACCTCACCTATTCTTCTCTCTCACCGACCAGGCGGAGACCCACCGGCAAGGCGTCGCCGAGGGCGACCCCCTGGGCGCGGGAGCGGAGTTCGTGGAACTCGCGGACGGGGGCAAGGGTTTCGTCGTCGGCGCCGAGGGAGGAGAGGCGGTCGAGGACCTGGGAGCGGAGGGTGTCGTCGAGGTCGCGGGCTCGGTCGCGGGAGACGCGGGCGATCTGGGAGAGGGCAAAGATGAGGTCGTCGCGCTCGCGGTCGGACGAAGGGTCGACGGCGAGGAGGGACGCAATCCATCGCTCGGCGACGTCTTTCGAGACGGCGGTGTTGGCCGGGCCGTAGAGGGGCATCCGGGCGCCGAGGCGGCCGAGGGACCAGAGGGCGGATCGGGGGGCGTGGGGGCGGCCGACGACCTTGGCGAGGACGTCGCCGAGGCCGACCTTGAGCGAGGGTTCGAGCCGTTCGAGGGCTGCGGCGCAGCGCCACATCTCGGCGATCTCGTGGGATTCGGGCTTCGGGCGGTTGAGCTTCTTGGAGGCGGGGCCGGCCCCCCCCTTGCCGGGGAGGAGGAAGGGGGCGAGGCGGCGGTAAATCTCGTCGTGGTGGGCGCGATTGAGGCCGGCGGCGACGCGTCGCCAGAGGACCCACCACTCGACCCAGCATTGCACGTCCTTGGCGTGGGTGACGCCCTGGTGGAAGGTCGGCCAGAGGGCCTTCATGCGGACCGGGTCGAGCGGGTAGCCGGTGCCGGGGCGGAGGCAGTAGCCGGCGAGGTTTAGCCAGCGCTGCTCGTGGCGAGGGGAGCGTTTGCGGTCGGCGGCGAGGTCGCGGAGCGGTTCCCAGAGGGCGCGGAGGGCCGAGGGGGGCCAGTCGTCTCTTGAGAGGTCGAGCACCTCTTCCAGGCGTTTGACGAGGCGGGCGGCGCCGTGCTCGGCCTGGGGGTCGGGGGTCTCGAAGGCGAGGCGGACGGCGGAGACGGCGGCATCGACGAGCGATTGTTCGAGGATGTCCTGTTCGGCGTCGGCGTCGAGGTCGGCGGACGGAGCATTCCCGGAGGCGGCGGGGTTGCGGAACTGGATCTGGAGCTTCCAGCGGCGGTCGTCGGTGCGGGACTGGCACCAGAGTTCGAGGGTGCCGATCTCGGTGACGAGCGCGGCCAGGCTGACGGGCACGCGCTCGCTCTTGGCCTTGCGGCCGACCCGCATGACGCTGGCGAGTGGGGGGAGGTCGAGGATCGAATTCGGATCGTGCGGCACGAGGTCGCCGGGTTTGTCCTGCGGCCGGACGGAGCTGCTGGCCAGGGGGAACAGCACGGGGCGATCGACGAGGAGTTCGAAGTTGCGGTCCTCGATGTGGAATTCGTCCCCTTCCTGGGCGTCTCGGGGGACGGTGCAGAGCCAGGAGGGGGTGGTTTCGGCATCGTGGGCCTGGAGGCCGATGTAGAAGGATCGGGCCGTGCCGCCGCCGATCCGGATGCCGCCGCCGCGACGGACGACCCCGTAATAGGCCGCCCCCTGAGCAACCGCCAGGTCGAGCGAGTCATTCGAGAGGACGCGGGGGGCATAGGCCCCGTCCGGCTCGTCCGGGAACCAGGAGGTGACGACCGAGACGATCCGATCGCGGACGACCTGGGGGGTCAAGGCGCCGCCGTTGAAGAGGATAGCATCGGGACGGGCGGGGCGGGAATCGGCGTCGGGGGGGTGGCCGTCGGGTAGGATCGCCTCGGATCGGTGGCGACGGAGGAAGGCGGCCAGGTGTTTGGGGATGGCCGGGTCGCTGACGTAGGGCAGGCCGAATTCCTGAAAACCGGCGCGGGCGGAGCGGTCGGGCTCTGAGGTGCGCTCGACGATCGGGAAGAAACCGTCGATGGCGACCGATCGGACCTCGTCGCGCGACAGCTCCGACTTCAGGCTGCCGCCGATAACCCGGGAGCCTCGGCCGGGGATGGTGACGGGAACGCGGTCGGGGCCTCCGGAGGAGAGGAGTTGTTCCTTGGCCGATCGGCAGGAGAAGCGAAGGGCGCTCCATTGCTCGGCGTCGAGGCGGGGGCCGCCGAGCTTCCCCTCGACAAGGTGGGCGAGGGCCAGGTCGATGTTGTCGCCGCCCAGAAGAAGGTGATCGCCCACGGCCACGCGGCGGAAGCCGGGGCCGGTGGGGGTCTCGTTGACGGTGATCAGGCTGAAGTCGGTCGTGCCGCCGCCGATGTCGAAGACGAGGATCAGCTCGCCGGCTTTCACCTGCTTTTGCCATCCGGATTGATGGGTCACAATCCAGCAATAGAAGGCGGCCTGCGGTTCTTCAAGCAGGGTCAGGTGGGCCAGGCCGGCACGCTTGGCGGCCGTGACGGTCAACTCCCGGGCGGCCTCGTCGAAGGAGGCGGGGACGGTGAGGACGATCTCCTGCGCTTCGAGCTTCGAAGCGTCGTCGCCGCGGGCGATCTGGTGGTTCCAGGCGTCTCGAATGTGTGCGAGCAGGGCGGCGGAGGCATCGACAGGAGAGAGGCGAGGGACATCCTCGGGGCTTCCCCAGGGGAGAATGGCGGCCTCGCGGTCGACTCCGGCGTGGCAAAGCCAGCTCTTGGCGCTGGCGACGAGTCGGGCGGGGACGCGGGCCCCCTGGGATCGGGCAAACTCGCCGATGATCCGGGAGGCCGCTTCATCCCAGGGCAAGACCGAGGCGCCGGGGGGAAGCTCAGGCCCGGCGGGCAGGTAGAGGAACGAGGGAAGCATGGGCCGGGGGTTGGTTTCCCCCGGCGCGACCAGTTGAGGAACCGGGAAGGGTTGAATTGCAGCTGAGGGCCGGGCTTTGCCTCTCGTGTCGACGAACGCAACCGCACAATTGGTCGTGCCCAGATCGATGCCAACAATGTAGCGCGAGCGAGCCATGCGAAGAAACCATCCCGATCAGCAACGAGAGCGCGTCAAGGAAACGAAACGAAGACGAATGGATCGATTGTGGGTCGAGCCATCGTATTCTACCCCGATCCTCGCGGCGGCGACCCCCGAGTCTGCGAGGAGCCATCGGCCGGGGAGTCTCGAACGGCCTGGGAACTCCGAGAGTTTGAATCGAGCGTTGAGCCGGCGCCTGGGTACGAGTACAGTGGCAATCGCCTCCGAACCGCACCGAAGGAGCCCGGCATCATGACACGTCTGCCCTTTCCGGCCGTTCTGGCCGTCGGCGTGAGCCTGAGTTTGACGGGGATCGACGCGACCACCGCAACCCCTCCGTCGATCGAGGATGGCTGGCGCGTGCTGTTCGACGGACACTCAAGTGAAGGCTGGCGAAACGGCAATGGTGAGCCGTACGACGGCCCCATCGACGAGGGATCGCTCCAGGTGTATCGCAATGGCGGGGCTTTTGTGTATTTCGAGGACGAGTTCGAGGATTTCATCCTTCGATGCGAGGTGAAGCAAGACACCGAAACGACCAACTCGGGCGTGTTTGTGCGTTTGGTCGATCCGATCAGGCATCATGGCCCCCCGTCCCGGAACCCGAGGACAGGCTTCGAGTGCCAGGTCGGCCAGGGAGGGACCGGCATTCACAGCTTCGGGGCGATTTACGACCTGGTTCCCGCAGCCTCGAACGTGGCGAAACCGGCCGGAGCATGGAATGAGGTTGAGATCCGCTGCGAAGGCCCGGTCGTCGAAGTCTCAGTCAACGGCACCAAAACCGCGAGCCTCAATACCGAAGAATGGACCGAGCCCGGCCGGCGCCCGGATGGCTCTCGGCACAAGTTTCTGACGGCGATCAAGGATCACCCTCGCGTCGGGCACATCGCGTTTCAGGACCACGGCGCACGGGCCTGGTATCGCAATGTCCGGATCAAGGAACTCAACGACTGATCGCCACGGAGGGGGAACGACCTTCCTTCGGCTGTCTGGTTCGACGCGGACTCTCACCGAACCTTTCTTGAATCGACGATTGGAGTTCGGCGACTTATGAGCGAGTCGGACACCCCCATCCCCGCCAATGAAGCCGATCCCCGGTTTCCGTCTGGTCCCTGGGTCGGCTTCTTCCTGCAAAAGGAACTGCCCGGTCGTCACGGGATGGAACTGCATTTAACGTTTCGTCAGGGAGTTCTCTCGGGAGAAGGACGCGACCGGGTCGGCCTGTTCCTGGTTCGGGGACGTTACGACCTGGAAGACGGCTCCTGCCGCTGGGTCAAGAAATACGTCGGCCGCCACGATGTCTTCTATTCGGGCTTCAACGAAGGAAAGGGAATCTGGGGGACCTGGGAGATCGCCCCAATTCACCGAGGAGGCTTCTACATCTGGCCCGAGGGGATGCCCGATCCCACGCAGCAACGGCTCAAGGCCGAGGCCGACCTTCCCGCGCCAAGCGATCCGGTCGAGACTCCTGAGGAGGAGCCGATCCCGGCGGGAGCGGGGACGGACTGATGGATCGGCGGGAGAGTGATCAAAGACGCTCAAAGTCCTTGTTTGCGAAGACTGTAGGGTAAGACTTTCACACCAAGCGACTTCCGGAGCGGACCCAGAGCCGTTCGGAGGGCGGTCGCCGGACCCGCCGTCTCGTCCTCCTCGACCGTGTAGAGGTGGTCGCCCTTGCCGAGGGGCAGGGATTCGATCAGGGCAACGGTGCGGTCACGCTCCTCGGCCTCGGCCGAGGGTGGCAACGGTCCGGACCAGATCACCAGGCTCACCGCAAGGCCAGCGGCCCGAGCGTCCCCGACCAATCGACCCAGTTCGTCACGAGGGGAAACCGGCAGCGACGGGTCCGAGACGGCGCCAAAGGCAAGGCCAAAGGTCACGCGCCGCAGGCCGAGCGTCTGGTATCGGGTCCAGGCGGAGGCGTCGGGCAAGGGGCCGGCGCACCTGCCGAGCGTCGCGTGAATGCCATCGCGATGGGGGCGATCGACCGGAAGATCCGAGCGTCTCGGAGGGGCGGGGGATTCGGCGAGGGGGAAGGCATTGGTCACGATCCGGAGATACGATTCCACCACCTCGGGCGGGTGGTTCAGGACGTCGGGACCGGCCAGAAAGAGGTTTCGGTACGCGAGGAGTCCCTGTCCGAGAAGCTCGGCAACATTTCGGCAATGGGCGGTGAACGCCTCGGGAGATTGGAGTTCGACCGCATTTCCCAAGACAGAAGGGACGGTCGCCTGGAGGACCAGGGCATCCTGGCTGTCGGGGGGAAGAATCGGAAGCGGGCCGTACGTGCTGGCATACAATCGGCGGTGCTCGGCCCAGCGATCGGTGTCCCAGGAGGCGATCCGGGAGAGGAAAGCCCGGAGCTGATCGGGTTCGACGGGTCGAGCGGGAGCGGGAGGAGGGATGAGGGTCAAGGCTCCCGAATCGAGCCGGGACATCAGGTTGAGAGCCATCTGACGGATGGACTCATCGAGCGCCGCGGCCTCGGCATCGTCCAGGGTCCGACGGTCGAGGAGCATCTGCTGGTTCACCCGAGGTCGATCGATCGCCTGGGTTGAGCCATCGAGCCGTCGAAGATGATGACTGGGATGGACGTAGCAGCGGTGCCAGCGGCCTTCGAGGTCGAAGTGGTAACTTGGGTCGTTTCCGAAATAGAGTGAAAGAGCGCCGTGTTTAACGCCGAAGAAGATCAGAAGTCCATCGATCGGCTGCAGCCCCACACGCTCGGGGTAAAGGGCACCGGATCGAAGCAGTGCCTGGGCCTCGGTTTCGGCCTGGGACATGGCAAGGGGGCTCCCCGGCCGCGGGGCCGGTCGAAAGACTTCGAAGAAAATCGGGCTCAACAGGAACGAGCCGATCGATTATAGAAACCTCGCGACGAGCCCGAAGCGTCTGGAATTGAGCCAGAATCGCCTCGGGATTGGGTGGCCGGGGTAGTCCACCCCGAGCACGGATGCGAGTGCTGCCCAGGATCGCAATTGACCCCCAGGGAGGGAACCGTTGGACGCTCCCGCAACGCTTGCCGAAGCCCCCCACGAAGGTCGTTGTCGACCACCCTGGCGAGAGGCTGTCCTCATTGGTCTCCTGGCGTTGACCCTGAACCTCGCCGGCAATGGCCGGGCGAGCCTCTGGGACCGCGACGAACCGCGCTATGCCGGCTGTACGCGAGAGATGCGTCAGAGTGGCGACCTGATCCAACCCACGTTCAACGCCGAACCGCGGTATCACAAGCCAGTCCTGATTTACTGGCTGATGCTCGGCGGAACGGCGATCGGAGGAGACAATCCGTTCGGCGCTCGGCTTGCCTCGTCGCTGGCGGGGACGGCCAGTTGTCTCTTGATCTGGGGGTTTGGTCGCCGGCTGTTCGGGCCGGCACAAGGGAGATGGGCCGCCCTGGCCCTGGCGACGGCGCCCATCATGGTCGCGGAGTCAAAGCTCGCGACGACGGATGCGACGTTATTGCTCTGGTTGATTGGTGCTCAGTGGTCCGTCTGGGAACTCGGACAGCGGGCGAGCCGATGGTTGACGGCGTCGTTCTGGGCCTGTCTTGCGCTTTCAGTCCTGACCAAGGGACCGGCGGGTCCGGTGATGCTGATCTCGGCCGCCATCATGACCTGGTGGTGGGGAGGTCCGACGGCCGGGTATCGTCGCTTGCTCGGACCGCTTTGGCCCGATGCGACGGGACTGGATGAGGGCCTTCGCTTCCGAGAGGCAATGGCGAGAGGAGGCCTGGCCGGCCTGGTGGCGGTGCCTGCCACGATGATCGCGCTGACGCTTCGGGTTACAGGTCGATGGTTCGTGAGGAACTGGGGGTTCCTGTTGTTCCTGGCGATTGCGGCCCCTTGGTATGTCGCCATCGGCATCCTGAGTGAGGGGTCGTTCTTCAGCGTGGCCTGGGGCTACCACGTGGTGAAGCGGGCGACCGAGGCGATCGAGACGCACGGAGGCTTCCCGGGTTATTACGTCGCCTTGACCTTGCCCTTGCTCTATCCGTGGTCGGCGTTGTTGCCGGCGAGCCTGGTGGGTCTCTGGCGACAGCGG
This sequence comes from Tautonia rosea, assembly GCF_012958305.1. Taxonomy (NCBI): domain Bacteria; kingdom Pseudomonadati; phylum Planctomycetota; class Planctomycetia; order Isosphaerales; family Isosphaeraceae; genus Tautonia; species Tautonia rosea. The sequence goes on along the minus strand of NZ_JABBYO010000003.1, from coordinate 144,749 downwards.
CGGCAGATGCCCGAGGCGGCGTTTGTGCTGGGGTGGATCATCGGGCCGCTGCTGTTGCTTGAAATCATGCGGACGAAGATCATCCACTACTATTTGCCAGCGTATCCGGCCTGTGCCCTGGCGGTGGGTTGGCTGATCGTCGCCCTGTCGCGATCGGAGCTGAACCTGCGGCGATGGACGCTCGGCAGCACCTCGCTCGGGTTGCTCGCCGGGGTCGGCATTGCGTTGAGCGTCGGTGGTTTGGCCGGGGCGGTGGCCTTGCCGGGACAGTTGCGTTGGCCTTGCCTGGCCGCGGCGGTGGTGATCGGTTTGGGTACTCTGTACGCGGTGGATCGTCTGCGCAACGGTGCGACGGAACGGGCCGCGGCGAGCCTGGTCGGGTCGTGGGCGGTGGTGATGCTGATCGTCGGGGCCTGGTTCCTGCCCTCGGTCGAGCCCTACCGCCTGCCGCAGAAGGTGGCGAAGGCTCTCGATCGGATCGAGCGAACCGAGGGGGCGGTGCCAGTCCTGGCGTCGTTCAAGCCGCCGGGGATCATTTACTCGATCGGCTATCCGATTCCCGAACTCCTCGGCCGGGTTGATGCGGACAATTACGCCCGACGCACCGGGGCGCTCGTCTCTGCCCTGATGCCCCTGGAACTGGAAATGCTCCGGAATCACCCTCGTCTGCAAGTCGAAGAACGGGGCAAGGTGGAGGGGTTCAACGTCGAGCGATTCCGGAACGAGGAATTGACGCTCGTCGTCATCCGGCCGAAGCCGGGGACCACCTCACCCGACGGAGGCCCGGTGCCGACCGTCGCCCGGGGACGAGAGACCCTGGAGTCGCTCCGTATAAAGTGATCGGAGCTGATCGACCATCGTTTCCTTGCGAAATTGATCGGCAAACCGGCGACGGCCTTCGGCTCCGAGGGCTGCTCGCCGGTCGGCGTTTTCGGCCAGTTCGAGAATGGCCGAGGCAAGCCGATCGCGATCGAGGAACGGCACGAGGATACCCGTCTCCGGGAGCACGACCTCCCGTGCCCCGTCCACGTCATAGCTGATCGCCGGGCGGCCCACAATCAACCCCTGAGGCAAGACTCTGGCCAAGCCTTCCCGGTAGCTCGGGTGCAGAACGGCGTCGCAGGCGTTAAGCAACTCCGGAATGCGATCCGGCGGCACAAGGCCGGTGAAATGGATGGCGTGGCGGATGCCGAGCCGATCGGCCTCGGCTTCGAGCCGATCGCGGAGGATGCCACTGCCGATCCAGACGAATCGGACGTTCGGGTTCTGGCGAAGGACGCGGGGGGCGATTTCCAAAATGTCCTCGTGCCCCTTGCGCTCGAACAATCGGGCGACGGTGGCAAAGGCGACGTCGTGATCAGCGAGGCCAAGCTCGCGGCGGATCTCGTCGCGGGGCCTGGGCGGGTTGAGGAAGGGCTCGACCTCCATGCCGCTGTAGACGGTCTGGAACTGCTCGGGCATTCCGACTCCAGCGGCGAGGGCCTGTTCGGTCATGGCGTCACAGACGCTGACAATGGCATGGCACCGCTTTGCCGCCCAGCGTTCGAGGCCGATGTAGAGTCGATTGCGCCAGGGTTTCTCGGACGGGCCGAAGGGGAGACCGTGAATTGTGTGAACAACGAGTGGTACCTTCTCGTCCCAGGCGGCGGCGCGGCCCACGATTCCGGCCTTTGAGCTATGGGTGTGGACGACCTCGGGATTGAGCCGTCGAATGGCCTGGCGGAGCTTTTGGTATGCCTTCCAGTCGGTTCCCGGGCGGATGGCTCGGACGAGTTCAGGCATCAGCTCGACCTGGAGACCCTGACGCTCGGCGCGGTCGAACAGATCTCCCTCGGGGCCTTCGGCGGGGCCGGTGATGAGGGTCACGTCATCGCCGTAGCGGTGGTGCAATCCTTCGACAGTCAAGAGGGTATTCTCCTGAGCGCCTCCGAGAATCAATCGCGTGATGACATGAACAATGTGCATGAAGCCGAGGCGTCAGGGCCTCTCCTGGGTCGTAGAGGGGAGTACGCCGTCGTACCGTACGTAGAGCAAGAACAGACCTTGAGGGGGAGCGGTCGGTCCGGCCTCGCGGCGAGCCTGGGCGGCGAGGGCCTCGGCGGCGAAGGTTTCGGGGCGTCGACCACTCCCAACAAGGACGAGCGTGCCGGTGATCGCCCGGACCATATTGTACAGGAAGCCGTCGGCCTCGACCTCGACATGCACGAGGTGTTCGTGACGCGAGACGGCGATGTCGAAGATGGTGCGGATGCTGGTCTGGCGGTTCGGCCACTCGGTTTCGAAGCTACGGTAGTCATGGGTCCCCTTCAGGCCCTGGCCGGCGCGGTGCATGCGCTGCTCGTCGAGCGGGTAGCCGACGTGCCAGCAAGAGTGACGCTGGAAGGGGTCGGGGATCCGGGAATTGTCGATCACGTAACGATAGCGTTTGCTTGTTGCGCTGAGGGTGGCGTGGAAGTCGAGCGGGACATCCTCGGCATGAAGAACCCGGATCGATCGCGGGAGCTTGGCATTGATGGCCCGAACGAGCACGTCGGGGGGCAAGGTCGTCTCGGATTCGAACGTCGCCACCTGGCCGATCGCGTGGACCCCGGCATCGGTTCGGCCGCTGGCCAGGGTCGTCGGCCGATCGCCGAGAATCTGCTCGATGGCTGATTCGAGTTCGCCCTGAATCGTCGGACGTCCCGGCTGGCGTTGCCAGCCGTGGTAACCGGCACCGTCGTAGCAGAGGGTGAGCTTGATGTTCCGCATCGTCACGGTTGGGGGAAGGCGTTCAAATGGTCGAGCAGGAATCGTTGGGCCTCCTCGACGATGGCTCGATCAGACCGCGCCTGCACCGTGCGCCAGTGCTCCCCCTCGGCCGACTGGCAATCCTCGTCGAGCGAGACGAACGGAAGGAGCGGATCGCAATGGGACCAGTGCTTACCGGCGATCTGGCGAAGACTCCAGGCGGCAAGGGCGGGAGAGGTTGTCCCATCGAGGATCTGCATCGACCGCCAGCAACCGACGCTAATGAGAGCCTGTTCGAGGCTGGGACGTTCCAGACCAAGCGTCCTGAGACCGCGTTCGAAGATGGGACGAACCTCCCAGATCAAGGGGTCTTTTGGCCAACGAGGACTCAGAATTCGTCGCACCAGCGCCCTTGATTAAGGGCATGCTCGGCGACGGCAAGCACCTCCTCCCCGCTCAGGTCGTTGAGCACGAGGCGACAGCGGGCCGCGTCGAGGTCAAGCGGGTGGGAGGTCATGCCGATCGTCCGTCCGAAAGGCGGTTAGGAATTGACGGGGGAGAGCTTCACCAGTTCCTCGGCAATCTGCACCGCGTTGGTAGCCGCGCCTTTGCGGAGGTTGTCGCTGACGCACCAGAACAAGAGGGCGTTGGCGCGGGAGGGATCTTGCCGGATGCGTCCCACGAAAACGTCGTCGTGGCCTTCAGCGTCGGCGGCGAGGGGGTACTGGTTGTGCTCGGGGTTGTCGAGCACGGTGATCCCGGGGGCCTTGGCCCAGAGGGCTCGGGCGTCGTCGGGAGAGAGCGGGCGATCGAACTCGACGAGGATCGACTCGCTGTGCGAGTACGGCACGGGAACGCGGACGCAGGTGGGAACGACCTCGATGGATTCGTCTCCCATAATCTTGCGCGTCTCGTCGATCATCTTCCGCTCCTCCTTGGTGTAGCCGTCGGGGAGGAAGACGTCGATGTGGGGCAGGCAGTTGCCGGCGATCGGGTGGGCGAACTTCGACGGCTCGGGCCAGTCGCGTTTGTGGACGAGGGCTTCGAGCTGTTCTTCGAGCTCGACCAGGCCGCTCTGGCCGGCCCCGGAGACGGATTGATAGGTGCTGACGACGACGCGGCGGATGGTCGCGGCGTCGTGCAGCGGCTTGAGGGCGACGACCATCTGGATGGTCGAGCAGTTGGGGTTGGCGATGATCCCTTTGTGTTTCGGGATGTCGTGGGCGTTGACCTCGGGGACGACGAGGGGAACGTCGGGGTCCATGCGAAAGGCGCTGGAGTTGTCGATGACGACCGCTCCGGCCGAGGCGGCGATGGGGCTCCACTGGCGGGAGACGGAGCCAGGGACGCTCGACAGGACGATGTCGATGCTGCGGAACGCCTCCTCGCGGATCGGCTCGACGGGGATCTCTTGCCCTTCGAACCGAGCTGTTCGGTTGGCCCCGGCCGAGCGTTCGGAGGCGAGGCAGGTGAGCGATTGGACCGGAAACGCGCGTTCCTCCAGCAACCGAATCATCCGTTCTCCGACGGCCCCGGTGGCCCCGACCACAGCAACGCGCTTCACGGCAAATCGCTCCTCTCTGGCAAACACGTTCGAGCGCTAATCGGCCCAACGGCCGGGCGCATTATCAGGATGATGAATTCTAGCGGATCGACGGATGCGAAACCACGTCTCCAACGCTCACGAAGTGGAGGGACGACTGGGCTCGTCAACCGGTTGAAAAAAAGATGGCGGCGCGAAGTTGATCGTCGCTGAGTAGAATGATCTGCTTCAAGCCACGAAAACAGGATGAGCCGGCTCCTCGCCGGGCCGATCCGGAGAGTCGCAGGGAGTCGATCCGTGAACGTTCTGGTCATTGGCAAGGGTGGTCGTGAGCACGCCCTTTGCTGGAAGCTCGGCCAATCCCCCCGTGTGAACACCGTCTATTGCGCTCCGGGGAACGCCGGCACCGCTCGCGACGCTGAGAACGTGGCGATCGATCCCAAGGACACCCGAGAGCTGATCCGGTTCGCCAAGAGTCGAGACATCGGCCTGACAGTGGTTGGTCCCGAGGAGCCCCTGGTCAACGGTCTGGTCGATGCCTTCCAGCGCGAGGGGTTGCGAATTTTCGGCCCTCGCAAGGACGCGGCGGAGCTGGAAGGGAGCAAGATCTTCGCCAAGGAACTGATGCGGCAGGCCGGGATTCCGACGGCCGAGTTTCGCGTCTTCCGATCGGCTCCGGATGCCGAGCAGTACGTGCTCTCGCGGGAAGTGGCCCTGACGCTACGGCCGAAGGGGAAGTCTCCGGTTCGAGGGACGCAGCATTGCCGAACCGCGGCCGAGGCGATCGAGGCGATCGAGGCGATTCTCGACCCTCGCCAGGTGATTCTTCCAGGGTCGGCCGAGGTCGAGTTTGATGAACGGGGCAAGCGTCGGGGGTTCAAGACGATCGAGGAGGCCCGGCGATACGTTCTGACCCGGCCGATCGGGCTGGTCGTGAAGGCCGACGGTCTGGCGGCGGGCAAAGGAGTGTACGTTTGCCGGAACCTGGGAGAGGCGCTCGAGGCGATCGACGAGATCATGGTCCGCCAGGCATACGGGAGGGCCGGGGATCGGGTCCTGATTGAGGAACGGCTCGACGGGGTTGAGGCGAGTGTGCTGGCCCTGACCGACGGCCGAACGATCATTCCGCTCGAATCGAGCCAGGACCACAAGCGGGCGTTCGACGGCGACGAAGGGCCGAACACGGGAGGCATGGGGGCCTACTCCCCTGCCCCGATCGTCACGCCGGAACTAATGGTCGAAGTCGAGCGCGAGATTCTCGTGCCGATCGTTCATGCCATGAAACGATCACGCAAAGCGTTCCGGGGGGTCCTGTACGCGGGCCTGATGCTCACGCAGCAAGGGCCGAAGGTTCTGGAATTCAACGTCCGCTTCGGCGACCCGGAGATTCAGGCAGTTCTCATGCGACTGCGTTCCGACCTGCTCGATGCGCTCGACGCGGTTGTTGATGAGCGGCTCGACACCGTCGAGCTGGACTGGGACCCGAGGCCGGCGATCACCGTGGTCATGGCCTCCGAAGGCTATCCGGGCAACTACGACCGCGGCCGGCCGATCAACGGTCTGGACGAGGCCGATCGGGTCGAAGGCGTGAAGGTCTTCCACGCCGGAACGACCCTGCGGAACGAGCCGCAAGGGCCTCGGACCGTGACCGACGGTGGCCGGGTCTTGAACGTCACGGCGATCGGGGACAGCATCGCCGAGGCTCGCGAACGCGCCTACAAGGCCGCGGCCGCCATCCGATTCACGGGCGGTTGGTATCGTCATGACATCGCCGATCGGGCCTTGAAGGTCGAACCCGCGCCGACAACCGACGGGACCACCGATCACACATGACATCCGTCAGCAACACTTCTTCGTCCTGTTGATGTTCGGGAGGAAGCCCCCGGTCGACACCACCAGGCTGCCGATCTGGCACCTTCAGCGCCTCGGGGCGTACTCTTCCTGGAAGACCTGCCATTCTTGCAGGATCGAGTGCAGAGTCCTCGTGAGCCCACGAGGACCAGCAAACGCGATACGTTTCCACAACCTCTTTCAAAACAAGGCATTGCGACTCAAACACACCGTGCACCTTGCCCGCTTACGAGTATGCGGCACGAGAAATGCACCGATCCATTCCCATCAGTGATCGTTCAATCGTATTCCGATCACGAGGCGGGAGAGTCGTATATGAATGGTTTACCGTGGCAAGGCTCGGGCCCCTGGGACCCGTTTCGGGAGATCCGGAGGGAAGTGGGACGGCTTCTCGGCAATTTCGAGTCGCTGGGGGTGCGGTTTGCGCGACCGTTTCCGGCCATCAATCTGTATGACGCGGGGGACCTGTACTACGTCACCGCCGAGCTTCCTGGGATCGATCCGCAGGAGATTGACCTGACGATCACCGGAGAGACCTTGACGCTACGTGGAGAACGTCGGCGGCCCGAGGGGGCCTCGGACGATTGTTTCCGCCGTCAGGAACGACCTTTCGGCCGCTTCGGCCGATCGGTCACGTTGCCCGAGCGGGTCGATTCCGCTGCAGCCTCGGCCCAATTCGCGCACGGCGTGCTCACCGTCACTCTTCCCAAGGATGCCGAGGCCCGTCCTCGACAGATCGCCGTCGCCAGCCTGGGTTGAGCGTGAGGCGTCGATGCGGTCGAATCCTGGTTCCCTGGATGATTCCGGAGGCTTGTTTATGTCGACCCCTCAGCGCCCGATTCCGGTGTCCATCGGCCGTCCTCAGCGGGAAGGCGTCCCCGCCGAAGCACCCGCTCGGGCCTCGGTGTCAGAACCCTCGGAGGCCAGACCGACATCTGCTCAGGCCTTCGTGCAGACCCCCCTGATCGACATTTTCGAGGAGCCCGACGGCCTGGTTCTGCTGGCGGATCTGCCCGGAGCGGTCGAGGAGTCGGTGGCGATTGATCTGGAAGACAATCTCTTGACACTCCGAGCCGAAGCACGGCGGTCGGTGCCCGAATCGGCCCCGGCGCTCCTGGAGGAATTTCCGTTTGGTTGCTACCAGCGGACCTTTATTCTGAGTGATGAAGTGGATCGCTCTCGGATTTCAGCCGAATTGAAACATGGGGTGTTGCGGATTTCGTTGCCGAAGGCCGAACGTGCCAAGCCGCGTCGGATCGAGATCAAGGGGCTCGATGGGAATGGCCCAGCTTCCTGATTTCGCGTATCTTCCCGGCAACGGCCGGGGTCGCTGGCTTGATCGGCTCGGCCGGCGCGGGCATGATAAGCCCCTTGTGGCCCCGTCGCATGTGGTAGAGTCAAGCTAAAGGACTCTCCTCCCGTCCGTCGTCCGCCTGGAGCGCGTCCGTCATGGAGACTGAGAAGATCCTCTGCTTCGCGTCGATGATCGTCGCGGGGCTGGTGGCCCTCCTCTTCGTACTTGATCTGGCCCTGGGCATCTTCGGGCGATTCATCGTCCTGGATATCCTCTTTATCCTGGGGGCCGCATTTGTGATCTGGCAGGGGGTCGAGACGTATCGAGAACTGCGCTAGTCGGGAAAGCCCCTGATCTTTCCCCATGTCACTCGTTGAATAACTCGCGCCGACGGACGAATGTTCCCGCAAGACTTCAGGCCCGATGGGCATCGTTCTTGTGGAGCGTTCTTCGATGTCCAGCCGTCCACAACGCCGGATGCGATGGGTCTTCGCAACCCTCGGAATCGTGAGCATTGGTGCGATCGTATTGGCCCTTGCCCAACAGTCAGGCCCCCCTTCCCCCCCACCCATACCGGACCCGAACGGGTTTGACTTGCTTGTCCGGGCGGGCTTGATGATCGAAGGTTCGCCGCCGAACGAAGGCACGATTGATGAGGCTGATCCGGTTGAGTTACGGGTCTGGGTTCTCGCCAATCAGGATGCCCTGGAACTCGCCGACGAGGGGCTCGAACTGCCGAGTGGCGTACCACTGAGTTTCACCCAAGCCGACGCGGAAATGCGGGAACTCGGTACACTCCGGATGCTCGCACGCCTCATGCTGGCCGATGCCATCGTCGCGCAGGAGGAGGGACGAATCGACGAGGCAGCCGAGCGCTGCTTCGCGATCCTCGGACTGTCGCGAAACGGGACTCGGAACGGCCTGCTGCTCCACGCACTTGTGGGCGTCGCCATCGAACGGACCGGTGTCGAAGGGCTTCGGAGTCTCCGCGACGATCTTGACATGGAGCAATGCCGGAGGATTTCCCGAGAAGTCATGGCCTTCGATGCCGAACGGCCCGACATCGAGAAGACGATCGCCCTGGAAACGGCCTGGGGCCTCGAAACCGCCCCTCGGGGCTTGAAATTCGCCCGAACCTTTGTGCCAGGGGTCCGAGGCAAACTCGATGGGCTACTCATCCCGGCTCTGGATGCGGGGCGGAATTCCTGGCTGCGAGCCTCAACGATGGCTCGACTGCTGGCGATTGATCTCGCGATTCGAGGCTTCGAAGCACGCCACAACGCACCGCCCGACCGACTGGACCAGCTTGTGCCGGATTTCTTCGAGAAGCTCCCGACCGATCCTTTCACCGGCGGTCCCTTCGTGTATCGAGCTTCCGAAGCAGCCCCCGGATTCGTCCTCTACTCGGTCGGCCCCGATGGTCAGGACGACGGCGGGACGCCCTACGCAGAAGGGGCCAACTGGACAACGACTCCGGGCGACCTTTTTCTTGCCCCCGAGACGCCCTGAGTCGGTGCAATCCGACCTTCGGGATTTAATGATTTTGCTGGCCTGTCTCAACACCAATCAGGGACCGGAGCAGACCCGGCCAGGTGTGCTCGGTGGCCTCGGCGGCGATGGGCCAGCCGAGGCGGCGGGCGGCCTCGCTCGTGACGGGGCTGATGCTGGCCAGGCGGATGAATCCTGAGGCGATCCGGCTTCGGGCCGACTCCGGGAGCAAGGTGTGCAAACGAGCGGTGATGGCTGAGCTGGTCAGGGTGATCCAGTCCACCGAGCCGCGTTCAAGGCAGTCGAGCACGTCGGCGGGCAAGGTGTCGGCGTCGGCGTTGCGATAGACGGGAATCTGTTCAACGTGGGCGATGGGAGCGAGCTGTTCCTGAAGGATCATGCGGCCCCGATCGGCGCGGGCCAGGAGGACGCGTTTGCCGGAGACACGTGGGACGAGCGCCTCAGCCAGGCCTTCGGAACGGAATGAGTCGGGGACGAGGTCGGCTCGGAGTCGGTAACGAGCCAGAGCCTCGGCGGTGGCGGGGCCGATGGCAGCGAGCTTCAGGTGGCCGAGGGCGCGGAGGTCGCGTCCTCGGCTTTCGAGACGGTCGAGGAAGTAGCGAACGCCATTGCCGGACGTGAAGACGAGCCAATCGAAGGAAGGCAGGCGGTCGATGGCGTCGTCCATCGGCGCGTGGTCGTCGATGGGAAGGATCTGGACAGTCGGGGCGATCAGGACCTCGGCGCCAAGGGCTTCAAGATCGGATGCGGAGCGGTCCGATTCGCCGATCGGTCGAGTGACGACGATCGACCGACCAAAGAGCGGGAGGCGCTCAAACCAGGCCAAAGGCTCACGACGCGACACCACCTGACCGACGACGAGCAAGGCGGGTGATCCGATGCCGGGACCGGCCGCCGCAACCACGTCGGCCAGAGTGGCGAGCGTCCCGCTGACGGTGCGTTGCAAGGCGGTGGAGCCATTGCAAACGATCGCGGCGGGGGTCGAGGGAGCCACGCCGAGGCGGATGAGGGTGGCACAAATTGCTGCGTGGTGCCGGAAGCCCATGTAGAAGACGAGAGTGCCGGGGAACCGGGCGAGGGCGGGCCAGTCGATGCGGTCGCTCGGGTCGCCGGGCTCGTTGTGGCCGGTGATGAAGGCGACGGCCGAGGTCGCGTCGCGGTGCGTGACGGGAATCCCGGCGTAAGAGGTCGCGCCCACCCCCGCAGTGACTCCCGGAATGACCCGGAAGGGAACGCCGTGAGCGATGAGATATTCGGCCTCCTCGGCCCCTCGGCCGAAGACGTAGGGATCGCCCCCCTTGAGGCGCACGACCGCTTTCCCCTCGCGGGCAAAGCGGACGAGCATGGCGTTGATCTCGTCCTGAGGGACCGGGCATCGGCCCCGCTGCTTGCCGGCGAAGACGCGATCGGCAGAAAGTGGGGCAAGATCGAGCAATCGAGATTGGATCAGGTGATCGTAGACAAGCACCTCGGCCCGGGCGATCGCCTCAGCGCCGGCTCGGGTTAACAGCCCTGGATCTCCAGGGCCGGCGCCGACCAGCGTTACGGTCCCGACCTGCGTGTTCATGGCGTCTTCAGCGGGAGAGTCAAGCGTGGGGAAGGATTCGGCTGTTGAGGATCAAGGCAATCAACAGGATGAGCAAGACGACCGAGAGGACCAGCGGCGCGAGCAATCGGAACCAAAAGCGAAGCAACGCTGCGCGGGTTTGGTTGGGCCAGTGGTCCTCGATCCGATCGCCGATCCAATCGATCATGAATTGCACCAGCAAGACAATTGGAAGGACGAGCACCATCACGATCAACAAAGCAAAGGCGGCGAGGTTCATTGGGCCGCGTGCTCCGGTCGATCAGGCGACGGCCTCCCCCGGTCGAGCCGGGTCGAGGACGACCGGAGGCGGTTTGATCAGGTGTTTACCCGGCTCGGGGAGCCGGAGACAGGCCAGGCCCGCCAGCAAGGAGGAGGCGGCAAAGGTGATGAAGGCCAGTTCCGGTCGGCCCAGATGGTTACTCACGGCCATGATCCCGGCCACGAAGGCTCCACCGAGGCCCCAGGTCACGCCCATTGTAATTGAGCTGGCGATCCGGGGCCCTTCTGGCACAAGCTGCTGTCCGTAGCTGATGAAGACCGGCAGGCCAAGCCCGACAATGAGGCCAAGCGTCCCAGACGCCGCCACCATCCAGGGGCCCGCGACCACGGGGCAGGCCGCGAGCAGGGGAGCCGCAAGTATTGGGAGGAGCCAGAGAACGGTCCGTTCTCGGTTCCGACTCACCAATGCGGCACAGACAAGCCCGCCAAGGCCGATCCCTCCGAAAAAGGCCGCCTGAACCAGGCCGATCCGCCCGTTGCCCGCGCCTCGGGATTCCAGCAGAAAGGCCAAGGCAATCGGCGCTCCAGCCGCGGGCAAGGTGCGCAGGACGCCGATCCAGGCAAGCGTCCCCAAACGCCTGCCGCTGGCCTGAATCAACTCAGGCAGCGAGACGCCTCGGCCTTGCTGGCTTGATCCGATCGAGGCGGTGGCCGATCGGAGCCAGGGGGTTAAGATCGCCACCAGGGCCAGGCCCCAGGTGATGTTCCAGACGAGGAAAGACAGGCCGTACCGTTCCGACATCCAGCCGCTTCCAAGCGGACCGAGGGACTGGCCGAGAAACCCTCCGGTGGCAAAGAGGGACATGGCTCGACTTCTCGACTCGGGCAAGGCGTGGCCAACGGCCGCCGCGGCTTCCGGGTGGAAGGCCGCCACACCGAGGCCGCCGAGCATCAACAGGCCGACGAGTACGGGCAACGACTCGGCTCGGCCGACCGCCCCCATGCAGGCGATCCCAACCAAGGGGCCAGCCCAGAGCATCCAGCCCCCTCGGTAGCGGTCGCCAAAGTAGCCGAAGACAAGCTGACTGGCCGAAGTGGTGAGGCTCCAGAAGAGGAAGGCCGCCTGGATCATGGCTGCGCCTCCGCCGAGCCGCTTTTGCAGGTCGGGCCAGAGCGGGTGGACCGATGCAGCGAACGCATCAATAATCAGGTGCACCAACGTCAGCACGATCAAAAAGGCCACCCCATTACTGATCACCCGGCGGCTCGACACGAACACATCTCCTTTGGTCCGTTTGGGTGCAATTCTTCGGGATCACGAAACGATCTGCCGGAAGGTTGAGCATTACGACCGGCAATTGAGATCAGGCGCGGAACGAATCGACCCGCCTCCGTGCTGGACACGGACGCGGGCCGATCGGTTCTCATCATATCGGCGAGGCTCGGGGAAGGACAACGGGAGGAATGTCCGGATCGCCTGATGACTCCGCGTTGCCTCGGAAGGCGGTTGGGGGAACAATGGGTCATCGTGTCCCAGGAGGGGAGGCTTGTCCGAACGCCAGTGCGAGACCCATGGAAGACCGTTGAGTGATCCAAACCCGTCAACATCCCCCCGAGTGACCGTGGCGATTCCTTGCTATAACGAGGAGGCGGCGATCGGTGCCGTGGTGGCCGAATGGCGTCAGGAACTGCCCGAGGCCGAGATTGTCGTCTTTGACAACAACTCGACCGACCTAACCGCCTCTGAGGCCTCCAGAGCCGGAGCGACGGTCGTTTCGGAGCCGGAGCAAGGCAAAGGGTTCGTCGTGCGTCGAATGTTTGCCGATTTGGCCGACCGCGACGCAGTGGTGATGATCGACGGCGATGGCACCTATCCGGCCTCAGCCGTCGGCCCTTTGCTGGCGGCCGTTCGAGAAGGTCGGGCCGACATGGCGGTCGGGATTCGCCAGCCGATCGCCGAGCCGGGGGCAATGTCACCGATTCGGAGCATTGGCAACCTGCTGATCGGCGCCGGTTTCTGGGTGCTCGTGGGGCCGGGGACCACGGATTTGCTCTCGGGCTACCGTGTCTTCTCTCCCCGAGCGATGCGAACGATGCGGCTCCGTTCCGAAGGGTTTGAGATTGAAACGGAGCTGGCCGGCGAAGCCGTCGGCCGGGGGTTGCGGGTGGTCGAGGCACCGGTCCCGTATCGCCCCCGGATCGCCGGGACTCAGAGCAAGCTGAATGCCTTCCGAGACGGTGTGCGGATTTTGAGGATGATCGTCCGTCTGAGCTTCCGGCTGCAACCGTGGCGGCCGTTGCTTCTGGTTACGGCGGTGATGGCCATCGCGGCGGCGATTGCGGGTCAAGACTGGCTCTGGATTGCGGCCGTGCTCACGTTTCTGGCGAGCGTACTGACCGCGGCCTTCGTGCTGGCCAGGCGAGAGACAATCGGGGGTGCCGCGTGAGTGATGATTCCGAGGCTCCCGCCGTTCGAGCACGCCGAGAGCGTAGCGCCCGGTATCCCGGTGCCCCGCTCTCCGAGGCGATCGAGCTGGCCCGATTCGTCGATGACCAGGGGCTCGACGGGACCTCGGCCGAGGCGATCGCGGCGTCGATGGGTTTTGAGAGCATCAAGACGCGCACCTTCTCAACGCGATTGAGTGCGGCCCGGCAGTTCGGACTCTTAACGCTCGAAGGCTCGGGGTACCGGATCGCTCCCCTCTCCCGGGCCATTCTCCACCCGGTTGATCCGGCCGACTTGCCTCGCCTCTATCGAGAAGCCTTGAAGGCACCACCGCTGTACTCCGACCTGCTCGTTCGCCTGGCCGACCGGAGGGTGCCGGACCCGGATCGCCTGGCGAATCTGCTGTATCATAGTTACCAGATCACGGCATCGGCCAAGCTGGCAGCGGCCGAGTCGTTTGTCGAGTCAGCCAGGTTCGCCGGGGTTCTGGGAGACGACGGCATCCTCAGACCGGACGGTGGCCCTTCCACCCGACCGCCCGTCGAAGCCTCTGCTCCTCCTGCCCGCCGCGAACAAATCGGATTGGAGCGTGAAGCCGAACCTCGACCGCTGTCTCGAACCGCGAGCCCTGAGTCAGGAGTGCGCATCGACCTGTTGCTCTGGGAAAGCGATGCGGGCAAAGTTGTTCGAATCCGGGCTCCCGAGGCGATGAGTGCCGAAAGCTTCGCGAGGGTCGTCGAGGCACTTCGGCTGCATATCCGGATCGACGGAGGGGCTCGGCCGCTGCCGATTGAACCGATCGAACCGGAGGGGTGATCGCCCGTCGAACCGCTGGCCTTTGCTCTCGTGACTCAGGCCCATCGAGTCATTTCGGGAGAACAAGTTTCTGGAAGGCCGGCATTGATCGCAGGCAATTGAGATCGGGATCAGAGGCGGCGAAGGAGGGGTCAAATCCGGCGTCGATGGCGCGACGGAGCAAGGCCAGCGCGTCGTCCTTGAGCGAGTTGTCTGAGGTCGTTTCGCAGAGCACGGCCAGGGCACTGGCCGCATTGTAGAGGCGGTGGGCGGTCGGGAATCGGCGGAGGGTGTCGACATCGGCCACGGCCGATCGCATGCCGAGCCGGGCACGAACCAGGGCGCGAAGCTGCACCGCATCAATCAGATTCGGCTCGGTCGCGAGCGCGGTGTCGAGGTGCTCCAGAGCCTCACTCGGATTCTCGGCACGGACGACATGGGCGATGCCAAGATGGGCTCGGGGAGATCGAGGATCGGCCTTCAACGCCCGTTCGAAGTCGTCGCGGGCGGCGCCGGGAGCGTCGGGGAGTCGAACGAAGCCACGGGCGACGAGGATGACCGGATCGCCGGGGCGGTCCTTCAACGCCTCGCCGAAGCGATGATCGGCTTCGACCTTGGAACCGGACCGGGCCAGGGCCTCGGCCCAGGTGGCGAGCAACGCGGGGTCGCGACTCCGGGTGGACTCGATGGCGTATTGCAGGTCGTCGGCGGCCTGAGCCGGGTCTTCGAGCTCCAGGCAAACCAGCGCGCGATTGATCCGAGCGGGGATCAGGTCGGGATCGAGGATCACGGCTTCGTCGTAGGCACGACGCGCCTCGGCCGGCCGGCCGTCCATGGCCAGCGCTAGCCCCCGATTAGCAAAGGCCTGGGAGGATCGGGCGTTCAGAATGATGCAGATGGCGAAATCCGAGGCCGCCACGTCATAGCGTTCCTGCTCGAAATGGCAGAGTCCCAGCGCGAACCAGGACCAGAATCGCCGTGGATCGAGTCCGGTGGCACGGTCGAGCAGATCTTCGGCCTGGTCGATCTGCCCGTTTGCCAGGGCGGCCGTGCCCCGGAGGTAGTAATCGCGGGCGGTCTTGGGCGGGATCGCGTCGGCGCGGAGGCGGTCGCGCTCGGCCTGTTCGCTGAGGCCCAGTGCGGCGGCATAGGTCGCGCGTTCGGCAAAGAGGGTCGAGGGAGGCCGAGGATCAATCTGCTCGGCCAGGTCGAGCCGATGCACGGCTCGGATCAAGGCGGCGGCGTAGTCCGATTCGGGACCGTCGCGAGCTGCGACGATCGACGCTCGTGCTTCAAGCATCAGGAGCTCGACCACCTGATCAATCAAGTTTTGCCGATCGCTCGTGTGCAAGGTCCGAACCATCGGCCCATCGACCCAGTCGGGACCGAGGTGATCGACCCCGTAGCGTGCCAGAGCCATCCGAGCTCGCGTGAGTCCGCGTTCGAGGTCGGCTTTCGACGCGAGGTCGAGATCGGTCGAGGAATTCAAGAGGATCTGACAACGGGTGAAATCATTCTCGAAGTCCTGGAGGGCCACCCGAGCGGCATCGCCGTGCCATCGTTCCCGGACGGCGACAAACATCAGGGCGAAAATGATCAGAAGGATCACGGCGAGCGCCCCCACCGTCGTCGAGCTTTTCAAATGGGGGTTGCGCCGCATGAGCTTGCTGAACCGCTCGTGGAGACTCGGTTCGGGAGCATGGCGGGCCGGACGGTCTTCGAGAAAGCGGCGGAGGTCTTCGGCCAGGTCACCGGCATGCTGATAGCGTTTGGCGGGATTGGGATCGAGACACTTGCGCAACAGCGCGTCGAGGCTCCAGGGAACCGCCGAATTGATGGCCCGAGCTGAGGGGACGGTGGTCAGGCGCTCGACGATCATCTGGTCGAGGACCTCGGCGATGGGCGGGCCATCGGGAGGATCGCGGAAGGGCTGGCGACCAGTGACCATCTCGAAGAGGATCAACCCCAGGGAATAGAGGTCGGAGCGTTCGTCGACGGCATGAGAGGGAGTCGATCCCCGGGGATGGAAGGCGTCAAGATGTTCGGGAGCCATGTAGGGTAAGGTGCCGCCGATTCGAGCGCGCTTGCCTTCGTCTCCGGGATTCGCCACGGCCGAGAGGTTGAAGTCAAGGATCATCGGCATGCCGTCGGCGGTGATCAGGATGTTCGACGGCTTGAGGTCGCGATGCAGTAAGCCTCGGGAATGGGCATGTTCAAGCCCTTCAGCCAACCGCGCGGCAATCCAGACCGAGGCCTGTACCGCACTGGCGTGCCTCAAATAATGACGAGCCGGTTGGGCCCGGTCGGAATCGACGACCGTGCGGGGCACCTCGACCTGATCAAGGCTCCCGCCGGTGATCCAGCTCCAGGAGCGATTCCAGACCACCCGGAGCCGGGAATAGGTGCTGGTGGCGGTCGCGATTGGCCTGCTTGCAGGGCTTGAGGCGTGGTTCGAGGGCGGAATGACCCTGGAGCCGGATTGGCCTCGGGACGATTGCCGATGGCCCCCCGCCATGCGGCTGGCGGGCAAGGACGGAAGCGGTCCGCAAACCAGATCGAGCGCATCGATCAGGCTCCCCCCCAGGTTCCTGGAGGTGGCGCTCGACTCGGCGGAAGCGGCCTCAAGCACCTGGGCCAGGTTTGCCCCGCCGAGGTATGGCATGCAAATCAGGTGGAGGCCCGAGGACAGGTCTTCATGGACCGAGTGGATCGGGACGATGTGCGAGTGCTGCAACCGGGCGAGCAGTTGTGACTCTTCCCCCACCGGCTGATTTGAGACCTTTAATGCCACCTGCCGGTCAGCGAGATTCTCTTGCTCGGCAAGGTAAACGCGGGCGAAGGCTCCTCGACCGAGTTCGCCGACGATCCGGAAGCCAGCCAGTTGCTCCCCCGTCCGAGGGTATCGCCACGAGCCCTGGGCCGACGAGGCTGATGGTCGCTGCCGAGGCCCCAGAGGCTCCGAAGGCTGGAGCGGCGAATCGCTCGGCCGAAGATGCATCGAATAATCGAAATCACCGCGAAGGTCGCCAGGCGGCGTCAAGAGATCACCAGGCGCTTCGTGCGAATCGGAGTGATCCGAGCACGTCGAATCCAAGTCGTCGAACTCCGCAAACGACTCGGGACGAAGATTCCATCCCACCGCCGGATCAAAGTCCAGCGAGTCGTCCTGAAACGAAGACCCCCGATCACTCATAGCCGTTGCTCCTCCGAGCCGGCGTGGCAGACAGAACCTCACCGATTCTCCGAGGGGAATCCAAACCGGTCCATGTTCACTTACGTTAACAGCAGCATCCGCGGAGTCCCGAATGAACTCTAGTGCGCCGAGTG
Organism: Tautonia rosea; assembly: GCF_012958305.1. NCBI lineage: Bacteria > Pseudomonadati > Planctomycetota > Planctomycetia > Isosphaerales > Isosphaeraceae > Tautonia > Tautonia rosea. The sequence continues at coordinate 127,450 of NZ_JABBYO010000003.1, read as the reverse complement.
TTTCAAGAGTCGGAGATTGGTCGAGAAGATCGTGGGAAAGACCCTGCGTGTTCTCCAGAAACATCATGGACCGCTCCGGTAGGGCAAGACACCGTGTACAAGCCACATCCCAGGAGCCATCTTCGACCGGGAAATCCGATTCCCTCCTCGATTGAGAGACCATCATCAATGGATGAGGATGCTGACGCGTTGAGATCGGGAGACCCTGGTCCGAGTTGCCAGAAGCCGCGTCACGACCTAGCGTTCGTATTGGACCGTCACCGAACGCCGGACCAGGCGTGCCTGGGGCGACGGGGTCGTCTTGCAAGCCAGGAGGAACCATGCACGCTGGCAGTACGGTCGATCCGTTCTCGATCCACCTCGACGCTCAGGTGATGGTGGAAGGACCCGAGAGCCAGGCCCCTTGTCTGGCCCGAGCGTTACGCCTGGAGTTTACGGCACCGGTCGGGTTACTCAGCACCGACCTGGACAATCAGCCAGTCTGGCTGGCTCGTGAAGGTTCCGACGGTGTTCGTTGGCCCGAAGCATCCCGGGCCTTGGGAACGGCCATCGACCTAGATCGTGAGGAGGGTGGGGCGTCGCTCTGGCTTCCTGGACCAGCGGAAGACCACCTCTGGTTAATTCTGCACGTCACGGAGATGGAGGAGTTCCTCGGCAAGGACCTGACGGTCTGGATCGGCTTTGCCCTGTCAAGCTTCGGAGGTCGTGCCGGAGACCACACCTGGGGACCGGCGACCCCCGCTCAGGCGTTACTCGCCTGGGGACGAGAGGTCGCTGATCGGCTCCGCAGGAGCAGCGGCTCGTCGGAGAAACCCGAGTCCTCTTCACTGCGATCGAAACGAACCCAGTTCCGTATTCCCGACCGGCTGACCAGAGAGATGTCGATTGCGGAACCGCCGAAACGGTTTCAGCGACTTGCGGTCGAGTCGATGCGCGAGACGCTTCAGGTTGAGGCCGTCGCCTGGGTTCCCCGGAGCCGCCGCGAAGCGGTGGTGATTGACGGAGAGGTCGCGGGACTGAGCCCCGAGGCGTACCGCACGCTGCTTCCCAGCCGGGCAGACCAGGGAGAACGACGCTGGGCAGACGACACTCAGGACGGGATCGAAGGGGTTCGGCAGGCCCTGGCCATCTCCTCGGATTCCGAAGGAGTTCGCGCCGGCTGGCTGGTCGCGGTCAACCCGCTCGACGGCCGATCGCTCGGTCAGGACGAGGCCGACCTGCTGCGACCGGTCGCCAGCCTGATTGCCACGCAACGGATCAACGCTCGTCACTACACCGAACTGAAAGACCTCTTGTTCGGCATCATCCGATCCTTGACGGCCGCCATCGATGCCAAAGATCCGTACACGCTCGGCCACTCCGAGCGTGTGGGTCGAATCGCGACGCTCCTGGGAGAAGCCCTCGACCTCTCAGCCAACGAGCGAGGGGATCTTTACCTGTGCGGCCTGCTGCACGATGTCGGCAAGATCGGAATCAGCGACGCGACCTTGCAGAAGCCTGGTCCCCTGACACCGGAGGAGTTCAACGAGATCAAGCGTCATCCAACCATTGGCGTGCAGATTCTTTCAGACTTAAAGAAACTGCATCACCTGTTGCCCGGTGTGGCGCACCATCACGAAAACTTTGACGGCTCCGGCTATCCCGACGGGCTTAGCGGGAATCAGATTCCTCAGATTGCCCGCATTCTCGCGGTGGCGGATGCGTTCGACGCCATGTCAAGCACCCGCCCCTATCGCCGCCGACTGGCCTCGGAACAGATCGATCGGATCTTCCGCAACGGAGCCGGGACACAGTGGGATCCCGAGGTCGTCGACGCGATGTTCACATGCCGGGAAAAGATTGAGAGCATCCGGCAAAAGGGCCTTGGCCAGAGTGTCGTTCAAGTCGTGGATGACACGATCAATCGCAGCAAGAACTCCTCATACATTGCGGATTCCGTCGTCGATCCTCCTGAGTTCTCCTGATCGCGTTGCTCGACCTCACTTGCTGTTGAGCAACGCGATCGACCCGAACAGGGACTGGAGCGACACACGTTGGATTAGAGGGCGGCGATGGTGCCCGCGTGCTCGCGAATCTTGCGAATCGCGGTCGCGATCTGATCCATGTCCTGTCGATTGCCCAGCAGGGTTGTCTGCGTCAGCCAGACAGCCTCCTGGCAGAGTTGATCGTTCCCTGGACAATCGATGCGGGCCTCGTAGTCAGCAAGCTTCTGAGGGGAGTAGACGGCGCGGAAACCTCGGGAATCGAGTGCTCGTCTGAGGAACGGCTCGTGGTAGAGCGGCCCATAACCGCCGGAGGCCGGGATTCCCTCCGCCGCAAGTGCCTTGAGGAAACCGGAGCGAGAGAGACCGGAGAACTGATCCGGATCGTAACGGAACATATAAAGGTGATAGGCATTACGCGTGCAGCCCTCGTACATCCGCGCGGGGGTGACGCCCGGGATGTCGTTCAGCTGCTCGGTGAGGATTGAGGCGTTCTCCTCCCGAAGTTTCGACTGGGCATCCAGCCGGGTCATCTGTGCCATGAGCAACGCCCCCTGGAACTCGGTGAGCCGGAGATTCGCTCCGTTGCGGGCGAAGATGCCGGGCATCCCGGGTCCGGACCGGCCGTTGTTCTGGAAGCTCATGCACTCTGCCTGCAAGCGAGGGTCCTGGGTCATCACGGCCCCCCCCTCACCCGAGTTGAGATTCTTGCTCGCCTGGAAGCTAAAACAACCGAGATCGCCGATCGTACCAACCTTCTTGCCCCGCCATTCGGCCAGGTGAGACTGGCAAGCGTCTTCGATCACCGGAAGACCGTGCTTGGAGGCGATGGCCATGATCGCATCCATGTCGGCCGGTGACCCACCGATATGGACCGGCATCAAGGCTCGGGTCCGATCGGTAATGGCGGCCTCGATCTTGCTCGGATCGATCTGAGAGGTTTCGGGGTCCACGTCGACGAACACAGGCAAAGCATGTTGAATCAAGATAGCGTTGATTGTTGCCACAAACGTGTACGGCGGGACGATGACCTCGTCTCCCGGACCAACGTCCAAGGCGTTGAGCGAGGTGATCAGGGCACTGGTGCCATTGGCCGTCGCCACGCAGTGTTTGCTTCCGAGGCGATCGGCCCAGGCAGACTCGAACTGCTCGACCCGATTGCCACTGCCTCGGTACCAGGCCCCGGAGCGCAAGACATCGACCAGGGCAGAGATTTCCTCGTCACCGAAGATCGGCCACCTAGGGAACGATGCGGTGCGTACAGGGGTTCCCCCGAGGACCGCCGGTCGAGTGTCGACCGAAATCGCAGTCGCTCGCGAGCCACTCCAGGTCAAGCCAAGGGCTGAGGCAGCTCCGAGCAACGATCGTCTCGAAAGGCGGGGAGTCATTATCGGTGCGTCTCCGTGTTGCGTGACATCGCGACAGGTCCACATCTCGCGAATTCAACGCAGAGACTATCCCAACCGGCGCCCAGCGACCAGCATCTTCTCGGCAAGGTGAACCGGGAACGCACTGGGCCGACTATGATGGTGTTCTGGCACGCGTTTGCCGATCGAACGATCGGGTCCGGTGCGGATGTGACGAATCGCGCCGCAGTGAAGCCGATCGGCTTGCAGTGGTGAGCCGATCGAGCACATAAATCAGATCGTCGGGATCACACGGGAGATCGAGGCAGGCAATCGCTCCACTGGCTCGGGCCGTGACAACCGTATCGCGATTGGCAAGACCGAGCAAGGCGATCACCCCTCGTCGCTGCGCAGCCATTGCCAGCCGACTGGACCAATCTGGATCGAGGACGGGAACATCCCAGACCACCCAGGCTTCTGGCCCATGGAGGGGATTGTCTCGCTCGCGTCGCGGTGCATAACCAGCATCGATGAGTGCGTCACTCAACAAGCGGCCCAGTTCCCACTGACCGCAGGCCAAGGCGACCGGAAGTGGTTTGGCTGGCACGATTCGGGAATGCGTTGGCTGCCCGACGTAACGGGCAATCGTCTCGCAGGCAGTGGCTTCGGGGAGGAGAACGTCCACGATCCCCGACCAGACCATGATCTGATGATACCTGGCGTGCGGACCCACAACGAGGATGACCCGAAGCGACGGATCAGACTCGCGGAGCCGTCGCAAACGATCAGCCTCGGCCACGGAGAGGGTTCCTCGATGGAGTACCAAGACCGAGAGGAAGGGGGAAGGCGACCAGTCCTGTGGGAGCACCACCCCATCGATTGGGGTCGAGGTCTCATGAATGGCATTGCGGAGGGCCGCGACCCACGGGTCGGTCAGGTCGCCGGAGAAGGCCACTTCGATCCGATTCCCGTTCACGTAATCACCCCCGGCACAACCGTTGCAAGTCCGAATCTTGATGGTTTCGATCGGTGTCGTAGCAGATCCAGGCCAGTTCGGCAAGCGAAGGAAATCGTGCACCGAAAGGGTTTGTACCTCGAGAGGATGCACCACGAGTGACGTTGACTTTCAAGGGCCTGGCCGTCGGATGCCTGACCGAGCGTGAATCAACCCGTTCTTGAAGACTCGACAGGTCGACCCGTAGAATCATGATTGCACTGATCCCTTCACAGGGGCTTCCCCCATTCGACCAATCCCTGAGGAGCCGAGCGATGACACTCATTCGACCGCAACCGATGTTCCTTCTCACGCTGATGGGAAGTGTCGTGATAGGGTCGGTCGGCCATGCACAAACCGCGGGAGGAGCCGACCGATATTTGAATTCGACCCAACAGTCGATCGGACGAGCCAACGGGATGATCTCCTCGTTGAGTCCGTCGATGAATCAGTCCGTGATGGGCGGTCCAGCAATGAGCGGGGCGATTCAGTCGGTCAACCGCACGAACGCCATGATCCAGTCGATGAACGCCAATCGGGCGGCCACGATGCGGGGGATGCAGCAGCAGGTCATCTACCGGACGCCGGACAATCTGTACGGCGTCTACTGGAACATGCACAACACGAGACAAGCACAGATTTTCTCAAACGTTGTTGCTTCTGGAGGAATCAACCCCCGGCTAGTCAAGATGCGGGAAATGGAGCTTCGACAGCAATACGCTCGGGAGCGGGCCCGGAGCCGAGAACTGGCTTATCGATTCCAACAACGAAGCAACCCACTTCCCCCTCATACGCCTCCAGTTCAGTTTGACACGATCCAGTCCGCATTCAGCAATGCCCACCTCCTGAACACAGAGGTCACGATCACCGCGCCGAGTCCCATTCCTCAGAATCTTCCCCGACGAGGCGAACGCGCTCATTGAGTTCCTGACCCGCTCGACGGTATCTGGACGCCTGTCTACAACAAGTTCAGGCGGCAAGGCCGACCGGATCGGCTGGTCTGCGCCTGAATTTCGCCGCGATTCCCTCCGGTTTCAAGGATGAAGGGACCGAAGGATGCCGACGCGATCCGCGCCTGTCGTTTCGACCGCGATGCTTGATGTTGGGACGATTTACCTGGAAGCCTCGGTCCCGGACATCCCGAGGGGTCGGGAGATTCTCGATCGCTTCCCGAAGGCTGAGCGGGTCGTGGTGCCGTCGCACTGGAACATTCCCGGCCTGCACGGGAATGAAGGGAACGCCGAGGACTGGCTTCGGATCAAGAAGTCAACGCTCGTGCTGGGGCTTCGCAAGGGGATGGAAATGCGTCCCAACGGCCGATCGGCCGACTTCATTGCGCCTGGGTTCTCGAACGGCTGCGCGATGGCCTGTGCCTACTGTTATGTGCCGAGGCGGAAGGGTTATGCCAACCCAATCAGCACGTTCGTGAATATCGACGCAATTTGCCAGGCGATCGAGCGTCATGCGGCCCGACAGGGCAACAAAGGGACCCCGAATCAGGTCGACCCCTGGCAGTGGGTCTATGACATCGGCGAGAACGGGGATTGCTCGGTCGATGCTCTGATCTCGGACAATCTCCGGGACCTCGTCGCTCTGTTCCGTCGCCTGCCGAACGCAAAAGCCTCGTTCGCTACCAAGTTTGTCAATCGAGCCTTGCTCGATTACGACCCCTGCGGCAAGACGCGGATTCGGTTTAGCATGATGCCACCGATTGTGGCAAAACTGCTGGACATCCGCACGTCATCCATTGCTGATCGGATTGCCGCAATCGACGACTTCGTGGCGGCCGGGTACGAGGTTCACCTGAACTTCAGCCCGGTTGTGTACTATGAGGGATGGCTCGACGATTACGCGGAGTTGTTCTCGAACATCGACGACGCGATCGGCCCCAGGGCGCGCCGGCAATTGCGGGCGGAGGTCATCTTTCTGACCCACCACGACGGCCTTCACGAAGTCAACCTGCGATGGCACCCGAAAGCCGAGGACTTGCTCTGGGTGCCCGAACTTCAGGAGGAGAAGACCTCGGAAACCGGGGGGCGGAATGTTCGCTACCGGCGCGGATTGAAAACGGAGCTGGTCGATCAGTTCGTGACACTCTTGCGCAAAAAACTTCCGTATTGCGGGGTTCGTTATGCGTTTTGAGTGATGTTCCATTGATCGATCCGGCAGCAGAGAACATTCCGAGACTCAATCGAGAAGCCAGAGTGGGCAATCGCGACGAACGGCTTCGTTCGCCGCTAGGGCGAGTCGGGCAAAGGTGATGACCTCGAGAGGCTCGGAGACGGGACCATCTTCGGGATCGTCGGCCACGCGGAGCAGTTCCAGCAACGAGGCGTCGTCAAGGGGCAAGTCCCAGCGATTGGCCAGGTCGGCCAGTTCCTCGCGAAGTCCCGGGAGACTGGCGCAGCAAAGCGGGCCACCCTGAGACAGCGGCAAGGTGATCGTCTGGACGTGAGCGGGGAGGAATACCCCAGTCTTGGCTCCCACGACGCCGGACAGGTTCGGCACAGCATGTTCACCCAGTTCCTCGGCGGCTCGGCGGCGAAGCTCGGCCAGGAGATCGGCGGTCAGCTCGCCGAAGTGGCGCACGGCCACCCCCTCCCACTCACCTTCGGCTCCGAACGCCCGGTCGAGTACTCGAGCAACCTCGCTCCCGACCTGATCCGCAAAGGTTCCTTTGGCACCACCAATGGCGACGGAGAGCGGCATGGAAACTTCTCCCCCGGCTCCGGGAAAGGCAGCCGGACGATTGGGCCTTGAAACACTTCGACGCACGACCGACACGTACGGGCAAGGAAAGGAAGGCAAGGAATCCGTTCATCCTGATCCGTGAGTCGCAGAGGGTCCAGGTTCGCGGTCGTACCAGTATCGCACGGCGCGACCCGATCCGCTTACGGGATTTTCCGAGAAGTTTCCCGAATTCGACGATGGCGACTGTTCGTCCTCGCTCGGCTCAGCCGAAAGCTGGGCCCGAAGGTAACCCTGGTTGTCGAGCTTGCTCGCCTCCGGCGCGGTTTGGAGGCGAAGCGAACCGCGAACGGGGCCCTCTGCATCAAGCACCAGGCGACCGTTCCGACGGTAAGGCATTGCGCGGCGGTTCTCGAATTCGGTCGGGGGATCGTCGCCGTCGCCAGGGCTGACAAACCGCCCGAGCGGCACGTCAACCCCTGCGCGTTCCAGATCGTCACCGTCCCAGATGAGGCGAAGCCGCGCCGATTTCCAGATCTCTGAGGAGTCTGAAGCGGGCATCCATCGAAAGGCTTGGATCGTCCGAGGCCCAGGGGGTAAGGCGAAAACCACGCGACTCCTGCCGAGTAGATCGATCTCGTAGCGGGCGGTGATCACTTCTCCCTGGGCAGGAGCACCCTGAGGAGCAGAGGTGCCCAGCATTCCGAGCGAGAACAGCAACGGCACGATGGACATCACGAAGCGCCTCAATGGAGACATCCGGGCAATCGAAAGGGTCGGGGGGAGACCACCACGATCGACGATCCGATCGGGGGGGCTGGCGTCGGTCTGAACCGGGCCGTATCCTGCTCACATGACCTGTGCCCCGTGTCGGGTTGTTGGACTGAGGATGACCCCGCGCGGCATTTCCTGTCAAGTCGCCCCGTCCTTTCGGAGCGTTGAGCCGATGCATCGGAAGTCGTCTGAACCAAGATTCCCAGGATTGATCTTCCTGCTCGTGCTGACGACGGCTCCAGCTTCTGGTCAGGCAGACGATCTTCGTCCTCCGGGAGTTTCATCTGCGCAGGCCGAGAGGCTCACTAAGATGGAAGCCCTTGCAGTGACGGTCCCGAACCCGGACTCGGCCCGGGCGATCCTCCGCCGCCTGACCGAGGAACCGCACGAAGCCGGGACCGAAGCAGGTTACGAGACGGCGGTCTTTGTTCGGGATCAGCTACGCGAAGCGGGCTGGAACGCCGAGTTTGCCGAGTATGAGGTGTTGCTCAACGAGCCGGACGGCTTGACCTCAGTAACGATTGTGCGCCCCGATCGAATCGAGCTGAAGGTGATCGAAGACCCGAACCCGCTCGACAAGGATTCCGCCAGTCCGAACGCCTGGCCCGCGTTTCACGGCTATGGCGTGTCGGGAGACGTGACCGGGCAGATCGTCTATGCGAATTACGGGACGGCCGCCGACTTCAAGGCGTTGGAGGGCCTGGGGATTGACGTGGCCGGCAAGATCGTCCTGGCGCGCTACGGGGCGATTTTCCGGGGGCTCAAGGTCCTGAACGCCCAGCGTCGGGGGGCAATCGGGGTGTTGATCTACTCCGATCCGATCGACGACGGTTACGCCCGAGGAGCCATTTATCCAAACGGACCGTTCCGGCCACCCTCGGCGATCCAGCGCGGCAGCGTTCAGTTCCTCTCGCTCGGGCCGGGAGACCCATCGACGCCGCATGGCCCCTCGGTCAAGGGGGCCGATCGCTTGCCGTTCGACCGCTATTTCGGATTCCCGCTGGCGGGCAAGGCGCCGATGTCACTCGACAATCCCAGCATGAATTATTCGGTATTACCGCATCTGGTCGACGCCTGGGAGGAGGAAAACGGGTTCGACCGCAACGAATACTTCGCTGCGATCCCGTCCCTCCCCATCAGCTACGAGGCCGCTCAGCCGATCTTTGAGGCACTCGCCGGCCCCGAGGTTCCCGAAGGCTGGCAAGGTGGCCTGCCCTTGGCCTATCACGTCGGGCCGGGGCCGGTGGAGGTACGACTGGCCGTTCGGACCAAATACAGCCTCAAGACGATTCACAACGTCATCGCCACCTTGACGGGGGAGTTCGAGCCCGATTGCTGGGTGATGGTCGGCAACCACCGAGACGCCTGGACCTACGGCGCGGTCGATCCGGGAAGCGGAACCGCCGCCACCCTGGAAGCCTGCCGAGCCCTGGGAGAGGCGTACAAGGCCGGCTGGCGACCGAGACGAACGCTTGTCTACGCGAGCTGGGACGCGGAGGAATACGGCCTGGTCGGCTCGACCGAATGGGCCGACGAGCATCGCGACGAACTCGACGCCAAGGCCCTGATGATGCTCAACGTCGATTCCGCCGTCTCCGGGCCGAACCTGGATGTGGACGGTGTTCCGTCGCTCCGAGACCTGATGCTCTCGGCCGCTGCCGATGTGGTCGAGCCGTCCACTGGCCGATCCCTACGGGATGTCTGGCTGGAGGAACAGCGATCGGATTGGGCGAAGTCGGTCCGCTTGACATTACCGGACCTCGACGCTGACGACCCAGAGCCCGTGTTGCCTCCCTTCTCCTCAAGGCTGAATCCCCTCGGCTCGGGGTCCGATTACACGGCCTTCGTTGACAACCTGGGCATCCCGGCTCTGAACGTCGATTTTGGCGGTCGATATGGGGTCTATCATTCGATTTATGATAATTTCTACTGGATGGAAAAATTCGGCGATCCCAGTTTCGTCGGGCACACCACTGCCGCACGGCTGTATACGTTGATCTTGCTGAGAGCGGCCTCGGCCGAGGTCGCCCCGTTGACATTCACTCCCTACGGCGAGGCGATCGAAGACGAATTGAACCGGCTCCGCGAGAGAGTCGCGCGCAAATCGCTGGTGGCGGATGACGAGCCGTTGATCGCGTTTCATGGTCTTGTCGAGCTTTCCCGGGTGATCCGTGACTTCCAGACTCAGGCCGCAAAGCTCGATGAGGCCACGGCTGCCCTGGTGGCGGGTGAGGTACCTCCGGATGAGGGAACCCTGAGCCGCGTGAATCATGCCTTGATGCGCGTTGAACGGGCGTTTCTGATCGAAGGTGGGCTCCCGGGCCGACCGTTCTTTCGCCACGCGATCTATGCTCCTGGACTGACGACTGGCTATGCAAGCTGGCCCTTGCCAGGGGTCCGACAAGCGATCGAAGACTCTCATCAGGACATGATGAACGAACAGACCTCCATCTTGATTGATCGGATTGAGGCTGCCAGCGCCGTCATGGCCGAGGCGGAACAAGCGGCCCGAAACGCGGACTGATCGGGGGAATCAGCAACGGTGATGGGTTCCCCTTCAATCGTCCCAATGCATCATCTCTTTCTTTGAGAGCACGTCTGGATGTCCAACGACCCTCCAAAATCCCAGCGCCCGATTTTACCTCGCGTTCTGGGACCGGCGACGGCTTACAGTGCAATCGTCGGATCGGTGATAGGCTCGGGCATCTTCATCGTGCCGGCAAGGGTGGCGGGCACCCTCGGGTCGATCGGTCTGATCATCGCCATCTGGATCGCTGGAGGCTTGCTCACACTGGCTGGAGCCCTCACGGTCGCCGAGCTGGGGGCGATGCTCCCGCAGGCCGGGGGGCCATATGTGTATTTGAGGGAAGCGTTCGGGAAACTGGCGGGCTTCCTCTTCGGCTGGACCGAATTTCTGGTGATTCGATCGGGATCGGTCGCAGCCCTCGCAGCCGGATTCGCGCTCTATTTCGGAGAGGTGGTCCCAGCCCCGACTGGCATTCCCAAGGCCGGCTGGGACGCGGGTGTCGCGATCCTGGCAATGACGACGCTCGCCGTTCTCAACGTTCTGGGTGCCCGGGTTGGTGGCGGCGTGCAGGTCTTCGGCACCGTGCTGAAGGTCGGCACGATGGCCGCGATGATCCTGCTCCCGCTCCCCTTCCTGATGGGAGTGGCCCGAACCGAGAATCTCTCGCCCATGTGGCCGACGGACCTGAGCGGATCGGTGATGCGGGCAATGCTCGCGGCGATGGTCGGCGTGCTCTGGACGTATGACGGGTGGATCAACATCACGGCACTTGCCGAGGAAATCCGAGAACCCGAACGGAACATTCCTCGTGCGGCCATTCTGGGAACACTGACCCTGATCGCCGTGTACCTGGGGGTCACGCTCTCCTATCACCTCGTCTTGCCGATGGCCGACGTGGCCCAACCTCCTGACGGCCGCAACGTCGCAGGAGCCTTTTTTGTTCGGCTGTTCGGTCTACCCGGCGCCTGGCTGATTGCCCTGGTGGTGATGGGATCGATCTTCATCGCACTCAACGGCAATGCCCTGTCCGGGCCTCGGGCGTACTTTGCCATGGCCCGAGACGGCTTGCTACCGCACTCGATCAGTCATGTTCATCCCAGATTTCACACGCCGGCCAACGCGATCATCATTCAGACCGCCTGGGCAGCGCTCTTGACGGCCGCCGGGGCCATCTTCCTGGTGATCGAGGCGCCTGGTTCAGAGAGTGGCTTGCCAGCCTGGTTTCGAAACGCCTGGGTGAAACTCAATCAGACACCACTTTATGACGTTTTATTTTCTTACGTCATTTTTGGCGCGACGTTCATGTATGCGTTAACGGTCGCATCTGTTTTCGTTCTACGTCGGACGAGGCCCGACCTAAAGCGTCCCTATCGGACGTGGGGCTATCCTTTCACGCCGATGATCTACCTGGCGGGTGCGGCTTTGCTACTTGGAAACATGCTCCAGGAGACGTTTGCCGAGTCGATTGTCGGTCTCGGCATCATCCTGGCGGGTGTCCCGGCGTATCTGGTGATGAGCCGTCGGGGAGACTCGCAACCGTGACGTTTCTGCTCCCTCTTGACGATTCGAGATCCCCACATGATCCTCTCCCTCCTCCTCACCATCGTGCTGGAATCTGACCCGATCTCCGCCGCCGAACTGCGAGACGCGCTGAAGGCACCGATCGACGCCGAGGCGGGGGACCGGCTGGCCGATCGCATTCGAGAACGCCTCCCCGAAGGAGTCGACCCGGCTCGGGGAGCCCATTTTCATGACGAGGGGCTGGCCGCGTTCGTCCTGGCCGTACCGAGCGACGCCAACCCCGCCCCCCGGCTCGAAGGGATGGTGACTCGGCAGCAAGGGCGGGACCTGAAACCGATCGGTGAGACCGGCCTCTGGGCAATCGTGCTGGAAGTCGCCAACGACCAGAAATTCAATTATGAGTTGACCCTGGGAGACGACCGTATCGGTGGCGGGTCGATCGAGATGCCGGGCTGGACCTACCCTCCTGAGTCGTCCGAGCGGCCGGGCCAGGACTACGGCACCTTCCGTGAGTTCAACTTCCGTAGCGAGGTCTTCGACAACGACCGAGCCGGTTGGATCTACATCCCCGGCGCCTACGACGGCTCCGAACCGGCCGCGTTGATGGTCTTCCAGGATGGTGATGCCTACAAGCGCGAACATGTCGGCACGGTTGTTGAAAATTTGATCGCCGACGGCGAGATGCCGGTCACGATCCTTGCCCTCTTGAATCCGGGGGTGAACGACGACGGTGCGCGCAACCGGAGCGTCGAGTACGACACGCTGAGCGATCGCTACGCAACGTTCCTGGCTGACGAGGTCATCCCCCGCCTTGAGTCGGAGTTCAACCTGCGTGATGCCCCTTCGTTTCGGGCCATCGGCGGGGCCTCGTCGGGGGGCATCTGTGCGTTCACGGTGGCCTGGGAACGACCGGATCTGTTTGGAAGGGTTTGCTCCCACATTGGCAGCTTTACGAACATCCGGGGGGGCGGAGCGTATCCGGAGATCGTCCGGGAGTCGGAGCGCAAGCCGATCGTCAAGATCGTCCTGCACGACGGCCGCAACGACCTGATCAACCGCTTCGGCGACTGGTGGGAGGCAAACATCCGGATGCACGAGGCTCTGACCAATAAACACTATGAGGTCGACTTCGTGACCGACGACAGCTACCACGGCTACCAGGCTGCCGGGCGTGTCCTGCCCGAAACGCTCCGCTTAACCTGGGAAGGCTGGACCGACTGACTCGGCTCATTCCGGAGCCAAAGCCGAAACCTGAACGCGAATCGGCCTTGTGCTCCTGGCGCGATTCGCTAAGGTTTGCAGCACACATGGTGGGGCAATTCCGCGCCGATCGGACGCACCTAAAGGGATTGCCCCTGGAACCCCGTCGCGACTGCACCGCCAGCAGGCAAGGAGGCCACTGGCATGAATCGCCGCACGGCCTTGTTCTCGACGATGATGCTCGGCGGTCTGATCGGTCGGGCGGCTCGGGGCCAGGATCGCCGGTCGTCAGGCTTCCGACCGGCCCAGGAAATGGTCGATGAGCCGGGGCTCGATCCGGATCTGCTCGGGATCGGTACTGATCCGCTCGCCCCGGAGATCGGGAGGCGAGGCGGCTCGGATCCGGCTGAGGATCTGCCGTTCACTCCCCCCAGCCAGATCAAGCAGCAAGGGCTCGGCTGGGGCATTTTCAACATTGCCCCGTACACCGCTCTGCCCCACTCTCGAGACACGGCCAAGCCCGAGACGGCGCTGATCGAGTGGGTCTTCAGGCACACCGGGTCAGACATCTGGCACGGCGAGGATCTGGCGGTCCTGAGTGCCACCTCGAAGCAACTGCGCGCTTTCCATCGCGAAGAGGTGATTGCGAAGGTCAATGAGGTCTACAAACGGTTCGTCGATGCCTGGTTCGATGTCTTGACGCTCCGGGTCCGGATTGTCGCGGCGGTCGATCCCAGGTGGCGGCTCGACGTTTTCTCGCGACTTGAACCGGTTCGGCTTGGTACTCAGGGGCGGGGAGGCCCGCAGGCTCAACAAGCCTGGCTCGTAGAGCCGAGCACGACCGAACAGTTGATGGCCACCATGTCGCTGAGCCAGGCGTTCCGGCTCGTCGAGGAGCGAAAAGAGCCGATCGTCAATGGGCAGACGCTCAGCCTCCGAACCGGCCTGAAAGATCCGATCACCTATCGAGGTGGGCTCGACCGCTCGAACACGGTTCAGATCGGCTTCGAGCCCACTGTTGACGCCATCGAGGAAGGAGTCGAGCTTCGGGCCAGCCCGTTGCTTCGAGACGACGGCACCTCGGTCGATCTGGCGGTCGATTTGCGGGCCACGGTCGTCAAGCGAAAGCATCTCACCCGCGTGATTGTCCCCCGTCAGATTGGCCCAGCCGAGATGGATCTCGACGTGCCGGAAGTTGCCCACAGCCGCCTCAACCAGACGATTCCCAAATGGCCGCTTGATAAGACCTTGCTCATCTCGGCCGGGATCCTGCCGGGCATTTTCATGAACAAGGGGGGGCCGCTGAACCTCGGGTTCGGCGGGCCGAGCCAGACCGAGTTGCTCGTCGTTCTCGATCTGCAAAGTAACCTCGAATCGGCCCGACGACGACGCGACCGCCGCTGATCGCGCAGAGCAAACTCAGGCGCGTCGGGCCGAGAGCCGAGCACGCAACTCAGCAAGCGATCCGAAGTCGAGTAATTCCGATCCCGTCCCCGCGACACAGCGCAAAGTGTCGCCACGCAGCGCCTTCGGCAAGGGGGCCGTTCCCACGTCGAGGCCCGCCGCATTCGCGGAAAAGGCCGGCAGCGCAATGGTCCGCTCATCGAACAGGAAGCACGGGGCCGATCGTCCCGCCGCTTTCAAGGTTGGGTGATGATGGCCAAAGACGATCCGGTCACCGGGGATCGCTCGGTGTCCGTGAGCGATCGTCCAGCCTCCCACGCTGATCGATTCCGGCAAGGGTGGCCGTCGTCGCGGATCGTGGTTGCCGGCAATCCGGATGAATTCGACCTGACGTTCAGCGAACCAAAGACGAAGCCTCGTCAAGGATCGTGCCGTCCTCGGACACGGCGCGGCCGACTCGGTCAGGTCTCCCGCGACGATCACCCGACTGATCGGTAGGCGGGCGAGCAACCGGTCGAATTTGCCAATCGTCTCGCCGAGCGAGTGCGACGGCACGACATCCCCCCCCGAGGCCCTGGCCCACTCGTAACCCAGGTGCACATCGGCGACGATCGCAATCCGATCGGCCTCGAAGATCGCGGCTCCCTCCGGAGCGAGCCGCCAGCCGGTCGGGCCATCCACAAGGCCATCGACGAGAGTGTTCGCGCGGGTATGCATCGTGCTGAACTCGACTCCGTGACACATCCTCGACAGAAGGTCCTTCCCCTTGGAATCGCTCACCGGAGTGCCGGGCGTGATTCACTGAAATAATGACGATACCAGGGCGAAGACACCAAGATGAGGATCGTATTTCTCGGGAGGGCTCGACAAGCCACTTCGAGCATCTTTCTCATTCTCGATTGACAATCTGGGTATCCCCATGACCTCTCTGATGCTGGCGACCGTGTTCTTAAGCTCAACCGCGGCAGGCTCGTTCCTTGACGAGGCTTCTCCTGCCCTTGGCCACTGGGTCGGGACGCTGAAGGTCGGTCCCGCCGAGCTGGCCCTCGTCCTCCATGTCACCTCGACCCAGGAAGGGGAATTGGAGGGAACTCTGGACAGCCCCGATCAGGGGTCGTTCGGTTTGAAGATCGACCGGATTTCGCTCGTTGAACAAACACTCCGGTTTGAAAGCCAGACCATCGCGGCAACCTTTGAGGGAACGCTGGCTGAGGATGGTCAGACGATCAAGGGAACATTCAACCAGGGCGGCAGAGCAACCCCGATCACCCTGACCCTGACTCCGGAAGACGAACTGCCCCGGCCCGTTGATGCTCCTGAAACATTGCTTGGGATCTGGCAAGGGCCGATCGAGCTTCCGCTGGGCCAGAAGCTCCGTGTGGCATTGCGGGTAGAACCCGTCGAGGAGACACCGAACAGGCGTCGGGCTGTTTTCGACAGCGTCGATCAGGGTGTCTCCGGAATTCCCGTCACCGCGATCTCGGTCGAGGGGAAGGTTGTCCGGTTCGAGGTCAAATCGATTGGCGGCAGCTTCGAAGGGACGTTGGACGATGATCGTACGCGGATCGAGGGGCAGTGGACGCAATCGATCCTCAGTCTGCCGTTGTCGTTCGAAAAGGTCGATGCGGTCAGTACGCTCAACCGTCCTCAGCATCCGGAACCGCCGTTTCCCTATGCGATCGAGGAGGTGACGTTCACGAATCCAAATGCCAAGATTCAGCTTGCCGGAACTCTGACGATCCCCGAAGGAGACGGTCCGTTTCCCGCTGCGGTGATGGTGAGCGGCTCCGGACCGCAAGATCGGGACGAGACGATCCTGGGGCATAAGCCCTTTCTCGTCATCGCCGATCACCTGACCCGCGCCGGCATCGCGGTGCTCCGATTCGATGACCGAGGGGTTGGAGCGTCAGAAGGTGATCACGCCTCGGCAACCTCGGAAGACTTCGCCACCGACGCCCTTGCTGCCGTGCGGTTCCTGAGCGATCGAGCCGAGATTGATCCCGAGACGATTGGCATCATTGGTCACAGCGAGGGGGGAGTGATCGGCCCAATGGCGGCGATCAAGGCCCCCGAGGAGGTTGGGTTTCTGGTCCTGCTTGCCGGAACCGGCGTGACCGGCCGTGAGATCATCCTGCGGCAAACCGATTTGATCGCTCGCGCCTCGGGTCTTCCGGACGAGTTGGTTACCTACCAGGTCAAGGTTCTGGAGGAACTGACGGCCCGGCTGGATTCGGGCGAGGATGATGCCGTCGATGCCGAGGCGCTTGAGGCGTTCAACCGCAAGCTGCTCGAAAGCCTCAGTCCCGAACAACGCGACGCGATGGACGAGTCGGAGGTCTCGCTTTCACTCTCCAACACCGAGCTGCAACGTCCCTGGTTCCGATTCTTCCTGAGCTATGACCCGAGGCCGACCCTTCGGCAAGTCGCTTGCCCGGTTCTGGCGCTGTTCGGTGAGAAGGACCTCCAGGTCGATCCCGCACAGAATGCCTCCGAGGTGGAAGCCTCGCTTCGCGAGGGAGGCAACAGCAAGTCACGTGTGATGATCTTACCCGGCCTCAATCATCTTTTTCAGCGAGCCGAAAGCGGGGCCCCGCTCGAATATGGTGGCATCGAGCAGACGATCGCTCCTGAAGTCCTCAACCAGATGACGGAGTGGATCCGATCGCAGGTCCAGGGGTCATAAACGCCTCAGACATGCATGGCCTTAAACCCGAACGCCACTGACCAGCAGATCGGTGATCCTCTGCAAGGAAGCCTGAGTCGAGTCTCCCAGTCCAGAGATCACCGAAATGCAGAACATCGCAATGAGTGCGATCAGCAGCGCATACTCAACTGCTGATACGCCGGAATCGTCAGACACGATTCGAGTAAACCTTCGAGCGAGCATCGAATCCGGCTTTCTCAAGACGAGGAGGAGAATTTCCCGGCCAACAGGCATTCTCAGATACCCCGATGAGAAGGCTAGGCCGGGAATGAAACTCTGTCAACGACCTTTCTCAAGCCATCGTTCGGAGAGCGACTGAAACATCGGATCGAGATCAACATTCCCACCTGTCAGAATGACACCGGCCCGCGTTCCTTGGATCTCTGGAACTCGACCCGCAAGTAATGCGGCGACCGGTACGGCACACGAAGGTTCGATGATGATGTTCACTCGTTCCCAGATAAACCGCATCGCCTGGAGAATCTCCGATTCTTCTGCGGTCACGATCCGCTCCAGATGGCGAGAGAGTACGGCAAAGGGCCGGCGACCAAGTGACGTTCGAAGACCGTCGGCCACCGTTCTTGGGTTGTGAGACGGTTGAATGGCTCCCTGTTCGAGCGATCGCTTCGCGTCATCGGCTCGAGCCGGCTCAGCGCCAACCAATCGGGTTCGGGGACTCGTTCCGGCCGTCGCCAGGCACGTTCCGGCCATTAACCCTCCCCCACCGACGGGGGCTATCACGACATCGAGCGGCCCGGCGTCCTCGATCAGTTCCAGGGCGGCGGTTCCGGCTCCGGCAATCACGGACCAGTCGTCGTAGGGATGAACGAGTGTGTAACCATGCTCCTCCATCAACTGGGCAACGGTTGCTTCACGAGATTCCACGGTCGGCTCACAAGAGACCACGCGGGCTCCGTGGCCTTTCGTCGCTTGTCGTTTGATGGAAGGAGCCGTATGCGGCATGACCACACACGCCGGCACCCCTGCAAGTTTTGCCGCCAGGGCCAGCGCCTGGGCATGGTTGCCTGAAGAGTGCGTGACGACCCCCTTGTGTCGCTCGTCCTCAGTCAGTTGCAGAAGGGCGTTCATTGCTCCCCGGAATTTGAACGCGCCGATCCGCTGGAAGTTCTCGCACTTGAGGAAGACCGAAGCTCCCACTCGCTGATCCAGGGCTGAGCAGCTCAGGACCGGGGTTCGATGGGCCAGTCCCCTGAGGCGATCGGCGGCGTCACGAATCTGGTCGATCCCGATCGGAATCTCAAGGGGACGAGTCGAGTCGCTCACGGATGGAGCTCCTTGATGATCGACGATGAATCAGATTGCGAAATACCTCAACGTCTGAAATTCATCGCCAGGTTCATAGATACGGAGAGAAGAGCCGGGCAAGGTTGTCTCGGAGTTGGAGCAGGAGCGATCGACTCCTCAGGGATTCAAGCGATAACTCACGAGCGCGGCGACGTCGATCTTCAAGAGATCGATTGATCTCGTCCGCGAGGTCGGGATCGTAACACTCCACGTTCAACTCGAAATTCAGCACGAGGCTTCTCGGATCCCAGTTGGCCGAGCCAAGGAATGACCAGGCATCGTCCACCACCATCAGTTTCGAATGATCAAACGGCGGCGGAAGGAGTAAGACTCGGCATCCCGCTTCGAGCAAGGGTTCGAGCAAAGGGATTCCAGCCCACTGAACGATCGGATGATTATTCTTCTGAGGCAAGAAAATCTCGACCTTCACGCCTCGCTGCACCGCCGAAATCAAGGCCGCCGAAAGAGGAGGATCGGGAATAAAGTATGGGGTGACGATCGACACGGAAGACCGAGCGACCGCGAGTGCTCCGAAGAGGACCGCTGCCAGCGGATCGTCTTCCATGTCCGGCCCATCGACCACGATCCGGGCAATGGTTTGCCCCTCGCTCGGATGATGCTGGGGGAACCAAAGCTCGCCATCGAGAACTTCCTCGGTACTAAACGCCCAATCATCCGCGAAGGATTGCTGAAGCGTTGTGACGACGGGGCCGCTAATCTCGAAGTGCGTATCTCGGGCATGGACACCGTGTATCGCGCCTGGCTTGCTCAGAAAGTCATCAAGAATGTTCATGCCGCCGGTAAATCCGACATGGCCATCGATGATCATAACCTTGCGGTGATTTCGGAGGTTGGCATATCGCATCCAGTCCGGACGCAAGGTGGGAATGAACAGCGCGACGGTCAGGCCGAGTCGCCGCAGGTGCTCGACGATCGGTGCTCCCTCATGGACCGAACCAAGGCCGTCGATCAGGATGCGAATCTCGACCCCCCGGTCGCGGGCTTTTGAGAGCGCATCGGCTACCAGAACCCCGGCCTCGTCGTTACGAAAGATATAGGTCAAGAGGGTGATCGACCACTTGGCCCGATCAATCTGCCGGACCATCGCCGGATAGGTTTCATCACCTCCGTCGAGCAGTTTGACATGGTTCCCCCCCAAGAGCTGGCGTCCCGTCGCCGCGAAGCCAAGCCGGGCGAGCGTGACCAGATGGTCACGTTCCGGGCCGAGCCGTTCAAGCAAGAGGGAATCCGTATATCCTTCCGGGTCGAGCTTGTGAACCGAAGGCCGATCCCGGCGCAATGCCCTGGCCTTACGCTCGATCCGATTGATTCCCAGCAAGACGTAAACGACCGAGCCCAGAATCGGCGAGAGCCAGATCAGACCGATCCAACCGATGGCCGCTCGTGTTTCCTTCTTGTGGAGCAAGACGTGCATTGTGCTGACAAGGCTCACCAAGATGCCCAATCCCGTGATCAGAACGTGTTCCCAGTGAATCGACCCGGCGACCAGCAGCATGAACGTGACCTCGGCAGACAAGACCGAATCAAGGCAAGCCGCCTAGCTTACACGATGCTCGCTCCTTCTGAATCACGATCTCGGAGCCGGCTGTCATCCCGCGGCTGATTGCAGCGATTCCCGGCTTACGCTGGGCATGCGACTTCTGCGCCGATACACTTCGGGAATTCGAACAATCGACACGAGACACCGATGAGGCCCTCGGGCCAGGAGCAATTGGCGTGCGCGTCTTGATGACTGGCGGTTACGGATGCATCGGTTCCTGGGTCACGATGCAACTGATCGAAGGGGGACATGAGGTCGCGATCCTCGACTTGAGACGCGACACGCATCGCCTCGAATTGCTCCTCGACTCCGAGCAACTGGAGCGAGTGCGCTTCATTCCCGGCGATGTGACCGACCCAAGCCTCGTTCGAGAGGCGGCCGAGCAGTTCGGAGCCACCCAGTTACTGCACCTGGCCGCCTTGCAGGTTCCTCTCTGCCGGGCCGATCCGATCAAGGGGGCGCTGGTCAACGTGGTCGGCACGCTGGCGGTTTTCGAAACAGCCCGAGCCTTGAAAGATCAGATCTCCCGCGTCGTTTACGCCAGCTCGGCCGCGGTGCATGGCCCAGGAGTGCCGGACGGGGCCCCATTGGCCGACGAGGTCCGCCTCACCCCGATGACCCATTACGGCGCCTACAAGGTCTGCAACGAGCTGAATGCGCGGGTTTACTGGCTCGACCACGGTATTTCGAGCATCGCGCTCCGTCCCTGGACCGTCTACGGTGTCGGTCGAGACTTCGGCATGACCAGCGAGCCGACGAAAGCCATCAAGGCTGTCGCCGCTGGCCGCAACTACGCCATCAGCTACGGTGGCCTCCAGGACCTTCAGTATGTCGGAGACGTGGCCGCCGCCTTCGTCCGGGCCCTTGATGCCCCGTTTGAGGGGGCCGACGCCTTCAACGTTCGGGGGGACGTCGTGTCGATCGAAACCTTTGTTTCCACCTTCGAATCGGTCGTGCCCGACGCGAAAGGGCGCGTCACACACGGATCAAATCAGTTGCCAATCGCCCCGAGTCTTGATGAAAGCCGACTGCAGGCGCAGCTCGGCCCCTTGCCTCGGACAAGCCTCGACCAGGGGATCGCGGAAACGTATCAACGCTTTTCAAGCCTTCGAGAACAGGGACGGCTCGACCTCTCGGATCTTTGATTCTCCCTGTCGCTCGGGGCGGGAATTGGACCCTGAGCCAAAGCGGGATAGAATCAACCACAACAGCCCCAGGGTATCGAAACCGATCGATCGGAGTTTCTGCAATGAGCCAGGATGACACGAATGCGATTCCGAAGTCGAACCGCCGATCGCTCCTCCGTCGAGCTTTGGGCGGCACCGCGGCGGGAATCGGCATCTGGTCCTGGCGAGGGTCTGAGGCGCTCGGTTGGTTCACCGGAGCCGACGAGACTGACCGTGAGCTGATCATCCGAAACCTGGTCCCCCTCGATGCCGAAACACCGGTGACGAGCCTGGGACGCTGGATCACCCCGAACGATCTGTTCTTCAAGCGCAGTCACTTCATCGAGCCGGCCATCGTGCCCGAGCCGTGGCGGGTGGAGATCAAGGGGCTCGTCGATCGGCCAATCTCGCTGTCTCTGGACGACCTGGCAGAGATGGAGCAGGTCACCAGACCGGTCGTGCTCCAGTGTGCCGGAAACGGCCGAGGGTTGTTCCGCCCGAATGTTCCGGGCATTCCCTGGGCAAGGGGAGCGGTCGGCAACGCGGAATGGTCCGGAGTACGCTTGGTTGATCTGCTCGATCGGGCAGGTGTGCGAGACGGGGCGAAGCACGTCCATCTGCTCGGGGCCGATACCCCCCCACACCCGAAAACACCCGCGTTTTTCCGGAGTATTCCGCTGGTCAAGGCGGTCGATCCGATGACGATGGTCGCCACCCACATGAACGGCGAGCCCCTGCCCGATCTGCACGGTGGGCCGCTTCGACTGATCGTTCCGTGCTGGACGGCGAATCATTCGCTCAAATGGCTGCGCGAGATCACCCTGGCCGACGAGGAAGCTCCCGGATTCTACCAGCGAACCGGCTACCGCATTCCCCGAGAACTCGCCCCGCCAGGCTCCTGGATCGAGGATTCGGAGGGGGAACTCGCACCCGTCACCGCGATGAACGTCAAGTCGCTGATCACCGCTCCTGGCGAGGGACAGACGCTCTCTTCAGGGCCGATTGAGGTGAGCGGCGTCGCCTGGACCGGCCCCGGTCGCATCACCGAGGTCCAGATTTCGATCGACGGCGAGCCCTGGCAATCAGCAACCCTGACCGGGCCAGACCTGGAAGGCTCCTGGAGGACCTGGAACTTCTCCTGGAACGCGATGCGCGGATCGCACACCCTTCGCGCCCGAGCCATCGATTCCCACGGCGAACGCCAGCCGGAACAATCCCCCTGGAACCGGAGCGGTTACCTCTGGAATGCGATCGAATCGATCACGGTCGAGGTGGCCTGACGCCCACGTTCTTTTCTTCCGAGGATCGGATCGAGTAATGCAGACACGAATCGTTCTTGTCGCCCTCTGCCTGACGGTCGTGATGGTCATCGGCGCTACCGATCGAATCGCGATGGGATTGGCTCCCACCCAGGTGGCCCCTCGTCACGATGATGCTGGGGATGACGACCGGGCCTTCTCGCGTGAGTTGGGACGCCGAACCCTTGAAGGCAACTGCCTGATGTGCCACTCGGTCGAGATGATCGAGACTCAGCGTCTTACTCCCGAACAGTGGGCCGCCGAGGTCGAGAAGATGGTCGGCTGGGGTGCCCCCGTTCCTCCCGAGGAAACAGCGCTGCTGGTTGCCTACCTGGCCGAATCGTATGCGACTGAATCCGACGCTCCCGTATTCGATCGGCAAACGCTCGACGAGGCCCGATCCTCGACTCGCCCCGAGCCCGATCCGAACGCGCTTCCCGAAGGCCAGACCGAGCGAGGTGCGGCCGTTTTCACTGAGCACTGCGCGACCTGCCACGGCTCCGACGGTTTTGGCGGCGACCTCGGGGTGAGTCTCATCGCCCGCCCGGTCCTGCTCCGGCCGGTTGATTACGCCGAGATTCTCCGCAATGGCCGCCACCGAATGCCCGGCTTCCAGATCGTTCTGAGCGATCAGCAGGTCGCCGACACCCTCGCCTGGCTCCAGGATCAGTCCCGATAACGGAAGTCGTTCGAGGGACCTTGCCCCCCCTCTGCAGGCAAAAGGGGGGCACGTGCCGAACTCAGGACGCGATCAGGGTGATCACCTGGGCGATCGTCCGGGGACGGTTCCTGGGGTCGGGGCTCCCGGAACACCCACCGAGGGAGTCGGCGCGGGAAAGAAGTTCTCGGGCATCGGCTTGATGTCAATCTTCGCTGATTCCCTCGCCTCTTCGATGATGGTTTGTTGAAGTTCTTCCCCGTAGACTCCTTCGATTGCGTCTCGAATCTGCTCGAAGGTAACATCCTGGCCGGAACGGCGATCGGTCACCTTGATCAGATGGAACCCATACTCGGTCTCCACCGGATCGGACACCGCACCGACTTCCAGCGCGAAAGCCGCCTCGGCAAACGGCTCGACCACCTGACCTCGTCGGGAAAAGTAGCCGATGTTGCCACCGTCGGGAGCTTCCTGGTTGCTTGGGTCTTCAGAGAACTTGTCGGCCGCGACGGCGAAGTCGAGCGCATCCGTATCGATCTGCTGCTTCAATTCGACCAGTTTTTGCCTGGCTGCCGCTTTCTCGGCATCGGTCGCTTCAGGCTCGACCCGGGCAAGGATGTGGCTCGCCTGAACCGTTGTTCCTGTGAACAAATCCTTATTTTTCTCAAAATATCCCCGCATGGTTGCTTCGTCGGCCCGTGATCGCAGGTACTTGGACCACTGGAGGTTCATCGCCAGGCGTTCACGAAGCTCGGTCTCGGTCAGTCCCATCTCGGCCATCAGGCTGTTGAGGCTTCCCTGTCCGCTCTGCTGAAGTTGCTGGCCGAGCTTCGCGACCTCGGCATCCAGTTCCGCGGCCGTGATGGCGACCTTCTGTTCCTGAAGAAATCGAGCGAAAAGTTCCTGATTGACCAGCGCATTGATGGCTGTGGTGTAGACTTCCTCTCTCGCATCGGCAGGGATCGCGAACTGCCCGAGGAAATCAAGCACCTGCGACCGGGTGATCGTTCCCCCGTCGAAGGTTGCCACCACCGGATCATTGGCCGAGGAGGTTGCAGGGGCCTGGGCCGGAGCCGAACCAGACGGCCTGACGGAGGGCGGAGCCTGCGCGATCGCGGCACCGGCCATGAACAACAGAAGGGCAAGTGCCGCCGGCGACAGAATGCGTCGGTCGATCACGCACATGGATGGAGCCTCCGTGACGATGGATTCGAGTCGAGAGTTACGATCGCTCTTGAGTCTTCTACGGGACACCTGACCGCCGATCCGTTAGCAGTGCGGCCCGAGATTGAGATCGCGACGCATTATACGGCTCTTTGCTCGCCGTGTTGAGAGCAAGACGCCGGGGCCTCTCGCCTTCTCAATCGCCGTCGACCGAGGAACCGCTCACCACTCGAATCGCGACCGAGGCTCCCTCGAACCTTGCGAGTTGAAGATTACCCGAAGAACCACCAACGAGCACCCCGGGGCGCCGGTCGGAGTCGAATCAAGGTCCGCTCAGAGGCCAGGTCGGGCAGGAGCAACCCCACGGCCAGCGCCGCAGCTCCGATCAAGGCGGTACGAAGGACCCGAGGTCGTGTCGGATCAGGTTCTTCTTCAGGTGATTGCTCCGCCTCTTGCTCGGAGTTGACCGGGGCGGGTGGGTCGATCGCGGCGACCAGGGCAGCCAGGTCATCGGGAATTGGTAGCGGGAATTGGTCGGGAGTGAGGATCGAAGGGGTCCCCCGAGTGGTCCGAAGTCCCATCACAAACATGGGAAAGGCCCCGAAACCGGCGACTCGAGCAAGGCCCTGCCCTTCGGACTCCGGAACCAGCTCGATCGGAAGGGCAGAGAGGTCTGCCAGTGAAGCCTCGGCATCGGAATCGCCGACCTGTGTGGCGATCTGCTGGCCACCGATCTGCTCACCCTCCCCCGAACCACCGGTGACAGGGTCGGAAGCCATGAGCAGGGTGTCAGCGAATTCGTCGATTCGAGGTAATCGATCGGAGACATCTTGCTCCCCGCGGATCTCGGGCCCTGTGGCAAGAAACCCGCCCACGGTCGAGGCGCCTTGCATCGGCAGAGGCCGGACCAGGCCGCCCGCAAAAACGGAGGATCGACCCGACTCGCCCGCGATGAGTTCGATCGTGGCTCCTCGCCCCGAAGCGAACTCCGCCATCGCGAATTCGGTTCCTTGCCTCGCGTCGAGATTCACGAGAATCGACGGGCTGAATCGCGCCGCTTCTCCCAGCAGCGGGACTTCCTGATTGAGGAACTCGTCTCCGACCGCCGGCGACTCAACCTGAGTTTGCCCCGAACCAGGGAACCAGTTGACCGGTGGCGGATCAGCCTGACGAACATTGAGCAGGTACGAGATCGGCGTGTCCGACACAGTAGGAGGGCCGACCGCTTCAATCCCAAAGAACAGTGTGGTTTGCCCCGTGGGAACCAGTGAGAGCAGCCGCACATCGAGTCGATCAGCCGAGGCATCAAGCCACCAGAAATCAATCAGGTCTCCCTCGGCATCCCGCAAGGAGACACGCAGGGCCGCAACACTGGCATCGAAACGATCTTCGAACCGCACCGCGTAGGAAAAGCTCAGGGCGCGGGATCCAGGAGCCAGCGTCAGGCGAAACAGATGACCGTCCTCTCCGGAAACGACCGCACCTTCCCACTGAATCGACGGTGTCGAGAGCAGGTCTTTCGCGGATTCCGGATCGAACGCAAACGGGAAATCGCTCTCCGGCAACGGAATGCGATCGCCCGGCCGATTTTCGTTGAAGTTGAGCCAGGATGAGACTCGCCACGGAAAGGACATGGTCACGCGAGACAGAGCCGGTGGCGTGTCCAGCTCCTGATCGACAACAACGTCTGGAGTTTCCAAGTCCCAGAGCGTGATCGTCTGGCTTGGAACGGCGAGCGCGATTGGCTCGGCCTCGCTCAGTGGATCGATCGGACTGAGGCCCGTCGCGAGCATCGCCCGCGCTTCGAGACATTCCAACCGAGCCGGTCGAGCCTTTCGAAATCGACGACGGACGGCTCGAACCACGGTCCTGTCTCCTCAATCCCTGGTGTTCCGGCTCGACCTGCCGCCGGCAAGGTCGGACATCCCCGCATCATCGTCCGGCCCAAACCCAGCAGGCGCCGGCTCTTGGTCGTCAGTCACAACGATTCGTCCGACGAGTACTTCGCTCTCTTTTGGACGGAATTCGAAGCCCATCCCCGACAGTTATTCCCAGATTTCTTTCTTTTCCATGACGTTCCCACGCAACTGATCCGGTGGCCTTGCCTGGGCGAGGGCCTGGCACCGTAAGGGAAACGCTCGCTCGACGATCGTTTGAATTCTGATTAAAATGGACACCCGTACCGCTTGTGTTGCCAGACACCTCAAAGGCCCAGAGGGATCGCGCCTGGCGTCGATCCTTCGGACGGACGACGCCCGGATGGCCCGCACCCCTCGCCCCTCCTCCGCTCGATCACGTCGAACGTTCTCAACAGCATCGATCGACAGCGTGATCTGTTCCACCGCCGTTCGTCGCTGGTTTGCCCGAACCTTCCCGGGAGGGCCGACTCCGGCCCAATCGCTGGCCTGGCCAGTGATCAACGCCGCGGAAAACGTGCTGCTTGTCTCTCCCACCGGCACGGGCAAGACGTTGGCGGCCTTCCTGGCGATCCTCGACCGGCTTTACCAGCAGTACGAAGCCGGAACCCTTGAGCCGGGCTTACGATGTGTCTATCTCTCTCCCTTGCGGAGCCTCGGTTATGACATTGAGCGGAACCTGCTGGAACCACTCGACGCCATTCGCCAGGATCTCGGCCTCGACACCAGCCCGGTGACGATCGGCGTCCGAACGGGCGACACGTCCAGCCACTTCCGCCGGAAGCTCCGGGAGCAACCGCCGCACCTCTTGATCACGACCCCGGAAAGCCTTTCACTGGTGCTCAGCCAGAAAACCTGGGGGCGGCTCTGGCGATCGGTTGAGCACCTGATCGTCGATGAGGTTCATTCGCTCGTCCCAACCAAGCGAGGGGCCGACCTGACCGTTTCGCTCGAACGCCTCGCGGCCCAGGCCGATCGTGACCCGGGCCGGATCGGCCTGTCTGCCACCTGCAGGCCACCCGACCCGGTCGCCCGATTTCTGGTCGGGTCGACCCGATCGTGTCGGGTGATCGAGGCTCCCCGCCCTGATGGGAAGGCCGGCCCGATCATCGAGGTCGAATCACTGCTGAACCGCGACGAAGGGCCGCACCGTGGCCTGACCTATCGACGACTCCTCCGGCGGCTGCGAGACGAAACGGAATCGAACCGCACGACGATCGTCTTCGCCAACACACGGGCCTTCACCGAGCGGATCACCCACGACCTGAAGGCGGACCTCGGGGCCGAGACCGTCGCGGCGCACCACTCGGCCCTCGACGCCAACCGCCGCCGGACGGTCGAGGCAGCCCTGAAGGCCGGAGAACTCCGGGCGGTCGTGACCAGCACCAGCCTGGAACTGGGGGTCGATATCGGCTCGGCCGATCTTGCCGTCCTGGTCGGCCTGCCGGGGAGCGCCTCACGATGCCTCCAGCGCGTCGGCCGGGCCGGGCACCGGGTTGGAGCACAAACAAAGGGCCTGATGCTCGCCGCCACCGCCGCCGAGTTGGCCGGGGCCGCCGTAACAGCCCGGGCAGCCCGCGAGGGGCGCGTCGAGCCGCTCAGGATGGTCGAATCGCCGCTCGACGTGCTCTGCCAGCAGCTCATCGGCATGGCCTGCGTCGGCGAGTGCTCGGCCGACGAGGTGTTCGCCCTCGTTCGCAAGGCCGGGCCGATGGAGCATCTCAACCGGGCTGACTTCGACGCTTGCCTTCTCTTCCTCGCCGGAGAACTCGCCGCCCCCGCCGGGGCCTGGGAGCCCGAGCCGGGAGCGACCCCCAAGTGGACCTCCCCCCGCTTCTGGAAGAAAGGGGGCCTGTTCGGGGTCCGTAACGCAAAGATTATCCGCTGGTTCCGGGCGAACGTGGGGACGATCACCTCGGAGGAATCGGTCAAGGTACTCGTCGATGACGAGCCGATCGGAACGCTCGAAGGAAACTATGCCGAGCGGCTCCAGCGCGGCGATCGGTTCGTTCTTGACGGTCGAGCTCTGGAGTTTGTCCGGCTCGACGGCCTGACCGTGCATGCCCGATTCTCGGGCGGGGAACCGGATCTCCCCCGTTGGACAAGCGACCGACAGGGACTCTCGGCCGAGCTGGCCGCGGATTTGGCTTCGTTTCGTTATCGAGGCGCAACCCTCCTTGACGAAGGGACTTCGGCCTTTCGGGCCTGGCTCGTCGAGGAGTACCGACTCGAACCGGAGGCGATCGGTCTGCTCGAAGACCTGTTCGCGGCGCAGGAGCAACTGAGCGAAGTCCCCCGGCCCGGTTCGGTGCTCGTGGAGGAGTCGCCGCACGAGGAAGGCATCTGCTACACGGTCCACGCCCCCCTCGGCCGATCGGCCTGCGAGGCTGCGGCTCGGGCCTTCGCGGCGCGGCTCGGCCGACGGTTCGGGCGTGACCTCGGGCTGGTCGTCGCCGACCTCGGCTGGCAGGTCCGCCTGCCGATCGAGGCGTCCCTGAAATCGGCCGATTTGCCCCCCCTGCTCGACCCCGAAGGCTTCGCCGAGGACGTGCTCGCCGGGATCGACCGGGGCGATCTCGCCGCCCGCCGCTTCCGGCATGTCGCCTCGACCGCCTTGATGGTCCTCCGCCGTCCCGAAGGGGGCCGGACGAAGGTCGGGGGCCTGCTCTGGGTCAGCCAGCGTCTCTACCCCCTCGTCCAGGCTGCTTGCCCCGATCACCCGCTCCTGAAAGAGACCCATCGCGAGGTCTTGCACGACCTGCTCGACACCGAGACAGCCCTCGACTGGCTTCAATCCCGACCGGTCGTCCGCTTCCGATCACTCGACGGCCCCTCTCCCTTCACCGCCTGCTGGATTGACTCGGCCGGGCCGGAGCCGCTGCGGTTCGAGTCGCCCGAGGAGGCACTCCGGAGGTTCCACGAGCGGCTCTTCTCGGGCGATCAGAGCTGATCGGCGCTGATGACCTCGCCTCCCTTTCGGGTCGAGAGGGCTCGCCAGGTTTCGGGGGAGATGGAATCTTTGATGAACCGGACGGAGCCGTCACCGAGCAGGAGGTTGACACCGCCGGGGTGGTTGCTGCTGGCCTCGCTCCAGCCGACAGAGTGGCGGTTACAGCTCGGCTCGCGGGGGTTGGGCGGGTACCAGTGAGAATAGGTGGTGGCGTTGGCGTCACCGTCGGCCCAGTTGCCTCGCTTGTTGGGGTGGACGTTGACGGCGGCCCGGCACGCGGCATCGGTCAGGGTGTTGACGTGGCGGATGTAGCGGCGAAGATCCTCGGCCATGTTCGCCACGGGGATGTTATACGGTCCTCCAGGGCCGATGAGGCTCTCAGACATCACCGCCGTGTTGCTCGAACCATCGCGAATGTCGGCGAGCTTGGTTGAGGAATTGATATAGAAGGTACCGTCGATCTGACGGTAGCCGTTGGCGGGAACGTCGAGGCCCGATCCGGCCGTGGCGACGTAGTTCGTTCCGTAAATCGGCGGGGTCGGCCGGTCGATGCCGTCGCTCGGGCAGTGGAAGATTCCCACCCGGGTCGAGAGAGCTGTTAGGTTCGCAGGGAAGGTCGCGTAATTCTGATTCGGCCCGCCGATGATCGGGAAGTCGAAGTTGATCGCGTCGTGGACGGCGGATTGCTCAAGGTAAGGTGTCAGGTGCGCAAGCACCCCCCACTTGGCGTGGCCGCCGGGCACGGTCGGATCACCCGGCCAGGGGGCATCGTACACGGTGTAGCCGATCGGGAAGCTACCGACCGCACCATGATAACTGTGCAAAGCGATCCCGAGCTGCTTCAGGTTGTTGACGCATTGCGCCCGACGCGCCGCCTCGCGGGCCGCCTGCACCGCGGGTAGGAGCAAGGCGATCAGCACACCAATGATGGCAATGACCACCAGCAACTCAATCAGCGTAAAGCCGCGTCGCGATTGCATCAGCATCTGTCGGACTCCGGACCTGGTTCGGGCGGATTGGGCCTGATCCTTGAAGGCCGTTCGAACGTACCTTGTGTCGCCGGACGGCCTGATAGGAAGAATTTCGAAAGAGTATTACGCGCCCGGAACACCCGATGCAAAGAGATTTCGGGAATCTGCCTCGCGTTCGTCTGATCGCTTGCCAAAGGGGGGAGCAGCGGGTTAGGCTTGGGGGCACCACGGTGAGAATGGAGTCGGCCCCGGGGAGAAGGATCGGAGGACCCGAGAATGGCGAGTGACGGTCCGGCCCTAAGGTCAGACGACAGCCAGGAGTTGCGCCGATTCCTCGATCGCATCCGTGCCGGGGACGACGACGCTGCCCGCGAACTGCTTGGGCGGTACGAGGCCGAGGTCCGTTTGGTCGTCCGCCGCCAACTGCCGAGGCTGTTGCGCTCGCGGTTCGACTCACTCGACTTCATGCAGAGCGTTTGGGGGAGCTTTTTCCGCCGGATGCGAGGCAACGACGGCCCGGCCGATTTCGAAGATTCCCGCCACCTTGTCGCCTTTCTGGCCAAGGCTGCGAAGAACAAGGTAATCGACGAGTACCGTCGCGCAGGCAGTCAAAAGCAGGACATGCACCGGGAGGAGCCGCTCTGGGTCGACGGTGAACGGCCGAGGGACCTTCCGGGACGGGACGACTCTCCCAGCGAGGTCGCCGAGGCTCGGGAGGCCCTGTCTCGGCTTCGCGACCTGATGCCGCAGGATCGGCAAGAGATTATTGAGTTAAAGGCCCAGGGGCTTTCCAGCCGCGACGTGGGTGATCGACTCGGGATTAGCGAACGGACGGTGCAACGGGTCATCGAGGACCTCAAGCGTCGCCTTGACCTGGAGCGCGAATCGGAATCCTCCCGAGCCGAACACGAGCACGAGCGAGACCCCTCGACGCCCCGGCCGGGCCCCACGGACGGACCCTTGACACGCCCACGACACGAATGATCGAGCCCACCCGACCGTCGGACCTGGCCACCTCTTCCGGCCGGACCTGGGACGATGCCTCATCGCCCGCCGCCGCCCGGCTCGCTCAACGCTTTGAAGACGATTGGAGACGGTCTCCACCGGAGGCCCGACCCGATCCGGTCTCGTATCTGCCGGCCGATCCTGCCGAGCGTCCCGGCGCCTGGCTCGCACTGCTTCGGGCCGATCTGGGACTGCGATGGGACGAGGGAGAGGCCGTCAGCGTCGAGCACTACCGCTCCCGCTACCCGGATCTCGATGAACAGACCCTCGTCGCCCTCCTGTACGAGGAGTTCTGCCTGCTCGAAGAAACCGGATCGAGCCCCGATCCGGCCGACTACGAGCGTCGGTTTCCGGAACTGGCCTCAGCCTTGCGTCGCGTCTTCGACATCCACGCCCTGATCGGCGGCTCGGCCTCGCCGATGGTCAGCTCAACGCGGTCGAACTTCAATCCCTCGCAAAGTCCTCGGTCCACAGAAGCCGCAGACGCCGATTCGGTCGCGTTTCCCGAGGCCGGCGAAACGATCGGAGGCTTCCGCCTGGCCGAGGAGCTGGGCCGCGGGTCGTTCGCCCGCGTCTACCTGGCTCACGAGCGGTTGCTGGCGGATCGGCCGGTCGCCTTGAAGGTTGCTACCACCGGCTCAAGAGAGCCACAAACCTTGGCCCGGTTGCAGCATACTCATATCGTTCCGGTCCACAGCTACCGGGTCGATCCGGTGACAGGGTTGCACCTGCTCTGCATGCCCTTCTTCGGCCGAACGACCCTGGCCGACGTGCTAAACGATCCAGCCACCCTCTCGGCGCGATCCGGAATCGACCTGCTCGCGGTGCTCGACCGGATTGAGCCGCCCGAGGACGATCGGCCACGCACCTCGACTGCCGCCCGAAAAGCGCTGGCTGGCCGATCCTTCTCCGGAGCAATTGCCTGGTGGGGCGCCCGACTCGCCGAAGCACTTCAGCACGCTCACGACCGCGGGGTCTTGCACCGCGACGTGAAGCCGACGAACGTGCTGGTCACCGGCGACGGCTTGCCCATGCTCCTCGACTTCAACCTGGCCATGAGCCCGGTGCTCGACGAAGCGGAGGACGACTCGGCAAAGCTCGGCGGGACACTGGCCTACATGGCCCCGGAGCATATCGAAGGTCTGGCCGAGGGGATTGATGCGGGAGTCGATGCTCGGGCCGACGTCTTCGCGCTCGGGGTCGTGCTATTCGAGGCTATTGCCGGCACACGACCGTTTCCGGTCGTCCGCAAGGCGAGATCGGTTCCCGAAGCGTTCTGGAAGACCGCCGAACACCGGCGTGCCGGCCCTCCTCCGCTTCGTCGCGGAGGCCGCTCGGTTTCCCCAGCGCTTGAGGCGGTCATCCGCCGAAGCCTTGAGCCCGATCCGAATCGTCGCTATCAATCCGCCGCGGAGCTAGCCGCCGACCTGCAGGCGATTGCCAACGATGGTCCGTTGCGGCACGCCTCGGAGCCAATCCCCAGCCGATCGCTTCGGTGGTTACGCCGCAACCGGCTCCGGTTTTTGCTCGCGTCACCGGCGGTCATTGCCGGTTCGATCTTGATGGCCACCATCCACGATGCCCGGGTCCGCCGGGTTGCCGCGCAGGGAGAGGTCAGGCGGATCATCGAGCAGGCCGAGATGTCACAACAAGCTGGCAAACTCGACGCTGCGATCCAGGGATACGGTTTCGCCATGCAGGCCGCCGCCAAGCATCCCTCGCTGGCGAAGATCTGGTGGGAGGCCCAGGAAAAACGCCTCTGGGCCATCCACATCGATAAACTCGAACAGCACACGGTCGAGTTTTTCGAGGAGGCCGAGTGGCTTCGCTATCGCCTCTTTGGCTTTGTCGAGCCGGAGCGGCCACCGGGCGAGGCGCTACGGAGCCTCCTGACGCCGTTCGGGGTCTTCTCGGACTTGGATTGGGCCGCGAACGACGACTTCGACCGCCTGCAGCCGGAGCGCCGTCGCCGGTTACTCGAAGCCGTGCCCCAACTGCTGTTCCTTCGAGCGGTTCACCTCTGGCTGACCGAGCCGGCGGGAGCAACCACTGCCGAGGAAATTGCTGACCTGCGAGATCGCGCCGTCCGGGCGATGCCGACCAACGATCCGCGACGGGCCGCCTGGGACGCCCTTTGCCGAGAACTGGCAATCCTCAGGCCACCCATTGAACCCGCCTCCGACACCCCCCTGTCAGCGATCGAGCTTGCTCGACAATCGGCCGAAGCAGCATTTCTTCTGGGGATTGCCTCTGCAGCACGCTACCAGGGAACCAGAGCGCCGGCTGATGCCTCTCGGGCGATCACCTGGCTGGAAGCCGCCGTCAGGGGACGGCCCGATTCGTACTGGCCCCGCTTCTATCTGGCCACCTTCGCCCTGGAATCGGGTCGCATCAACGACGCGCTTCGTCACGCCGACGCGGCGGTTGCCCTGAATCCGTCGACTCCCTGGGCTCTCTTCAATCGCGCCCTGGCGGCGAGAGCCTCGGGAAACACCGCGGCGGCGCTGGGAGATCTTCGAGCCGCCACGGCGCGGATTCCGTCGGGCGACCGCGACCGGTTGCGCGACCGGATCGAGCTCAACGTCGGCCTGGTCTTGCTTCAGCGTGGTGATCGCGCCGGAGCCCGAGCTGCCTTCGAGTCACTCGTGGGCAATGCCCCGGTCGGGCTGTCTCTGGGCCGTCTGGGAACCGGATTGCTTCTCGCCTCGGGGACCTCCGGCATGGCCAGCGGCCTGGGATCGGCCGGCACGCAGTCCGCCCTCGGGGCGCTTGCGACCGCCTCGGGCACTCGCTTCGAACGGGCCGCCCGACTGGACCTGGCACGGCTCGACGCCGAGGAGGGGCGACCGGAGTTGGCCCTCTTGACCTACAGCGACCTACTGGTCGACGAACCCACCCAGCGCGAAGCCCGTCTGGGCCGAGCGTTGCTCTTGCTGGCCTTGGGACAGCACCAAAGCGCTCTGGCGGACGCGGAAATCCTGGTGGCCCAGACCCGAGCATCTCAGAGTCGGGCGATCGGAGACTCGTCTTGGCCCGATCGTCATCCCCTGGCCGAGTTGCTCGAATTTCGAGGCCGATGCCTCCTGGCAACCGGTCAACCGGCCGCTGCGCTGACGGATTTCGCCGAGAGCATGGCGCTCGCCCCAACTCCCGCGCGGTCCCGTCTTCACCTGCGTGCCTTGCTCGCCACCCGTCCAGGCGTTTCGCTTCGGCTTGATGACCCGGCTGTCCTCGATCTCCTGCCCGGCGAGGGCCTGGTCGACGATCTGCTCGACGCGGTCGATGCGCTTGCCTCGCCACCGGCGTCGGCCGAGGCGTCTCCTGTGCCTCGGATGCTCACTCGGGCCACCGTGCTCGCGGCTTTAGGAGACGCCGAGGAGGCCGAGGCTGTCGCCTCCGAGGCCGCGCTGATCGCCCCGGATGCGTCGATGCCGAGACTGGTCAGAGCTCGGATTCGGCACCGCTCGGGGGACCTGGCGGGCGCGCTTGCCGATCTCGACACGGCCCTGTCACTCCGCCCCAACGATCTCGCGTCATTGATCCTGAGGGGGCAAGTGCTTTACGAATCAGGTCTCCCGCTCGATGCGTTGAACGACCTGAACCGGGCCTCAGTCCTGGGCCGGGACGACGCGAGCTTGCATCGCTCCCGGGCACTGGCGCTTGCTGCAATCGGCCACCTCGATGCCGCAATCGCCGATCTGACCGAAGCCCTCGCACGAGACCCCCACGATCCGATTCTCTCGCTGCTTCGCGCTCAAATGCACCTACGAGCCGGTCAGATCTCCGCTGCCCGATCCGACCTGGACCATGCCCTTGCATGGTCGACCGACCGTCCCGAACTCCGGGCGCTGATTCGCCTGATCCGTCGACTGGGACCGTGGGCCGAATCGACGCCGATCGAAGCCGCTCCGTCTTCGGCCGAACTCGCAATCGCGACTCCGTCACGTTAATGGCGGTCTCAGAGGGGCCCGGTCCAATCGACTGACGAGGTAGATCGAGCGATGCTGTTGGGCTTAATCCCACAAGTACTCCGAATGGGTCTCAAACGCCTCCAGACCTCGGATCTCGGGCTTCGGAAACCCTCCCGAAAAGGGGTCGGCGGGCCAGAGACTCATAACCCACCATCCAACCAATGCCAGGATCACGTAGGTGACAATCGTCGCGCTGACCGACTTCGAGGTGAACTTCAGGGCCGTACCAAACGCCTTGTTGACCCGTCTTCCGACCAGATCGACGCTGCACCATTCATCCAGGAGAAGATGCGAGAGAAACCCGAGGATCACCGCCCCGGCCATCACCACGCGCAACAGATGCGACTCCGAAGGATAGCCAATGTACGTCACCGCTCCCCAGATCAAGGCGGCCGGAATGCTATGCGACATACCCCGATGCACCGTCAGCCGCGCGAGCGTCCGCCGCAATCCATGACGCACCATCACATACGTCACGATGGCCGCCCACAGGTGCAGCTCGAAGGGTAAGACGAATTGCAGGTTGTCAATATCTTGCCAGACTGCCACGGCGGCCAGGACACCCAGCAACCCGCTGAAGCCGCGCAACTGAATCGAGCTATCCGAGTCGAGGTCAGGCAATAACCCGCCAATCGTTGCCAGCAAGGCGGCCACCGATCCATACATCCAGTGGACGCCCATCACCACCGCGCCTCCCCAGGCATACAGCATCCCGAGGAAGCTGGCGAATCCGACGTGCTGGCGAAAATTCCCCATCGCCTCGCCCCTCTCTTCCTTGATCCTGCCGACGCCTGATTCGCCCGGCGAACCGTATCTTACCGCCATGCTGCCAGCCGTCGAGACGAGAACCGTTCCTGGATCACGTC
The DNA here is from genome assembly GCF_012958305.1 of Tautonia rosea. Taxonomy (NCBI): domain Bacteria; kingdom Pseudomonadati; phylum Planctomycetota; class Planctomycetia; order Isosphaerales; family Isosphaeraceae; genus Tautonia; species Tautonia rosea. The sequence goes on along the minus strand of NZ_JABBYO010000003.1, from coordinate 91,479 downwards.
CCTTCATTGCCTCTGACGATCCGCATTCCGCCGATCACAACAGTAGACATCATGTCCGAGCGTGCTGATCGGGCCGCTTTTGCTGAAGTTGCCGCCTGGGGAGCGTCGATGCAGCACTTCAAGAGGAATGGAGGGCGATTGGCCAAGTCACGTTCAAGCTCAACGATGGGGTGCTCCCCGAGTGAGCTACGGGGTGGAGCGCGATCCGCGGCCTGGATTCGAATTCACAACGAGTTCAGAACGATCGGGCAGTGGTGCTCCTGGCTTGTGGTTTTCCTCGGACTTTCGACGGAGGTCGTGCGCGCACAGCAGACACAAGTCCCGGACCCATCTGACTCGCGCTCGTTGATCTCGCTGTCTGAACACCTTGGAACACCATCGAGAAATCAGGCTCCGCAGCCACCGATCACTCGGCCAGTACGTCGGGGACTCGAACCGATCGACCGGCCACTCATCGGAAGTTCCTCCTTACCACCGTTACCTGGGTCGTTCGCATCGGCACCGAATGATGCACGCCTGTTGCGAACGCAGGATGAGGGAGACCAGTCTGAGGGTGACGGGGAGCGTGAAGGGTCAGGCCTTCTCGGCACGATGCTCAACCAGCTCACGGAATTGCCGACGATCGACCAGGTGCTACCGAGAGCCGAAACGGTCGAGGCTCCTGGCCCGCCGTTTCTCCAGGATCTCCTTGGACTGGACGAGATGTCGATCTCCTTCCGAGGCTGGTTCCAAAACAGTTTTTCCGGAAACCCGGCAAACCCGCCCGATCGCATCAATTTCGGCGAGTTCCCGAATTACCAGGCCAATCAATGGCAAGGGAATCAATATTACCTGATCGTGGAGAAGCCGATTCGCTCGCAAGGGCGGACTGATCTTGGCTTCCGGGTCGATAGTTTTCTCGGCAACGACTGGATCTTCTCGAAGTCCTACGGCTTCGCCGACGAGGCTTTTGACGTTGGCCAGTTTTCCGGGATCGACATCCCTCAGTTCTTCGCTGAGCTTCACCTCCCGGTGTTCACCGAGGGGGGGCTCGACATTCGAGGAGGCCGCTGGTACAGCCCAGCCGGGTTCGAGGGGGTTCAGGCGATCGATCGTCCGCTCTTTTCGGTCACCAACCTGATGACCTTCACACCGTTCACGTTTTTCGGTGTGCTTGGCATCCAGCACCTGAATGAGCGAACCGATCTCTACCTCGGAACCGTCAATGGCTGGGATCGCTTTCTCAACGCCAATTATGTCTGGAACACCATCGCCGGAGTGACCCGCGATTCGGCCGATGGACGGACGCGATTCTCCGGCTTCATGGTGGTTGGCCCCAACCAGTTGCCCTTCTTCCCGTCGGCCAATTCCACCTTCTTACCGGTCGGCGTGCGGACGTCTTCCGAGGTCGCCGGGCTCACCAATTTCGGTTACTCCCGAAGCAACCGGTTCTACGCCTCTTTTGTTCTCACGCGGGAGTGGACCGATCGGCTGACCCAGGCGATGGAAGTGGCCTGGGTCGTGGATGAAAACACCCCCTTGATGCGAGGCCCCGGCTCTCGGCAGACCGGCGCCCGGAACACCCGCGAGAATACCGAGTGGTACGGTTTCGCCAACTGGTTCCTTTACGAAATCAACCCAAAGTTCACTGCCGTCTGGCGGTCCGAGATTTTCCGGGATGACGACGGGGTCATCTTCGGCAGCAGCTCGGACACGTACTACGAGATGACCCTCGGCCTGAACTACAAGCCTCGCCGATGGTTCTGGATTCGGCCCGAGGTCCGTTTTGACTGGTCGCAGACCGGTACGCCCTACGACGATGGACGCTCGGGAAGTCAGATCACCCTCAACGTCGACGCAATCCTCCTCTACTGATCAGGCGGCTCCTTCAAACCAGGGATCGATCGACTTGAAGAAAAATCCCCGGTGAGGCCTCACTCCTGTGGTATTGTATCGGTATCGCTAGACCGGGCCCACGATGCCCGGTATCGGTGAGTCCGAGCCGACGAGTGGACCTTGCCGCATGATTCGATGAGCGGCTACGCCCCGACTTCCGATCGATCACCCTGGGGATGACCCTCCTGGGCGATCGTCTCTGGTTGCTCACCCTTGACTGGGCGTTCGTCCCGACTACGGTTCAGGAAGAACGGCCCGCCCCCCGATTCAGGACGGCACCACCTTGATCCCAGGACTCCCGGGGGTCGGGCCGCTCACCGAACCGTAAGACTCACGGACTGACTGACACCTCTCGCGACGCAACAGGAGTCGGACAAAGGACGTCCGGGCAGGGAGCCTTGAACTTTCCATGATGCCGATGCCTCTCGGACGAGCCCCCTCGACTCCGCCCTGGCCTCTATTTCGTTCGGTCTGGCTGTTCTGCCTCGCGGTCTTTCCGGCGGTGTCCGCGATCTGGTTGGTACCGGGTTTCGTCACCCAGGACGGCCCGGCACATATCTACAATGCCCACATCCTGCGAGAATCGGTGCGACTTGGGGAGGAGTCTCCCTTTGCCTCGGCCTTCGAGGCACGATGGCGCCCTCTACCGAATCTCGGCGGCCACCTAACGCTGATGGGGATGCTTACGGTCGTCTCCCCTCGCGATGCCGATCGGGCCATGACCACGATCACCTTCGCAGCATTCGCCCTGGCAATCGTGTGGCTTCGAGTCCGAGTGGCCGGCCGTGTGGGCCTGGGTCCGGCAGTGCTGCTCTCGGTCGTGCTCGCGATCAACATGCCCTGGCTCATGGGGTTTGCGAACTTCCTCGTTGGCGCAACCTTGGCCCTCATCACCTGGGGCATCTGGTGGGGCTGGCGAGATCGACTGATCCTCAGCCGGATCGCGGCGATCGGAGGACTCCTGGTCCTTGGCTACCTCGGGCACCTCGTGAGCCTGGGGATCACCGCCGGCGGCCTCGTCGTCCTGGCCGGGATGGCTCCTGGAACCTCTCGGGAGCGAGAGACTCGCATGGGCCGGACCCTGGCGAGTTGTGTTCCGCTCATCCCCCTGGCATTGCTCTACAAATCGCTTGCGACCGAAGGCGGAGCCTTTGAGCCAACCTGGGAGCAAACCGGCCCATTCTGGTCGCCGGTCGTGTGGGTCAAGCGGCTTTCCTGGGTCGATCCCATCACCCTCGGCCGCCGCGATTTCGTCCCCCTCTGGCCGGAGCTGCAAGGCCGATGGTGCGTGCTGCTCGCGCCGAGCTTTTGGCTTGGCCTCGGACTGGCCATCCTGATCGGAAACCATTTCAATCAATGGCGTTCCGGCGAAACAGCCACCCTGATGAATGACCGAAGGCCCTGGGCAGTGCTTGCGGCTCTGCTGCTGCTGGGGGGCATGATCGGTCCTGACGGCTTCGGCGACGACCACGGCTATTTTCTCAGCCAGCGCGTCGTGTTGCTCGGCCTGGCCTGTCTCGTCCCGGCCCTCGATCTGGACCTCCGTTCCATCGCCGTCCGTCTGGCAACGGTTCTGATCACCGTGGCCCTGGTGTCGCAGTCGGCATTCGTCTGGGATTACGCAATCGAGGCCGACCGCCGGGTCAGCCCAATCATGAAGGCAGCTCCCGAGATCGGACCGGGAGCACGGGTCGGCACCCTCCTGATCGACATCCGGGGCCGTTACCGATCAAACCCGGTCCTGCATGCCGACTGCCTGCTCGGCCTCGGTTCCGACAACATCCTTTGGAGCAACTACGAAACGCGTCACTACTACTTCCCCGTCCAGGTTCGATCGGAGATCGACGCCCCGCCTTCAAACCTCTTCGAGGAAGTGGCCATTCTGGACGATGCCGGTGACCTCGACAGACGGGCCTTGCTCTGGCGCGACTTGCTGCAGACGTACGGGTCCGCGATCGACGTGGTCCTTGCCTGGGGCTCCGACCCGATGCTCGAAGCCATCACCGCCGACTGGGCCGGCCAGGGGCCAGACTTCCGGTCGGGCATGGTCCAGATCTTCCGACGGTCGAAGGCAACCGCGCGTCGCGACAGAACCTCACTCATAGAGAAAGCATCCCGGAATCGTTCGCCCTGAGCCACGCTTTGGCCTAGAATACATCGGCCGATCCCCCCCGAATGCTGCGCCGGAGGAGAGAATGGGCATCGTCGAGACGCGACGCGGATTCCTGGTGACGCTGGTCGCTTCGGTTCTGTCCGGATTGCTCATGGTGGCGGTTCCGGGATCGGCGGCCGCTCAGGCAGGCACCCGTCGGATCGCAGCCCAGACGATCACCCCGGCGGATCTCCCCGGTCCTCTCGATGATGTGATTTTCCGTCCCACCGTCATGGTGCGGAAGGGGAACTCACGCGGCAGCGGCACAATCATCGCCTCAGCCAAGGGGCGATCCTTGATTCTGACTGCCGCTCACGTCATCGACGGCCCTGGTCAGGCGGCGATCGAGCTGCACCGCTTCAATCTCGGCATCGAGGGGCGCAAGCTGGGCGGCTCGTGGCCGAAGGTCATCCCGGCCACAATTGTCGCGGCCGACCTGGACGCAGACGTGGCGGTCTTACTCGTCGAAGGGCTGGCCAGACTCCCTCATGTGGCCCGCCTCGATGCCTCGCTGGCCGATCCCTTGCCGGAAGGCTTCCCCGTGACCTCCGTCGGCATCGACCAGGCCAGCGACCTGAATAGCTGGGACTCGAAGATCCGAGGAACCGCCCTGCTCTCTCGGAATCTGGCCGACGAGGGCGGTTCGGCGTTCACCTCCCCGTCTCAAGATCAGGGTCGAGCCCCTCCTCGCGACCCTCGACTGTTCGTGATCACCGAGCACCCCCCGATCCAGGGGCGATCCGGTGGCGGACTCTACTCCAGCGACGGCCGATTGCTCGGCGTCTGCGTCGGCCGGATCGAGGTCAAAAGTACCCGGGGAGAGGAGCGAGCAATCGGCCTGTTCGCCTCGGGCCAGAGCATCCAGCGCGTACTGGAGCAGCTCGATCAGTCCAATTCTCGCCCGAATTGAATTGCCCTGACGCCGTCAAACGACCACAATACCGCTGAGCGAACTGACCCGGTGATCGGCCTCGGTTCGCCCCTTTATTTTCCTCAAATGACTCGGAGGCTCGCCAAGGTGGAGACGTCCAATCCCGTCTTCTCGGAAACGGTTTTTGGTGACTGGGCCCGCGAGGAGACTCGCGTCAACGCGATGACCGTGCAGGGCACGGCATCGAAGTGCTTCCTGCTGCTGGCCATATTGACGGCCGTTGCCGCCTACGTCTGGGGGCTCGGGCAATCGGGCACCGACATCACGCCCTGGCTCTTCGGCGGGGTGATCGCCGGCTTGGTCCTGGCGTTGATCACCGTCTTCGTCATGAAATGGGCCGCCTTCACTGCCCCGCTCTACGCCGCGGCGCAGGGTGCGTTCCTCGGTGGCGTGTCCTGGTATTTCAACTCCATGTATCCGGGCATCGCCTTCAACGCGATGGCCCTGACCCTGGCCGTCCTGCTGGTGATGCTCGCGCTCTACACCTCGCGCATTATCCCGGTGACGGACAAGCTCCGCATGGGGATTGTCGCTGCGACCGGGGCCGTCTTCCTGGTCTATCTGGTCAGCTTCGTGCTGAGCTTCTTCGGCGTGGCGGTGCCGATGATCCACGGTTCCGGCATGATCGGCATCGGCTTCAGCCTGGTCGTCGTGGGGATCGCCGCGTTCAACCTCCTGCTCGACTTCGACTTCATCGAACAAGGGGCCCGGTCCGGCGCCCCCAAGACGATGGAGTGGTACGGAGCATTCGGCCTGCTCGTCACCCTGGTCTGGCTTTACATCAGCATCCTCCGATTGCTGGCCAAGCTCCAGGGCCGCGAGTGAGCGATCGCGGCCCGATCGCCATTCTCCCCCCCGCCTTCGATTCGAGTCTTCAACGCCCGCTCCCGCTTCGACAGTGGGGGCGGGCGTTGTTCGTGAGAGACGTGGCAACTGGCTGAAAGCTCCCGTCGGATCCCTGTCAAGAAAATAGACTTGCGGACGAACACCGGTTAGTCTCGTGACATCCCCCGTCCCGACTCCGGGACGATCCGTCACCAATCCACGTCTCCTACTCCGGAGGATCGCTCGCCCATGAGTCTGCTTCTCGCCCAGGAGGCCGGTGGCCTCGGAAGCACGGCCATCATCCTGATCGTCATCGGGGTGATCGTCGCCATCCTTGTGTTCCTGGCCATCGGCACCTACAACAAGCTGGTGCAGCTACGAAACCGATACAAGAATGCCTATAGCCAGATCGACGTCCAGCTCAAGCGCAGGTACGACCTGATCCCGAACCTCGTCGAGACGGTCAAGGGATACATGACCCATGAACGCGAGACGCTCGAAGCCGTGATCCAGGCCCGCAACGCCGCTGTCTCGGCCAGTAATCAGGTGGCCGCCAACCCCGGCGATCCCGATTCGATGAAGCGACTGAGTGCGGCCGAGGCCGAACTCGGCTCCGCCTCTGCCGGCACCGGTGTGCTGGGCCGCCTGTTCGCGCTGTCGGAAGCCTATCCCGACCTGAAGGCGAACACGAATATGCTCGCGCTCCAGGAAGAGCTGACCAGCACCGAGAACAAGGTCGCCTTCTCCCGGCAAGCGTATAATGATGCCGTGATGAGTTACAACACCGCCCGAGAGGTCTTCCCGGCCGTCATTTTCGCCGGCATGTTCGGCTTCGGGCCTGCTCAGTTCTTCGAGATCGAATCGCCGAAAGAACGCGAAGCCCCTCGCGTCTCCTTCTCCTGATCCCGATCCTCGGGTGTCATGTCCCCCACAAGACGGGCATGACACCCGAGCGACACAAGAACCCGACGCTCCACTCATCCCTTCTTCCTCGGATCGCAGCCGACCGGACCGCCCATGGATTTCTTTGAACATCAAGAAACCGCCCGGCGCAAGACCGGGTTGCTGGTCATCTACTTCCTCCTGGCCGTCGTCGCCATCATCGGGGCGATCTACCTGGTCCTCGCGTTTTTCTTCCTCGGTACGTCCGAGGATCGGGTCGGAGTGGCGGCCACCGGGCCGGCGCTCTGGGATCCGGGGCTCTTCGGGCTGGTCGCGCTGGGCACGACGGCCCTGGTCGGTGGGGGAAGCCTGTTCAAGATTGCCTCGCTCTCCGGCGGTGGCCACACGGTGGCCGAGCTGCTCGGCGGACGACTGATCCACCCTGACACACGAAATCCCGACGAGCGTCGCGTCCTGAATGTCGTCGAGGAAATGGCGATTGCCTCGGGCATGCCTGTCCCGCCGGTCTACCTCATGGATCAGGAACCGGCCATTAACGCCTTCGCCGCCGGTTACACCCCGAACGACGCCGTGATCGGTGTGACCCGAGGATGCATTCAGACCCTCTCGCGAGACGAGCTTCAAGGCGTGATGGCACACGAATTCAGCCATATTCTCAATGGAGACATGCGCCTGAATATCCGGCTCATGGGGGTCCTCTTCGGCATCCTCCTGATCGGCATCACCGGCTGGATCATCTTCCGCTCGACCATGTACTCGAACCTGCGGGCCCGGAGCGACAGCAAGGGGGGGAACCCCCTCCCCCTGATCGGACTGGCGCTTTATGTCATCGGATATGTTGGTGTGTTCTTTGGACGACTGATCCAGTCGGCCGTCTCTCGGCAGCGGGAATACCTGGCCGATGCCTCGGCGGTGCAATTCACCCGGAATCCTGAGGGAATCGCCGGAGCCTTGAAGAAGATCGGGGCCATTTCGTCGGGCTCTCGGTTGCAAAACCCTGAGGCAGGAGAAGCGGCTCACATGTTCTTTGGCGAGGGGATCGGCGGCGCCTGGCTCAGCCTGATGGCCACACACCCTCCCCTGGCCGACCGCATCCGACGCATCGACCCGAACTTCGATGGCGATTTCTCCAAGGTCTCGCTCGCTCCTCCGAGCCACGCCCGGATTGACCGCGAGAAAACCCAACAACCTCGCAAGGCCGAGACCGGCCGAATGAAGTTCGACCCGGTCGAGGCCATCACCAAGATCGGCACGATCGACCCCCAGCGCCTTGCGTATGCCGCCGCCTTGCTGGAGTCGTTGCCTGAGCCGATCACTCGCCTGACGCATGACCCCTACAGTGCAAGGGTCCTCGTTTATGGTCTCCTGATCGACCGTGATCCGAAGCACCTCGACAGTCAGTTGCATGCCCTGGCCGGATCGGCCGGATCGAAGATCGCCGAGCAAACGCGTTCGGTTTTGCCCGAGGTCCAGGGTGTCGAGCTGACGGCCCGCCTCCCCCTGGTCGAGCTGGCCTTGCCGGCCCTCCGGCAACTGTCGCCCGATCAGTACCGTGCCTTTCAGCGCGACGTGCGAGCCTTGATCGAGGCCGATCGTCGTGTCAGTCTCTACGAGTTCGCCCTGCTCCGGCTCTTGATGCGACACCTCGGTCCTCAGTTCGGCAGCAAGGTCTCGCCGATCGTTCGGTACAGGTCGGCCGCGAGCATCAGCGATCCAACCGGAACGCTTCTGACCGCCATCGCCCGCGTCGGTCAGCCCGAAGCCAGCGCCGAAGCACGCCGAGCCTTCGAAAGCGGCGTTCAGGCGCTCGGCTGGGACTCGGTCCGGGTCGAACCCGCCTCTGAATCCGGCCTCGAAGCGGTGAGCAAGGCGCTCGATCTGTTGCTCGAAGCCAGTGCCCCATTGAAGCGTGATGTACTTCGCGCCTGCGCCTCGGCCGTCGGCTCCGACGGTCAGATCACCGTTGAGGAAGGAGAGCTTCTCCGCGCCATCTCCGATTCGCTCGACAGTCCGATGCCGCCAATCCTGGCTGAGGCGTTCTGAAGGGGCTGACGATTGGAGAGGGTACATCATTCGTCACCGTGTCGCGAAACACCAGCAAGGATGTGACGAACTCGTTTCGACGAATCAGATCCTCAATCGCCGTTGAACAAACGGGAGAACCGTCTTTAAGGTGGATCGAATGACCAGAACTTCGATCCACCTTTTTTTGCTCGGATGTTCAGGCCAATTACTTCTTTGAAGCAGTGTCTTTCCTGGGATCTGGTGGCTGGCTCACGAGTTGGGCGAAGGCCTCGCGAATGCGAATCACCTGTTCGGGGGTGACGATCAGGTAGCGATGGCGGCCATCCGGGTCGGGCTCGAAGCGGGTGTGGCCGTCGTCCTCGACGACAACCCGACCGGGAGGAGAGAGGTCGAAGTAGCCTCGATCGGGTTCGACGGCGTGCAGGACACTGGTCAGGTCCCAGGTTGGTCGCTCGTGAGGGGTCGGCTCGTAGACTTGATAAGCTTCGGGGATTGGGTGGTGATCCACGTAGCCGAAGTCATTCTCGATGCTCGCGGCCGGGTACGGGATGGCGATGCCGATCTCGAAGCCGCTGTAGATGATCGGCGTGGGCCAGTCTTGGGCGAGGGTGCGGGCGGATTCAAGATCCTGAACCACGTTGTACTCGCCAAAGCGTGGGTTGTTGCCGATGGATGCGAAGGCCCCGGCCATCACCTCGAGCAAGCGGACCTTCTGCGCCACCAGATCGCGGCCGGAGTGTGGGGACACGTCATCCGGTTCCGAGGCGAGCAGGCGGGCGAGGTTCGTCGAGAAGCCGACCTGAGCAATCACGACTGAGCCGTCAGGTTGTTCCGCCAGGACCTTGCGGAGCAAGGAAACCGCCTCGGGAGCCTCGGAACCTGAGGGAAGGGATCGGGGGTAACGCAGCCCGTCGCCCGACTCGTCTGGCTCGGCGGCCAGGCCGAGAAACTTGCCTTGCTCGGGGGTCACACCATCCCTGACCACGCCAATCGGAATCGAGCCGCGTCCATAAAAGTGATTGATCGCATCAGCAAAGGGACCGGCCAGTTCGTGATCCTTCGTGAGGGTGACAGCCAGGAGTTCGCACTTGCCCCGCGATTGCAAGGCGTGGATCAGGCCCATTGCCATCGCGTCGTCGACGTCGTTGCCGAGGTCGGTGTCGAAGATCAAGCGTACCGGCTCGGCGGCCGATGGTGCCGGGGTTGCGGCCATGAGCATCAGGGAAAGGAGTATCGTTGTCATAGTGTTATCATCATGAGTCAGGGTGAAGCGTTTAGAGATTCGATCCTTAGCGAGGCCGAGCCCTGGGCCAGTGGATGTCCACGCCCTGCGCGGTCAGGTACGACTGGAATTCCCGCAGTCGCGCTGGGGTATTGCGCACGGTACGGGGGGAGAGAGCCCGATCAAGGCAGAAGGCAGCGAGTGCTCCAGCCGCCTCGCCGATCGCCCACTCGACCGGATGCAGACGATAGCAACCGTTGGTCACGTGGGTCGTTCCCAGGTTTTTGCAGGCGGGAAGCAAGTTCTCGACCCGGATGGGGATCAAGGCGCCGAGTGGAATTTCAAAGGGGAGCGAACTGACATCAATATAGTTATCGCCCCCGGTACTCGGATGAAGGTCGATCCGATAGCTGCCGACGCCGACACTGTCGGGGAAGGTGGCCTCGGCCACTTCGTTTCCTTCAGCAGCGCGGCGGGCCTCGGTTCCGACGTGACGTTCGAGGATGGTGAACTCAGCGGCGATGCGTCGCGATTCGCGGATATAGGGAGCCTTGGCCATGCCGTCTTCCGTGCCCATCAGATCAGGCCGAAGCCGCAGCCCAGGCCAGCCGGTGCCGCCGTCGGGGCGGGGGCATTCGGTCTGCAGCCAGTAGAGCAAGGAGCGGTTCAGGTCCTTGGCACGCTCGATGTGCTGCCTGGCCTCGTCGGTCGAGACGCCGACGAGCGGGCCGAGCAGGTAGTCGTTTTGCGGCCAGTTGACGCAGGTCACGCCGGTCGAGCCGTCGAACGGACCGGGACGGAAGTTGCCCGGGTCGATCACGCGACGGTAGGTCCACCAGCCGAAGGCGTTGCTGGTGGGGTCGAACGGAACGGATCGAGGTTCAAGCGTTTGAGGATTACTGTACGAGAGGCTCAGCAAGGGGCCGGACCAGGGAGGGGTGAGGTCGGGCACGAAGTCGCGCCAGAAGGCGTAATCGGCCGGCTCGTCGATCGTGTGGTCTTCCTCGGGGCGATACTCCATGAGGAAGCAAACGGTTAACGCTTGCTGATTCATGGGCTCCGCTTGCTCGGGGGAGGAGCGGTCGCCAGTCTGCGAGGCGGCCTCGAATCCGACGACGTGCTCGACTCGAGCCAGTTCGAGCAGGTCTCCCAGTTCGGTCGCATCAAGAATGTACGGGGCGATCAGGGTACGGTCGTCTCCGGACTTTGCATCGCGGACGGTGACGGATCGGACCCTGTCCCCCTCGGTCTCCGCGGCGATCGGCACATGATCGAGCAGGACCGTCAGCCGACCTGCGGAGGCAAACGGAGCGAGCACGTCCGTCAAGGCCGACAGATATGCTCGGGGCTCCGCGCAAAGGGCAGAAACGCGGCCATTGCCGGGGTTGAGATACCGAGCGTCTCGGGCCTCGGCGGTTAGCGGGTAGTTGCGTTGATAATACGTCCGGGTCCGTTTGCGGAGGTCGGCATACGACGCATTCCGACCGAATTGTTCAATCCACGGATGTTCATCCGGCGGAACGGCCTGGCTGGTGAGCTGCCCGCCGATCCAGTCGGTTTCCTCGGTCATCACGACGGACTTCCCCGCCCGCAGGGCCGCCAGTGCCGCCGCACAGCCGCCGAGCCCGCCACCGATAATGACGAGGTCGGCCTCGATCTCGCGTTCCTCGATCATGGGGACCGATGCGAGGCAACGCCCCTGCCTCACCGCCATCAAGGCGGCGAGGCCGGCGGAACTGCCCATCAGGAAGCGGCGACGGTTGGGACGCGAATAACTCTGATTCATCAGCGATGGACCGATCGGGGTGGGGTGGGTATACTCAGTGTTCAGATCAGCCATGATGGCTCACAACCGAGAAGGACGTAACTCTTTGCGAGAGTGGTGGAACTGGCAGACACGCAGGATTTAGGTTCCTGTGCCGAAAGGCGTGAGGGTTCGACTCCCTCCTCTCGCATTGTTTTGGATCAGTCGGGGATTTCGTCGGGTTGGTCGTCCTCGATGACCTTCGTCAGGGTGAAGGTCCGGAAGTCGTCCGAGAAGGCTTCGGGCCGAGTGGACGTGCCACGGCCAAGGCCGAGGCTGACGCGAAGGGACGAGCCGTTGAGCTCGTAAATGGACTTCAAGGTCTGTGAGCCGTCGCCTTCGGGGATCCAGTCCATCGCCTTTGGCTTGGCGGACTCGTCGAGCTGGACGCGGCCGGTGGAGGCAAGAACCTCCTGGCCGTCAGGACCGACGATGACGAACTTGGTCACACGGCCTTCGATCGACAGCGAGGCCTGGAGCGCACCGTTGGGGCCGAGGTTGCCGGACCAGTTCCCTTGCAGGGCGATCAGGTCGCCGGTCAGGGGTTCTTCGTCGGCGGAGACGACGACACGGGAGTACGTTTGGAGGCTCGGGTAGAGGCCCCGGCCAGCGGCGAGGGCGTCGGGGCGGGCGGCTCCGGGGGCAGCCGAGCAGATGATGAACGCGTCGCCGTCGAGCTGGTAGAGGCCCAGCATGTCTGCCCGGGGCTCGTCGCCGGGGCCGACAATCTCGACCCAATCGAGGGTTCCCGGCTTGGCTGACTCGTCCAATCGGAGTCGGCCCCGGAAGGTGAACGAGGTGCGGGGGCTGGTCTCGACAACCCGCACGAAGCGGTCACCCTCGATGGTGAGGGTGATGATCACCTCGCCGGTCGGCCCGGCCTCGGCTCGCCAGGTTCCTTGAAGGGAAGCCAGGTCGTCAGCCGGGAGGGGGGCGGGACCGAGAAGAACGAGCGAAGCGGTCATCAGCAGGCAGGAAGCGGATTGCATCGGGGGTCCTCAGTGTAGGCAACGGCACGGCCGGAGGCGGGGGAAAGACCAAACGGGCGGGTGGGTGCCCCGGTCGATCGGGCTACCCCGGTCGGGTCGGTCCGGTTTCGCCCAGTCCCGGATCAGTCGGCGGCGATCCGAGGTTCGAGCTGATTCGGCACTGGCTCGACAGAGCCCCGGTGCTCGTCGGCTAACGACTGGATGGCGGCAAGGACCTCGGGGTGGTCGGCGGAGATGTCGAACCGCTCGGAGGGATCGTGCTCCAGGTGGAAGAGCAAGGGAGGATCGTGCTCGATGCGGTTGGTGTCCCGGCCGTAGGGTTCCTGGGTGATGAAGTGAGCCTTGAACGGGCCGAGGCGGACGGCGTACAGCTCGGTCCCCCGGTAGTAGAACATGGAGTCGCGTGGGCTGGGACCGGTGCCGAGGAGGGCCGGGCGGAGGTCGACACCATCGAGGACCCGGTCGCTCGGCGGCTCGCCTCCGGCCAGCAGGACGGCGGTGGGGAGGAGGTCCATGGTTGCTCCCAGATCGGGGACGACCTGACCGGCGGGGACCGTGCCAGGCCACCAGGCGAGGAACGGCTCGCGCATCCCCCCTTCCCAGGTGCTTCCTTTGCCGTTGCGGAGCAGACCGGCCGAGCCGCCTTGCTGGTCGTAGGTGAGCCAGGGACCGTTATCGCTGGTGAAGACGACGAGGGTTTCCTCGGCAATGCCCAACACTCGGATCGTGTCGAGGATCTGGCCGACGGACCAGTCGATCTCCTCGACCACGTCGCCGTAAAGGCCCCGGCGACTCACATCCACGAACTCCTCGGATCGAAAGAGCGGCACGTGTGGCATGGTGTGAGCAAGATAGAGAAAGAAGGGCTGATTTCCCTCGGCCTGAGCTCGAATGAAGCGAACGGACTGCTCAGTGTAACGTCGGGTGAGGGTTCGCTGGTCGGCGGGGCGTTCGAGGATCTCGGTGTCTTGCAACAGGGGGACGTTGAAGTACTCAATCTCCGGCTCGGTGATCGCGACGCGGCCCTCGGGAGACGACGCCAGGCGGTCCATGTCGTTGCTGTAGGGGATACCGAAGTAGGAGTCGAAGCCGTGATTCGTAGGGAGATACTCGGGGAGGTGCCCGAGGTGCCATTTGCCGACCATTCCGGTGGCGTAGCCGAGGTCCTTGAGCGCCTCGGCCAGGGTGATCTCGCTCGCGGGCAGGCCGCCGGCGGAGTCGGGGAAGAGGACACGACGCTGACTGCTACACATGCCGGATCGGATCGGCAAGCGGCCGGTCATCAGGGCGGTTCGGCTGGGGGTGCAGACGCTCGCCCCGACGTAAAACTGGGTCCAGCGCTGGCCTTCGGCGGCCATCCGGTCGAGGTGGGGGGTAGCGATCGTCGGGTGACCGTAGCAGGAAAGGTCGCCATAGCCGAGGTCGTCGGTGAAGATCACCACGAGGTTCGGCCGGGGGGCCTCGGGATCGGCGACGGCAGGGGCTGCGGGAGGGCTCACCATCAGGGACAGGGCGGCCAGCATCAGGGACGAGATCATGGGGCGAGGCTCCTCGATCGGGGGACCAGATCGGAAGCCACCTTATCCGATCGGATCGAGCGGGTCACGGGGGACGATCCGAGGACGGCCGGTGCGCCGTCGAAAGACGGCTCGGTGCGCCTCGGTGCGCCTGGCGTCAGCGTCCGATTTCTGAACATGAGCAGGCACTTGCGTCGATCGGCACCGGTTTGTTTCGGGAAACCGGGAGCGGAGGGAATCCGATGACGCGTCCGGGTTCGCAAGGATCGGGTGCGCCTCGGAGAGGCAGGCCCGGTGCGCTCGGTGGAGAGGGGCTGGTGCGCCAGGAGGGACGTCCGAAAGTCGATTTTGGGAAGGGACTTGCGAGGATTGATCCAATTCGTTTCGGGAATCGGAGAGACCGTCCTTTGGGAACCCTCTCAGTCGTGGTGAGCGAAGGGCCGGTGCGCGGCAGGTGCGCCGAGAGCGATTGACGAATCTGGTTTTCTGGAAACAAGTTGAGACGAAAACGCTCGTTCGTTTCGGTGATCAAGCGTGTTCGAATTGGCTTCGTACCGGATGACGAGATCGAATCGTATCAGCGTCACGCGGGAGCGAAGACGAGGTCGGCGGAAGGGGCACGTTGTCAGGTTGTCAAAGAGCTGTCCGGGGAGCGGAAAGGCTCGACAATATCATCAGAAATTCCGGGAGCGTCAGTCACTCGAAATGGGGACAAACGGAATCGTCTCACGGGAAAGAGCCAAGCCCGGATGAGCCCCGCAGGCATCGGGGCTCGGCCCAGCGAACCAGCGAAGGGAACCGACGGGAGTTGTTGGGCACGGGAACGCGGATCAAGTGGAGGAGATGCGGACAACTCCCTTGAGGATGGCGTCGTCGAGCTTCATTTCCTGGGTGATGGCATCGAGGCGCTGGCTGACCTCGTACATGGTTTCGGGACGCTTGGGAGGGTCGCTCTGGAGGCAATGGACGAGCAGGCTGTTGAGCGAGGCGGTGATGGCGGGGTTGAGACGTGCGGGGAGGGAGATTTTCTCCATGTCTCCCTTGGCTCGAGCGCCTACGTTGGCGGGTTGGCCGGTCATGAGGTGGTACATCAGGGCGCCAAGGGCGTAGATGTCGGAGCGATCGCCGAGGATCTTGCCACGAATCTGCTCAGGGGCCAGATAGAGCCGGGTCCCTTTGTATTGCTCTCGGAGCGGGCCGGGAACGAGCGTCAGGCCGTAGCCGAGGAGCTTGACCTCACCGCCCTTGGTGAGCATGACGTGCTTTGGTGAGAGATCGCCGTGGCGAACCCCTCGGCGGTGCATGTGGGCCAGGCCCGAGGCAACTTTCTGGAAGATGAGGACCAGTTGATCGAGTGAGAGGTCTTCGAGCTGATCGAGCGACTTACCGGCAATGTACTCCATGAGCAGTTCGCCGCGATCGACGCGGAACCACTTTTTCTTTGTCTGGAAGTCGTGGTACTTCATCGGGACGGGGTGGCCGAGCTTTGCAGAGGCCTCGCAGGAGGCCTTGGCGAGGGCAAGGTAGACGTCGGACGCTTCATCCTCGCGCTTGATGACCTTCAGGGCATAGCGTCGACCGAGCTTGCCCTGGTCGGCGATCAGCATGATCGTACCGGTATCGTCGGTGCTGACGATTGACTCGACCAGGTACTTCATGCCCGAGAGTTGCGGCCGATCATCGCTCGATGCCCCAGACATGCTCAAACTCCTCACCAGACCCACTCAGCTGTGGCCAGGAACCCCTTCGCCCCGGCCGCGGAGAACTGCTGTTCGATCTTACCGATGGATTTGACCAACGCCAGTGTCCGCCGGCGCGGCGGGGCCTTGCGATTGGCTCGAAGCGGCCCTAGATTGGCCTGTTCGCGGAGGCCGATCGCCAGGTCTTCGTCTGGGGAACTTCGAACTCGACGACCTGAGCGCTCCGGAGGTGTGGTGATCCTGGACGAATCCAGGATTCCGGTCCTGAGCCCAGTCGGCCCGGACATCCCCTTTCTGATGCTCGGGGCGACGCAGCCGGAGACGGCCTCCCGCCGGGACGGTTCCGACCTGAACGGTCTGGATGTTCATCGCAGGGAGAACGAACCCCAGGCGAGAATCGGGCCTCGTCAGGTCCTTGAGCGGCCTCCCTCGAAACGCTCCGTTGCTCCGAACCAATTCGAACTGACGACCGACCGACGAAAGGGTGCCGAACATGGGTCGCAAGCTGCGCGTGGGGATGGTGGGGGGCGGTGGCCCGGCGAACTTTTTCGGGGGACCGCACCGCCGGGGGATCCTGATCGACAACTCGGCCGAGCTGACGGCCGGCGCCCTGCGGTCGAACCCGGAGGAGGCGATTGCATCAGCCAAGGAGCTGCACTTCACCCGAGGCTACGGCGACTGGCAGACGATGATCGCCGAGGAATCGAAGCGGGACGACGGCATCGACTACGTGACGATCGTCACCCCGAACGATGCGCACTTCGGCCCGGCCGAGGCCGCAGCGAAGGCGGGCATGGGGGTGCTGTGTGAGAAGCCGCTGGTGATGAACCTCGACGAGGCGAGGCGATTGCATCAGGCGGTCAAGGCGAGCGGCGTGCCCTTCGTCGTGGCCTACACCTACACGGCGTTCCCGATGGTGATGATGGCCAAGGCGATGGTCGCCGACGGCAAGGTGGGCGAGGTGCGGAAGGTCGAAGCCTGGTATCCGCAAGGGTGGCTGGCGGGGAATCGGGAAGCGACGGCCGACGCCGCCGGGCAGAAGCAGGCGGCCTGGCGGGTGGACCCGGCGAAGTCAGGCGCCTCGGGCTGCGGCGGCGACATCGGGACGCATGCGTATGAGTTTGTCCGCTATGTGGCTGGGCTGACCGCCACGAAGGTGCAAGCACGGCTCAAGACGTTCGTGCCTGGCCGGGCGCTCGACGACGACTTCACCGTGCTGGCCGAGCTGAACAACGGAGGGATCGCCACCATTACCGCCAGCCAGGTGACGATCGGCGCCCAGAATGACAACGGCTTCCGGATCGTCGGCACCGAAGGAACGCTGGAATGGTCGATCACCGACCACAATAACCTGAAGTATTTCCGAGGCGGCGAGCCGGTGCAGGTCTATCGACTGGGGGGCATGTACACGTATTTCCCCTCGACGATCACGCCGTTCATCCGGGTTCCCGAAGGTCATCCTGAAGGGTTCCACGAGGCGATGGCGAACCTTCACCGCTGCCTGGAATGGCAGATCCGGGCGAAGTTGGGAGAAGATGCGCCGGCGCACATGCATCTGCCGGGCATTGCCGATGGCGTCGCAGGCATGGCGTTCATCGAGGCGGCCGTCAAGAGCGGTCAGCAGGATGGGGCGTGGGTCGACGTCGAGCCGGTGGAATAACCCCCGAGCACGTTCGTTCGACGTATGCAAAGGTGATCGGATGAAAGATCCGCTCGTGCGTTTCAGTGTCGCCATTGGTGGCGATCTCCTGGAGAAATTTGATCGTTACCGAGAAGAGCACCGCTATCCGAACCGATCGGAAGCGGTGCGCGGCCTGATGCGCGCGGCCTTGATTCAGGATGTGGTGGCGCAGGACGACGCCGAGACGATGGGGGTCTTGACCCTCGTGTACGACCACCACAAGAGCGGGATTGCCGATCGACTGAACGATCTTCAACATCAGCATTTTGATCATGTCGTGACAACGACACACGTTCACCTCGACCATCACCGATGCCTGGAAGTGATTCTGCTCCGCGGAAGCGTTCGCCTGGTCCGCGAGATGGCCGACGCGCTCATCGGCACCAAGGGGGTCGAAACGGGCCGCCTGGTGCTGGCACCGGCCTCGGCGATTGTGGACCCGGAGCATGGGCATGAGCATGAGCATGGCCATTGAGAGAAGGCCGTGTCGGCCGGAGGAGTAAAGGCCGGCTGTCTCTGATACGCTCGAACCGAGATGCAATCGGGGAGCAGAGAAGCCGATTCTCGGTGCGATGTTGCGTGGTTGTGAAACATCCATTCAATCGAGCGAGAGGAGCGAGGCGGGGCCTAGGCGGGGGACGAGCGGTCGGATAAGGTGTCGAGGATGGGAACGGCGGCGCGATGCCGTACCAAGCACTCCCGCGGCGGCGGCCGAAGGCCCCGTGCGAGCCGTGGGCAGACGTGTTGATCGAATCGGGCCGGGGGCCAGCGAGCCGCGTCCGGGGTCCGAACGTTTCTGGAGCCAGTCATCATGGGTGCCCCGATTTATTTGAAAGATGCGCCAAAAGTCGCCTTGATCGGCGGTGGGTTCATCGGACCAGTTCACTGCGAGACGCTCCGTCGGATTGGCGTTCCGGTCGCTGGGGTGCTGGAGATCAATCCCGAACTTGGGAAGCGAACAGCGGATCGGCTAGGCATTCCGAAAGTGTTCACCGATCTGGATGAGCTGATGGCCGATCCGGAGATCGGCTCGGTGCATATTGCCTCGCCGAACTTTGTGCATTACGAGCAGGCGATGGCGGCGCTCCGGGCGGGGAAGCACGTGCTCTGCGAAAAGCCGCTGGCGTTGACCTCGGCCGAGACGGGGGAGCTGGCCAAGGCCGCCGCCGAGCGTCCGAAGCAGGCCGCCGGGGTGAACTACAACGTACGGTTTTACCCGCTCTGCCATGAGATGAAGGCCCGAATCGCCCGGGGAGATCTGGGGCAGATTCTTTCGATCACCGGGTCGTACACGCAGGATTGGCTCTTGCAGCCGACCGACTACAACTGGCGGGTTGAGCCGGACGGCGCGACCAACCTTCGGGCGGTGTCAGACATCGGCACGCACTGGATGGACCTGGCTCAGTTCGTCAGCGGTCTGAAGATCGAGCAGGTGATGGCTGACCTGGCGATCTTCCACCCCGAGCGCCGCAAGCCGGTCGGGGGATCGGAGACGTTCACCGGATCGGCCGCGGCCGAACGAGCCACTGAACCGGTCAAGATTGTGACTGAGGACTACGGCGCGGTCGTGATGCACTGGACCGGGGGTGTCCGAGGGGTCTATCACGTGACGCAGTGCCAGGCGGGTCGGAAGAACCGGCTGTCGCTGGAGATCTCGGGGACCGAAGGGTCGATCGTCTGGGACAGCGAGTCGCCGAACTGCATGTGGATTGGGCGTCGAGGCCGATCGAGCGAACTGTTCGAGCGTGATCCGTCGATCATGGACCCGTCGGCCGAGGCAATCTCGCACTATCCCGGCGGTCACGCGGAAGGCTTCCCGGACGCCTTCAAGCAGCTTGCGCTGTCGTTCTACGGCTGGATCGCGGGCGGCTCGACCGGGCCGGCCCCGTTCCCGACCTTCGCCGACGGCCATTATGAAGTCCAGCTCTGCGAGGCCATCGCCCGAAGTGCCAAGGCAGGACGTTGGGAAGCGGTCAGCGACTGAGGCCGCGATTGACCGCAGGGACGCTCCTCGTGCCCTGATCGTACTGGTTCCCGCAATCGGAGAACGGGCTCCCTGAGGACTTGGAGCCCGTTCTCCGTTTTTCTTGTTGGCGATTTCTGCGCAGGATGAGCACTGGCGAGGGACGAGTCCCGGTGTTCTGGACCACACGGGGCGGATTGGCAAATTGGGTGTTTTGGGCGATTTTCTTTCCGTATAGGGTTGCTATTCTTCCCATTTTGAGGATATTAAGTATTCTTCCCAAAGCCGGTGATTCTTGAAATCCGATTCGCGGAGCGGGAAATCGGGAAACTCGTGAATGCTTCGATTGCATCGGTCGAAAGAGGGACCTATTGTTGGATGGACCAGTGAACGACCGTGGGGAGTTTGGGATCGCCCGGGTCGAAGTCACTGACAGAAATCAGGTCTTCTGCATCAGGAGTTCGTGAATCGAGCTGGGATGGCTGGAGGCGTTTCCTCACGATCCACCCTCCCGGAACCCGTGTCCTGGGACGCGTCAAGGACGCCGCGATTCCAACGCGACCGCACCATTGATTGCACACCTGGGATTGAACAGTCATGCCACGAACGGCTTCTCGATCACGATGCGCGCCGAGGGTTGAGGCGCTGGAAGTCCGAGCGCTCCTCAGCACCATGAACTGGTCCACCTCGCCGGAGAATTCCCCGGTGGGGGTCTCGGCAGTCGATGTCTCTCGGTCCATGCTGGTCCGGGTCGTCGACGGGGTGAATCCTGCGGCGGTGCAGCGGGTGTACCGATCGCTGGGAGCCGAGGTGGTCACCACGTTCCCGAATGGTCCGTCGCTCGTGAAGTTACCGACCGAGGTGGCACGGGATGCCGCGATAGGCCGTCTGAATGGCCGTCCGTGGGTCGTCTATGCCGAGCCGGACGAGGTGTTCGAGCGACCAAGCGCAGTGAAGGTGATCCCCAACGACCCGTCGTTCGGGAGGCTCTGGGGGCTTGAGAACAGTGCGGGGACGGGGATCAATGCGCCGGAGGCCTGGGCGGTGGTTGGTGGGGGGAGTTCGGTGGTGGTGGCGGTCCTGGATACGGGCATTGACCTGAGCCATCCGGACCTGGCGGGGCGGTTGTGGGTCAACCCGGGGGAGCGAGCAGACGGAATCGACAACGACGGCAACGGGCTTGTCGACGATGTTCACGGCTGGAACTTTGTGAGCAAGACGGCGAACGTGGTGGATGACAACGGCCACGGGACGCATGTTGCTGGAACCATTGCGGCGACCTTTAACAACGGGATCGGCGTAACCGGGGTGGCCTGGGACACGAAGATCATGCCGTTGAAGGTTCTTGATGCCAATGGCAGCGGTCGGACGTCGGAGGCGGTGTCGGCGATTTACTACGCCGCGGCCAACGGGGCTCGGGTGATCAATGCCAGCTGGGGAGGCCCCAGCTATTCCCAGGCCTTGAACGATGCAATCCGGAGCGTCGGCCAGCCTGATCCGGCAACGGGACGGCTCGGGACGGTTTTTGTCTCGGCGGCGGGGAATGAGAGTGTCAACAACGACGTTCGGCCGAGCTATCCGGCGAACAATCGTGCGGAGCACACGATCACCGTGGCGGCGATCGAGCAGTCGGGGCAACTGGCATCGTATTCGAATTACGGGAGCCGGACGGTCGACGTGGCGGCCCCCGGCGATCGGATTTATAGCACGGTGCCTGGCGGATATGCGTTGTATTCAGGGACCTCGATGGCAACACCGCACGTCAGCGGGACGGTGGCGCTGGCGGCCTCGGCCTTCCCTCATCTGACAGCTGGCCAGCTTGCGCAGCATGTGATCGCCTCGGCACGTCCCTTGCCGAGCCTGGCGGGCAAGGTCGTGTCAGGAGGTCTGGTTGACGCGTATGCCGCCGTAACTTCGCGGCCTCCGGTACCGACGCCCACTCCGCCACCTGCCACGCAGGTGCCGACGCCGACGCCTAACCCTACCCCGACACCCACGCCAACTCCGACGCCGACGCCCACCCCTCCTGAATCAAACCTGATTGATCCGTTACCACTGTATCCGGTTCCGGTCGCTGGGCCGGCGAGTGATGCGTTGTTGCGAGCGACCTTGATTTCGTCGGAAGAGTTTTACCTCAATGCCGGAGCGACGCCGGAATCGTACCTTACGAGGCTTTATCAGCTCGTGCTCGGTCGGCAGCCGGAGTCGAGCGGCCTGGAGCACTGGGCCACTCGGCTTCGATCGGGGGTGTCTCGCATTGATGTGGCTCTGGGAATCACCTCCTCCTACGAGGCCAATCTCCGCCTGGTTGCTGGCTGGTATCGATCGGATCTGGGACGAAAGACGTCGATCAACGCGTTGATGTCCGACCCCGGCGTGGTGAGCTGGGCGAAGATGTTGAGCGGGGGGACACGTCCCGACGTGGTCCGGGCAACCATCTTGAGTGCTCCGGAATTCGTGAATCGCTACGGGGGATCACCCGAAGCCGTGATCACGGCGGTCTATCGGGCGTTGCTCGGCCGCGATCCCAACACGGCAACACGCAAGGAAGCCGCAATGGAGATGCAGTCCGGATTCTGGGACGTACGGACTTTTGTGCAGTCGGTGCAATCGATTGAGGAAGCGGCCCTGACAAAGGTGGCCGCATGGTATCGCTCGGACCTCGGGAGAACCGCTTCGATCTCCGAGTTGAAATCGGATTTCGGCGTGGTCCACTGGGCCCAATTGCTGGGCCGAGGGTAAGCCACGACAAGGAAGGGATTTGCTCCTGGTCGGTCCAATTCGAGGATCGTGAAGGAATTCGGCGCGCGGCTTGCCACAAGAAAGAGAACCGATCGCAGTCCCTCTCTCACCAGGCCCAGAGCACTCGGGAGAGGGTGGCGATTGTTCCCGATCAGCATGAAGGCGGATCCGTTGGGAGACCGTCTTGATCGGGACCGCAAGGCTGGAACACCCCGGCCCGGTTCTCTCTCTTCCTCAATTGCCAGGAGCACGATGATGCAACGACGAGATTTGCTGAGCACAGTTGGACTCGGTGCCGCAGCGACGTTGGCGATGAGCCCCCGATCAATTCGGGCCGATGAGCACCACGATCGCCAGCACCACGGCGATGAGACGGCCATCATGGAAGCCTGTGCTCGGTCCTGCAACGACGCTGCCCGGCATTGCCTGGATCGGCTTCGTCAAGGGGCCGAAAAGGCCGACTATCACGCCACGGCGGTTGATGTGACGACCGCCTGCCAGGAGTTTTGCACGCTGTCGACAGCGTTGATGGTCCGGCATAGCGACCTGTCGACGATCGCGCATGAGGCGAATGCCAAGGCCTGCGATGCGTGTGCCGAGGTCTGCGAGGAATCGGACGCCCAGATCATGAAGGACTGCGCCGAGGCGTGCCGTAAGTGCGCCGAGCACTGCCGGACGTTGGCCCGCGAGGGACATCAGCACGGATGATCCCGCTTCTGACACATCGCCTTGCCACGATGGAATCGGCCGGTGGTTGTCCTGATCGGGGGCAATCGCCGGCCGATTTTTTTCGTGGCGAGAGGACTTCGGATCGATCATGCTGAGCAACCACGGGGTGAACGACCGCAGCGAGGATGATCGGAGGAATCAGGCACGATGCGCACGCAGATTCGGTCAGCAACGGTGATGGGGTTTCTGGCTCTGATCGGGTTGATGCTCACGGCCTCAGAGGCCGGGGCGGCGGCCGGCCGTTCCGGCTGGTCGGCCGGGGTAGCAACGTCCGAGATCACGCCTGAAGGCCCGGTCTGGTTGGCCGGCTACGCGGCGAGGAAGGAGCCGTCGAACGGCGTGCTCGCACCGATCTTCGCCAAGGCACTGGCCTTGAGAGACGCAGAGGGGGAAACGGTGGTGATCGTTTCGCTCGACCTCGTGGGGGTGAAGCGTCCCTTAACCCATCGCGTGGCAAGCCTGGTTTCCGAGGCGTACGGCCTGCCGCAGGAAGCGCTGACTCTCGTTTCGTCGCACACCCACTGCGCCCCGTTGCCGAGCGATACGGATGGCCGAGCCCGTGCCTATGGGATCGATGACGAGGCGATGGAGCCGAACCGTGAATGGACGACGCGGCTGGAGGCGACGATTGTGGCAATCGTCGGCAAGGCCCTGGAATCGTTGCGGCCGGCCTCGGCGAGCTTCGGCGTGGGATCATGTGAGTTTGCCATGAACCGTCGCGAGCCGACCGAGACGGGATTCAAGATCGGTTCCAACCCGGATGGGCCGGTTGATCATTCGGTGCCAGTGCTCGACGTGAATGGAGAAGACGGCGAGCCGATAGCGGTCGTCTTTGGCTATGCGTGCCACTGCACGACTCTTGGTGGTGACATGCTCCAGGTTTGTGGCGATTATGCCGGCTTCGCCCAGGAAGGGATCGAGACCGATCGGCCGGGCGCGGTCGCTCTGTTCCTGACAGGCTGCGGGGCCGACGCGAATCCAGCCCCTCGAGGAACCGTTGAACTGGCCCGCCAGCACGGCAAGAGCCTGGCCGATGCGGTTGGAAGGGTTCTGGAATCCAAGCTGAGGCCCCTCTCCGGTTCGATCGGGGCGGCGCTGGTTGAGCCGAAACTCCAGTTTGCGGGGCCGACGGATCGAGCCTCGTACGAAGCTCGCCTTGACGACGGCGGTCCCCGCGCGGCCCACGCGAAGCGGATGATCGAGGACCTGGACGCCGGCAAGCTGATCGTCTCCGAGCATCCGTACCCGATCCATGCCTTCGCACTGGGCGACCTGACCATGGTGACACTCGGCGGCGAGGTGGTGGTCGATTATGCGATTCGCCTCCAGGCCGAACTGGAGAATGAAGACCGGCCGCTCTGGGTCGTTGGCTATGCCGACGATGTCTTCGGCTATGTTCCTTCCCTGAGAGTGCTGCGAGAGGGTGGCTACGAGGGAGGGGATGCGTTCTACTATTCGACGTTCCCGACCCCCTTTGCCGAGGATGTCGAACAGCGCCTGATTGACGGAGTGCGCAAGGCCGTGGCAAAGGTCCGGAGTCGGTGACGGACGAGCGGACCGCCTCTCCGGATTGGACGACCCGCGATTGATCGAGATTTTCTCATGCGACGAATTCTCCCCTGCTCTGCCCTGGTCTTCCTGCTGACGATCTCCACGACGGGTTCGGCCGATGAGCCGTTTCCCCGGTTCGACATGCAGGAGATTGATCCGCACGCCGGCAACGTGGTCTACTCCCTGACCGTGGCCGATGTGAACGGTGACGGGACGGGCGACATCTGTGCGCTGACCGAAGATGCCATCGTCTGGTACGAGAACCCGACCTGGGAGCGGCACGACATCTTGAAAGGGGCCTCCCAGGCCGCGGCCGGGACGACGCGGGACAACGTCTGCTTTGCCGCGCTCGACATCGACGGCGACGGCGACCTCGACTTCGCCCTCGGGGCCGACTGGCGGCCGACCGACACCAAGGAGGGAGGCACGCTGTACTGGGCGCGTCAGGATTCGCTGGAGGACTGGACCTTGATCTCGATCGGTCAGGAACCCACCGTCCACCGCATGCGATGGGCCAATGTGGACGGCGAGGGGAAGCCCGAACTGATCGTCTTACCGCTCCAGGGGCGAGGGACCTCCGGCCCCAACTGGGGTGAAGGCAACGGCGTTCGCATTCTCGTGTACTCGATTCCTGAAAACCCAGAGACTGACCCCTGGCCGGTCGAGGTCGCCGACGACTCTTTGCACACGACGCATGGATTTGTCGGGCTCGACTGGGACGATGATGGCCGGGACGAACTCGTGGTTGCGGCCTGGGAAGGGGTCTTTCGGCTCGACCGCGAAGGCGAGGAATGGAGCAGGAAGAAGCTCGGAACCGGCAACCAGGATTCGACACCCCATAAGGGAGCCAGCGAGGTGAAGGTCGGCACGCTGGCCGATGGTCGAGACTACATCGCGACGGTCGAGCCGTGGCACGGATTTCAGGCGGCCGTCTACACCAAACCCGAGTGTGACGGCGAATTCTGGCACCGGATCGTGATTGACGAACCGCTGGCCTGGGGACACGCGGTCTGGACGATCGACCTGGACGGCGACGGCGATCAGGAATTGATCATCGGCCACCGCGACCCGAACCCGGAAGGGGCGGCGAACCCACCGTCCCCCGGGCTCTATGTGTATGACCCGGTACCGGGGTCGGAACCGATTCAGTTTGATCGGCACACGATCGACGTGGGAGGCGTAGCGGTGGAAGACGCAATCGCCGCTGACCTCGACGGCGACGGCCGGCCCGAGATCATCGCGGGGGGCCGGGCCACCCACAACGTCCGCATCTACTGGAACCACCCGGCGGAAGCCTCGGGAGACGATCGCTGAGATGATCGACCCGATCGAAGCCTTCGGGGCGCTCGACCTGCGGGTCGGCCGGGTCGTCCGGGCTGAGCCAAACGCGAAGGCCCGGACGCCGGCCATTTGCCTCTGGATTGACTTTGGGCCGCTCGGCGAAAAGGCGACAAGCGCCCAGCTGACGGACCGATACCGACCGGAAGCGCTCATCGGCCGCCTCGTGGTTGCGGCGGTGAATCTCGGCTCGAAGCGGGTCGCAGGGTTTCGGTCCGAAGTGCTGGTGCTCGGCGTCGCGGACGCTGAGGGAAAGACGGTGTTGCTCGGCGTCGATGATGACGTACCGCCGGGCGGGAGAATTCATTGATGGCGACGGCGAAGGTTCAGGTCGGCACGTCCCCCCCCGCAAAGCGAATTGCTTCGCTCGATCAGTTCCGTGGATATACCGTGGCCGGGATGCTCGTGGTCAACTTTCTCGGCGGCTATGCCTGGATCGCCGAGTACCTGCCCGTGTTGAAACATCACAACACGTATTGCAGCTACGCCGACACGATCATGCCGCAGTTCTTCTTCGCCGTCGGGTACGCCTATCGGCTGACTTTGTTGAAGCGATTGCAACGGGAAGGAAAACAGGCGGCTTATGGCCACGTGTTTGCGAGATGCCTGGGATTGATGCTGATCGGCTTCCTGATCTATTCCCTTGACGGCAGTGTGAACTCATGGGAGGAACTCAAGAAACTGGGGGTCTCCGGGTTCTTCGCCACGGCCTTTCAACGGAGTTGGTTCCAGACGTTGACGCACATTGCGCTCACCTCGATCTGGATCATGCCTGTCATTGCCGCGGGCACGGGTGTGCGGCTGGCGTATACCGTAGGGTCGGCGGCCTTACACCTCTGGCTGTCTCACCTGTTCTTCTTCGAGTGGGCGATGAAGCGGCCGGTGATCGACGGCGGTCAGCTCGGGTTCTTGAGCTGGACGGCGCCGATGATCATGGGGTCGATTGCGTATGATCTGATGGCCGCTCGGGGGCCTCGAAGGGCGTTGGGGCCGATGCTCGGATGGGCGGTTCTGTTGATGGCGATCGGCTACGGGATGTCGTGTGTGGGAGGGGTCGAGGGAACCGACGGCGAGCCGGCGATCGGATGGGCAGCGGCTCCGTTCTTTCCACCGGAGATCGAGACGAACCTCTGGACGATGAGCCAGCGGAGCGGGAGCGTTTCCTATCTGGTCTTCTCGGCCGGGTTCTCAATGGCGGTGTTCGCACTCTTTGTGGTGCTGTGCGACCTGGGGACGATGAACGTGCCCTTGTTCCGAACGTTCGGAAGGAATGCACTGGCGGTTTACATTCTGCATGGGATCGTCTTCGCGGCAGTCAAGCCGTATGTTCCCCGAGACGTGCCGGGGTGGTACATGGCGGCGGGATTCGGTCTCGCGTTTGCAATCACGAATTTACTGGTTCGTCACCTGGAAAAGAACGAGATCTACTTGAAGCTTTGAGGACATCCATGCGAGCCGTCGTCATCGCCCGGACCGGGGGCCCCGAAGTGCTGGAGATTCGAGAGGTTCCCCAACCCGAGGTCCGGGGAGATCGGATTTTGGTCCGGGTCCGTGCCGCAGGACTAAACCGTGCCGACACGATGCAAAGCCGAGGACTCTACCCCCCTCCCCCGGGTGAACCGACGGAGATTCCGGGATTGGAGTTTGCAGGGGAGGTCGAGGCGAAAGGTCCGGATGCCATTGGTCCTCTAAAACCGGGGGACCGAGTCTTCGGGATCGTCGGCGGAGGAGGGCTTGCGGAGTACGTCTGCGTTCCGGAACGGATGGCGGTTCCGGTGCCGGCCGGATTGGATTGGCCCAGCGCCGCAGCCGTACCGGAGGTCTTCCTGACAGCCTTCGACGCGCTCGATCAGCAGGCGGAATTATGTTCGGGCGAAGCGGTCCTGATTCATGCCGTGGGAGGTGGCGTCGGGTCGGCCGCGGTGCAACTGGCACATGCAATGGGTTGTCCCACGTTCGGCACGGCCCGAACGGCGAGCAAACTGGAACGAGCGAAGGGGTATGGGCTTGATGTGGGTATCGACACATCGAGCGAGGATTTTGTGGAGGTGATCCGAGATCGGACGAAAGGCGACGGAGTGCCCGTGATCATCGATCATATCGGCGCCGCATATCTTGGGAAAAATCTTGATGCGTTAGGCCGACGAGGGCGACTGGTGGTGGTCGGTCTGCTCGGGGGGAGGAAGGCAGAGGTCGATCTGCTGGCGCTGCTGAACAAGAGAGCCAGAATCGTCGGGACAACCCTGCGGGCACGGCCGATTGAGGAGAAGATTGCCGCCACGCGGAGGTTTGCCGATCGGGTGGTCCCCTGGCTCGATCGCGGACTGGTGCGGCCCATTGTCGACTCGGTTTACCCGATCGATCAGATTCGGAAGGCGGCCGAACACATGGAGTCGAACAAGGGGTTCGGGAAGGTCGTTTTGTCGATCGATGGTTGAGTTTTCGAAGGTGACAGAGGGGGAATGGCTTTATTCCAATCGTATCGAGGAGCGACACCTCAACGCCCTGAAAACTGATCCGCTTGCTGGACTCTCGACATGATTACAGGTCCTTCCGAATGCATGATCGAGGCCCATTCTGTCACGGAGATGATTGATGAGCGATGCCGCGTACTGGATTGACCGCCTGAGATTGCAGCCTCATCCCGAGGGGGGATACTTTCGAGAAACCTATCGGGCCAAGGACACGATTGCAGCCGAGGCGATTGGGGAGCGGTTCGCCGGACCCCGATCGACATCAACATCAATCTACTTTTTGCTCACAGACGAATCGTTCTCATCGCTGCATCGGATGAAGTCGGACGAAGTCTGGAATTTCCATGCCGGGTCAGCCTTGACGGTGCATGTGATTGATCCCGGAGGGACCTATCGGTCGCATCGGGTCGGTCTGGACCTGGACAACGGACAGGAGCCGCAAGCCGTGGTGACGGCGGGGTCGTGGTTCGGGGCTTCGGTGGATGAACCGGGAGGGTTTGCGCTGGTGGGTTGCACCGTGGCGCCGGGGTTTGATTTCGCCGATTTCGAACTGGCCGATCGGGAGGTGTTGATACGGGAGTTTCCGCAACACGAGGCATTGATCCGCCGACTGACGCGCTGAGCGGATCTTGCCCAGTGGCGATGGACCAGCGAGGGGCGACTCAAAGCCCGGGGCCTGAGTCAATGGGCCTGGGCGAGCGAGTCGGGCTGCGGCTGGTCGTTTGTAAGAAGCAATCCGTCCTGAATTTCGAGCACGATGTCGTCGGTACGGATGAAGCGGCGGTCGTGGGTGACGACGACGAGGGTGGTGTCCTGTTCGGACTGGAGGCGACGAAGGATGCGATAGATTTCGTCTCCGGTTTTGGAGTCGAGTTCGCCGGTGGGCTCGTCGGCGAGGACGAGGACGGGGTTTTTGATGAGTGCTCGGGCAATCGCCACGCGCTGCTGCTCGCCCCCTGAGAGTTGCCGAGGGCGATGGTGCATCCGATCGCCAAGGCCGACATCGGAGAGGAGCGATTCGGCTCGGGATCGCTGCTCGGGAGTGACACCCCGGGGGAGGAAGGGAATCAAAACGTTTTCGAGGGCCGTGAGATTATTGATCAGATTGAAGGACTGGAAGATGAAGCCGATGTGATCACGACGATAGAGATTCAGCTCGGGTTCGGACATCGCGGTCAGGTCGGCTCCTTCAATCTGAATCGCCCCACTGCCGGGACGATCCAGGGCACCGAGCAGATACAGCAAGGTGCTTTTCCCCGATCCAGAAGGCCCGACGATGAAGGCGCACGACCCGCGAGGGATGTGGCAGGTGACGCCGCGGAGGGCGTCTACACGCTGATCGCCACGGCGGTACGTTTTCGTGACGTTAATCACGTCGATCATCGCAGGGCCTCGGTCGGAGCGAGAAGCGGGAGGCGTAAAGGGGATGCGTACAGTTCAGTACGGATTGGGTCAATCGAATCGGAGTGGAAACGCAGTTGCATTGCCAAGACGCCGAGTGATCAATGTCCACCCAGTCGGATGGCATCCATTGGGACGAGCCGGGACGCTCGCCAGGCGGGGTAAAGGCCGCCAAGGACTCCCATGACCACCGACAGGGCGAGGCCGAAAGCGATCAGACCAGGACCGATGACCAGTTGGAGACCACCGCCGATGAACTGGTTGCCGATGGCGACGAGCCCGAGCGTCAGGCCGCAGCCAATGAGGCCGGCCCAGAGACCGAGATAGGCGCTTTCGGCCGTGACAAGCAGCAGCACGTCGCCGCGGGACCAGCCGTTAGTGCGGAGGACGCCGAATTCGGCAAAGCGTTCGGTGGTGCTCATGAGCATGGTGTTGACGATGCCCACCACACCGACGAGCAAGGCCAGGCTCACGATCATGAGCAAGAAGGTATCGAGATCACCAAGTAAGCGGGTGAAGTTCTGAGAAAATTCATCCATATTGCGCGCGTCGATATTGGGGATTTCGGTCTCGATGGCGTTGGAAACTTCCTCCATGCGACGGGGGTCGTCAGCCTCGACATAGATGCAGGAAATCTTGGATTCGGGTTCCTTGAGGATGCGACGGGCGACATTGATGTCGGTGATGATAACCACGTCGAGGAACATCGATCCGGTGTCGTAAATGCCGATGATTTCGAAGGCTTCGGCCTCGTCTCCGGAACCGATGGTGAGGGTCTGGCCGACCTGTTTGGGAGTACCGTCGGGATTGGCCAGGTCCTTGGCAATCTTGCGACTGATGACGACGCGGTTTTCGTTGATATCGCGACGCTCAAGGAAGCGACCGCCTCCTTCCTCGGGAGGGAGCATGGCATTGGCGAAGACTGCGGTATTGAGTCCTTCGTGACTCGGAATGTCCTGACCGGAAAGGACGATGGCGTCGAACATGCCTTGCATGCGTTGTTCGCGCGACTGGCCGCGGATGCGACCGACCAACTCACTGGCGGCAGCCTTGGCGATCAGGCTTGAGCCTTCAATCGAGGGAGGGATACCCCAGACCTCGGGTGCAACGCTCCGGACATGGGGTATTTGCGCGATCCGTTCGACGTAATCGGCTTCGAGGCTGCTGAAGACCGGACTGGGAGCGTTTTCTCGAAGGACGATCACCCCCTGGATTTGCTTCAGCGTATCGTCTACCAGGTTTTTCAAGCCCCCGGAGACGCTGTAGAGTCCCAGGACGCCGACGATCGGGATCGAGAGGCCGATGAGGGCAAGGATCGTCCGCAGGGGGCGGGTAAGCAGGTTTTTCCAGGCGAATCGCCACATGGTGGTGACCGGTCGCTCTCCGGGTGCGAAACACGGGTAGGGACCGATCGTATGAAGGTGGTCGTCAGACGATTCGGCCCATGATGATAAGAGATTCTAGGCGCGGGGCGAAGTCGGCCAAGGGTTGTCTCTCGGGTCGGCCCGAGAGATCGTCTCAATCCTTCGAGGAGAGGGGGAGGCGATCGATCGGGCTCGATGAGGGAGGGGAATGGCTTACTCAGCCGGTTTGGGATCCTCAGGAGCGGCCGAAGGAGGGTTGGATGGCGTTCCCTGATCGGCTGGCGGGGCTGATTCTCCCTGAGGACCTGGGGGATTGGTCTGTGCGTCTCCCCCCTGCTCCGAAGGCTCATCGTCGACACGGGCCTTCCAGAGCTGGGCGAGCTGACCGAAGGAACGGAGCGGGACGGAGCCCTTGATGGCGTCCTGGGAGAGCGGCTCAGGAGGAGGAGCGGGTTTTCGTGGGGTGGTCGGACGAGGAGAGGGCGGTCCGCCCTGATCGGGTCGACCGCCTCCGGGTCCACCGCGACCGCCACCAGGTCCGCCACGGCCGAAGCGGGAGGCACCTCCGCCAGGCCCCCCTCGACCACCGGGTCCACCGCGACCACGTTGAGCTTGCTGAGCCCGCATGGGTGGGCCGGGGATCCGACCGGAGCCCGGGCGGCGTTCGCCGGAATCTGCGGGAGGAGCGGCACCCTCGGGGGGCGGCCCCTGACCTTCCTGGGCACGTCCAGGGCCGCGACCGCGACCGCGACCGCGAGGGGGGCGGCCTTCGCCCTCACCCTCGCCACCGTGGCCGCGCCCTTTCGGGCGTTCGGTGCCGGGAGGAACCATGGTGAGCGAGACCTTCTTGCGGTCCTGATCGACGCTGAGGACCCAGACAGTGACCACGTCTCCCACGCTGACCACGTCGTGCGGGCTCTTGACGTAGCGGTTGGCGAGCTGGCTGATGTGAACGAGGCCGGAGTCCTTGAGGCCGATGTCGACGAAGGCACCAAAGTCAACGACATTCAGGACGGTGCCACGAAGCTCCATGCCGGGCTGAAGGTCTTCAAGCTTCAGGAAGCCCTTCTTGAAGACAGGCTTGGGCAGGTCTTCTCGAGGGTCGCGGCCGGGGCGGGCGAGGGCCTCGAGAATATCGACGAGCGTGGGCTCGCCGAGTTCGAGTTCCTGCGCGATGGCGGCGAGTTCCTCGGGCTTGTCCTTCAGTTCGAGCAGCTGAGCCTGCAGGGCGGCAAGCCGTTCTCTGTCGAGCAAGGCGGGCAGTTCGAAGCCGAGGCGGGTCAGAAGTTTCTCGGCAGCCGGGTAGCTCTCGGGGTGGACCCAGGTGCGGTCGAGCGGGTTTTCCCCTTCAAGGATCTTGAGGAAACCGGCGGCCTGGGTGAACGTGGCGTCGCCGATGCCTTCGACTTGGAGGATCTGGTCGCGTCGGGCGAATGGCCCATGCTGGTTGCGGAACTCGACAAGTCGGCGAGCGGTCAACGAATTCAGGCCCGAGACGTGCCGCAGCAAGGGGATGCTGGCCGAGTTCAGGTCGACGCCGACATAGTTGACGCAACTCTCGATGACCGATTCGAGCGATTCCTTGAGCTGCTTCGTGCCGACATCGTGCTGGTAAAGACCGACGCCGATGTTCTGGGGCTCGATCTTGACCAGTTCGGCCAGGGGGTCCTGGAGCCGTCGACCGATGGAGACGGTGCCTCGGGTGGTGGCGTCGTAGTTCGGGAACTCTTCCTTGCCGACGGGACTGGCCGAGTAAACACTAGCGCCGGCCTCGTTGACGATTACGTAAGAGAGCCGGGAGAGAATCGGGTCGGCCGGGTGGGGCATTGGCGGAGGGGGAGGACCTTTCGGCTTGGGTCGCTGGTCGCGGTCGCGTTGCTTTTTGCCGGAGGGCTGCTGCCCCTTGGGCTTGCCGGTCATGCCAACGGGGGGCTTGGTCAGGTCGACCACGGCCGAGCCGGCAGCCCCTTCGGCGGGTTGGCCTTCGGCAGCTTCAGCGGAGGGAGAGGCAGAGGGATCAGGGGCCTCGGCAGGCAGCGGGGCGGCTTCGATCTCACCCCCGCCGAGTTCGGCGCGGGCCACCTCGGCCTCGGGCTGGGGAGCGTGATCGAGGGCGGGTTCGGTAGGCGGAGCTTCGGCAACCGGGGTTGAGGCGACCTGAGGTTCGGGGGTGGGTTCCGCGGGAGAGGAGTCACCAGGGCCTGCGGCTGGGGCTTCGGCAAAGCTTGAGAACGAATGCGATGCTTCCGGCCCTTCGGGAGGAGGGACTCGGTCATTGGCGGCCTGATCGGCCTGCTCGGTCTCATGCTCGACGCTGTGGGGTTCGCCTTCGGACTGAGCAGGGGGCACGGCGCTGGGGTCGGGTTCGGCAGGAAGGTCGGGCTGAGGACCGGTGGGAGGGGGGTTCTGCGGGTCGGGTTCGGGCCGTTGTTCCCCGTCGGTCGGAGCACCGCCACGGATCGGAGGCAGGGCTTCTGCGGTCGAATCACCAGACTGGGGGTCGGAGTTGCCGTTGGTGGTCGAGCCATCGGCCGGGGAGGAGTCGGCGGAGGGCTGAGCCGGTGGATTGGAGGCAGTTTCGGGCAGAGCCGAGGCCACTTCCGCAGCCGAAGGGTGTGGCTGCTCGGGAGCGGGACCGGGAGCCGTGGGCTCGGGGCGCTCGGGAACCTCGCCGGCGATTGGGGTGGCGGGGCGTTCCTCGGCCGGGATGTCCGCGGCGGAGGCCGGAGAGGGAGTGGCCTCGGCCTCCGGAGACGCTGAAGTGTCGGAGGGAGTAGCCGCACCTTGCTCGACGAGGCCGGAGCCGAAGGTTTCGGGGGCCTGGAGCGGGGGAAGGTCCTGGACGTCGGGCGGCGGGGGGATGTATTCCTCGCCTCGAAGGGCCATTTCGTGGAAGCGGGTGCCTTCTTCGAGCACCTCGACGATCAGTTCCTCGGTCTCTCGGCTGGCGGTGCCGTTGCCGATGGCGATGACCTCGACCTCGTGCCGGGCGACGAGATCTTTCAGGTAGCGCTTGCCTTCGGCCCGACGGTACGCGGGCATGAGAAAGATGACGCCGTGCTCCTTGACGGTCCCCATCGGGTCGAGCACGACGACCTTGCAACCGGTCCGGAAACCGGGGTCGAGGGCCAGGACCGTCTGCTTGGGAATCGGCGGCTGGAGCAAGAGGCTGCGAAGGTTGCGGGCAAAAACCTCGACGGCGTGCTGCTCGGCCCGCTCGGTCAGTTCGCGGCGGACTTCCCGTTCGAGGCTTGGCATGAGCAGGCGATCGAGCGCGTCAATCGCGGCGTTGGTGAAGGCCTCGGACTGGGGGTGATCTTCGAGCGGGAGCTGGGCGCGGATGGTTCGTTCCAGATCCTCGCGGGGGACCTCGATCTTCACCTTCAAGGGGCCTTCCTTGTCACCGCGATTGATGGCCAGGACGCGGTGAGGAGGAACCTGGCCGACCGGTTCGGCGTATTCGAAGTAGTCGGCGTACTTGGTCCCCTGCCCCTCGGGCAGATTGTCGGCCTTGCGGGTGACGACCCGGCCGAGGCGCCAGACGACACGGCGGACGGCGTCGCGCACGTTGGCCAGCTCGCTGATCGACTCCGCGAGGATATGGCCGACCCCTTCGATGACCTGATCGACCGAATCAACCCCCTTGGAGGGATCAACAAAGGCCTCGGCGGCGGCGCGGAGGTCGGTCAGGGTTTCATCGCGGTTCCAGATGCGCAGGGCGAGCGGTTCGAGCCCCTTCTCACGGGCGTCGCCGGCCTTGGTGCGCTTCTTCGGCTTGAAGGGCAGGTAGAGGTCTTCGAGGCGTTGGGGGGTGTCGGCGCGCTTGATCGCCTCGGCAAGTTCCTCAGTCAGCCGTCCCTGGGCCTCGATCGATCGCAGCACGGTCTGCTTGCGTTCGGCCAGTTCCCGGAGTCGCGCGACCCGCCGCTGGATCTCGCGAATCGCCGTCTCCTCCAGGTTCCCGGTCTTTTCTTTGCGGTACCGGGTGATGAAGGGGACGGTGTTGCCCTCGTCGAGCAACTGAACAACACTTTCGACCTGAAGTCGTCGGATTTGCAGATCTTGTGCAATCCGGCCCAGATCGACGGGAATCGGGGTGTCCATGGGAGCGACCACCTGGCAAGCACGCGGGGACGGCGGAGACCCTCGGGCGCGGGGCCGATCGACAGGGTCGGGGCGCCCGGGTCGAACGTGAACATGCGGCGCGCAGCCTGGCCTGTGCGCGGCGATGGAGGCTGCACCATAGAGGAAGAGACTGTCGGATGTCAAGCGTTGCAGCTGGTTTCCGCCCATTTAGGTCTTTAGCGGATCATGGCCCCAGTTCATGAGCGAATAGCGCCAGCGGGTCTCGGTGATGTCGCCGTCGGGTCGTTGATTCAGGTGACGCTTGATGTAGCCGACCACCTTTCGCATGTGAGCGAGGTCTTTCCCATCGTATTCACTTGTGTTTTTCCGGAGCAAGCCCACGATTTTCCGGCCGGATTCGTGGCCGATGGATTCGCTCGCACCAGCCCGACGTCGCCCCGAAGATCGAGAGTCTTCGGTCTGGAGCCAGCGCTCCAGCTGCCGGGCGGTGAGGTTGACGTGCTCCTTGAAATTCTGAATTGTTTCCTGTCGGCGTTTGCGACGATGTTCTTCGGCTCGGGCGCCGATTGCGTCAGCCATTGCGGTCAGACTCTCGAAAGACGGGCGGGATCGGAAGAAAGTTCGTCGGGGGTCCTCACCAACCGTCTCGCCCGAGACCTTGGGGTCAGACGGCAGGTGAGGAGTATCGGAGCTCTGGCCCCGTTAGCCGGCCTGGGTCACGCCGCCGTAAAGCGAAAGAACCTCGCCGGTGACGTAGCTGCTGTCAGGGTTCGACGCGAAGTAAACAAAGGCTGGTGCCATCTCCTCAGGCTGTCCCGGACGACCCATCGGCACGTTGCCGCCGTACTCGGCCATTTCGTCAGCATCGCGAGCCGATGCATTCAACGGGGTCCAGACGGGGCCGGGTGCGACGCAGTTGACCCGGATCTGGCGATCGACGAGCATCTGGGCCAGCGCCTTGGTGAAGGCATGGACAGCGGCCTTGCTCGCGGAGTAGTCGAGGATCGCCTTGGAGCCTTCCATCCCGGCAACTGATCCGGTGTTGATGATCGCGGCGCCAGGTTTCAGGTGCTTCACAGCAGCCCGAGTCATGTAGAAAAAGGAGTAGACGTTGGTTCGGAACACCTTGTCGAGGTCGTCGTCGGTAATGTCGTCAAAGTTTGTGCGTTTGGGCATATAGGCGGCATTGTTGACGAGGATATCAAGCTTTCCGAGCTTCCGAACAGTCTGCTCAACGGCCTGATTACAGAAGGATGAATCTTTCAGATCGCCGGGGATGCAAAGACAGCGGCGGCCGATTTTCTCGACGTGTTGACGGACGTGCTCGGCGTCTCGTTGTTCCTCGGGGAGGTAGACGATCGCCACGTCCGCCCCTTCCCTGGCGAAGAGGATGGCCACCGCTGCGCCGATCCCGGAATCGCCACCGGTGATGAGGGCCACCTGATCGGTCAGCTTCCCCGCTGCCTTGTACGCCTCGGCCGAGTGCCTGGGCCGAGGGGTCATTTCGGCGTCAAGGCCGGGAGGGTTCTGAGTCTGGGGTTCAAAGGGCGGAGTCGGTTCATTCAACAGGTTCTTGGATGCCATCGTCGGGTCGCTCCCAGGGTGTTTACGCTTCGAAGTTTGTTGCGGCCGAGCATGCAGAGAAGATCTCATGAACTCTCTATGAACTCTTCCAAACCAGGACGCTTGCGTCGTGGTTCGGCAGGCAAGCTCCCCGCAAAGCAGAGCAATAACTCAGCAAGCCGTGTTCCGTAGAAATAGTGAGAACGAGAAATAGTCTTTGCGTCAGTCTGGACGAGAGAATCGAGGTTGATGCCCAGAATGCAAAACGGGTGCTGAGCCCCGCCCTCCAGAAGATCCGTTCTGGAGATCGCGCCCAACACCCGAGCGAGACGATCCGAGTCGGCATCGTGCCAATTGAAGGCATCAGCCGCCGATATGCTTGTTGGCGAAATCGGGGACCCACCAGGGGAACCAGCCGGGGCCGGGGACCATCGGGTCGAGGTCGTATACCGGCACATAGCAACCGCCGGAGTAGTAAACATCCACCGGCTTGAAGGGCTTGATGAAGTTGCCGAAAACTCGGTCCACATGGTTAAAGGGTTCACAGGCCGCATCGACCGTCTGGGATCCCGGAACTCCCCGAAAGAAGGGGGATCGGCAGGTTGTGCAACCCGCGGGCAAGACCCGGCCATACAGGCCGCCGTCTTTCCAGGAGTTGGGCCAACGTCCCCAATGACTCGGGTTCCGGGGCATCCACTTGGAGTTGAAGAAGGTATCCCGTTTCCGGTCGACCGGGAGGTTCGGCTCGATTGGGACGATGCGGGTGAACAGACCGCTTCGCTCCCGAATGTCGGGAACGGCTGGGCCGTCCATTTGGGCTTGCGATAAGGACGGCAGCAGAATCAGCGCCGCCAGGATCACGAGCGGCATCATGACGTGCGATTTCATACGCTTTCGCCTCCGTGCGAAGGGTTCGCCCGCGATCATCCAGATTCCGGTGAACGGCGAGGCCGCTCGACCCGGACTCGGGTCGAACGGCCCTGCTGTCTCAATCCCGGAAGGCGGGCTCAGTAGTCAAGCGCCCGATTCAGGTAGGGCGGGAACGCGAAGAAATCTCGAGGCGATCGGGTCACATTGATGTAGGGAACGTAACCCGGAGTTAGTGGAACCGGACCACCCGCTCCGACAAAGTAGCGGACCTGATTGCTTGGGTGCAGCCCGTTCAGGTGGCCGAGGGCACTATGGCCGAGACCTTTCAGTCCGCCAAGCTTGTCGTGCAGGCCTCCATGACCGAGACCGTGCCCGTGCCCGTGACCGTCACCGAGTCCATGACCGCCGTGGCCAAGCCCAAGACCGTTGCCGTGCCCATGGCCGCCACCGAGTCCATGACCGAGCCCAAGGCCGTTACCGTGACCAAGACCCAGGCCGCCACCGTGGCCGAAGCCACCCAGCAACCCCCCACCGTGCTTGCCGGACGCATGGCCGCCATTCACGGACGGATCGAACTGAGGAGTGCTCATCGGAGCGTGAAGGCCGTAACCTCCGTGCCCTCCCTTGCCAAGCCCAAGCCCTTTGCCGAGCCCCAGACCCGACCCGAGTCCGCCCAGTCCGAGGCCGCCGTGTCCGTGGCTACCGTGTCCAAGGCCAGAACCGAGGTCATGACCTCCGTCTCCATGGCCGAGGCCAAGGCCCGAGCTGTGAACATGACCACCGTGTCCCAGGCCAAGACCCGAGCCGTGCAGGTGGTCGCCGGCACCGTGAAGGGCACCCTTGAGATGAGCCGCTGCACCGTGAAGGTGGCCGGCGGCACCGGCAAGACCCGCTCCGTGATCCTTGGCGTAATGGCCGTAAGGAATCGCAGGGGCGTAGTAGAGGTCGCCGGTTTGCAGATTACGGGCGTAGGCCACACGGGGAATCGTGTGGGCCCAGGGGGCGATATCCGAAATGAAACCACCCGCCGAGGCATTGCCGGCCAAGGCGCCAATCAGCGCGACAGCCAGTCCCAGCCCTCGCCGATGTCCGATACGCATGGTCAATCCCTTGTGAACATGGCCAGTCTCCCTCCTGGAGTGGTTCGGAACCGAGCGAGGCGAGCGTGTCCGCGCCGTCCTGTGCGGGGCCGTCGCCATCCTCCGACGAAGCCGCTCGCGACCGGGGCAACGATGCAAATGGAAAAGTCCTCCCCTCCGTGATTCCTACGGTTCGGGAGTGGTTCGGAGCACCGACACCGGTCAAGCGTCTTGCCCTTTTGGATCGGCCCAACCTGATCCTCGGCTGGAATGGACCCGGCGGATCAGACTGAGGGCCGTTCCACTTGCACGGATCAGGCAAACTTGAGGAACTGCGGAGACTCATCCGATTCAGGAGTTCGGGTCACTGGAGCGTTCGCCAAAATGAAACGCCCCTGGCAAAGGAAGACCGCCGTTTCAGCGATCGACCCAAGCGCAGGGGCGAGAGAACTTATGCCAAACTGGAAGCGATTGAACTCGGTCAGCGACCGTTGACGGCCCAGCCAGGCATCTCGTACATGGAGGGAGCGTAGACCCCTTGCTTCGCCGAAGCTCGCATGGCGCGAAGGGTCTTGCGCTTTTCGACCCAGTTCATCAAGTTGCTGGTGCCAAGCATGGTTTCCAGGGGTCCGGAGCGTCGCGGGATGACGCGATCAGACATCCGGCTCTGGTGCCACGCCTGAACGGCGGGGCTGGGGGGAATCACCGGCACTCCTGTGAAACCGCCGTTCATGCTCGCTGCATTCGGCATGACGGTCGGAGCCGGCGGAGCAGGATGGGCCATTGGCGAGACGTAGCTGGTCCGCATCTCGCCGATGGGCATGGGCTCTCCCGAAGCGATCACGCCGTAAGGAACGGACGGAGCGGCATGTTCGGGACCAAGATGAGAGTAGCCGGTATCGGCGTCATGGCCGGCGTTGGTGGCCAGACTGGGAGCGCCACCATTCCAGGAGGGATTCGAGGCAGGCGCGTACGGTTGGCCCTGGCCGTGGGGATTCGCCTGCTGGCCACGCCCGTGGACATAATGGCCGGTGGGAATCGAGACTCGATCGCCGCCCCGGAGGCGACCGATGACGCCTCGGCGCTCCTCGACCACTGGGGTTGCATGGCGAGCGGCCATGCAGGCCTCGCAATTCTGAGCCGAGTGGGAATGCGATTGCGCACGGGCCGTGGCGGGCGCGACCAGGGCCAGACCGATGAGGGCCGGGGCATAATGGGCAAGGCGGAGCATCGGGTTGATTCCTCCGGGACAGGGTCCTTTTCCCTTCGCGGTTCCGGTGGATCGGGAGCAGGAACTCGACTCCTCCCGGGGTGGGGCATCCTCCTGATACCCCTCGGTCGGCTCGACCTCGATGGCGGAACTGCCATCGAACCGGCCAGACAACCGCCGCGACTCACCGTTTCAGATCGGCCGGCAAGGCTCGACACCTTGCGTAAAATCGGCACGATCGATCGGATCCCGGCAATCGTTCTTCGGGATTGGTTCGTCGAATCCGCAGGGTTTCGAAGGCAAAGGAGCGACTTTGTGCAGATTTACATTGCGGGCCCGTTGTTCTCTCAAGCAGAACGGACCTGGAATGCGGCTCTGGCGGCGGCATTGATTGAGGCTGGCCATACGGTGTTCCTGCCTCAGACGGCAATCCATCAGCTCGAAACCCTGGAGGCCGAGGCGATCTTCCGGCTTGACGTGGAGGGAGTTCGATCAGCCGACGCGGTGGTTGCCGTGCTCGACGGCGCCGATCCGGATAGCGGGACAAGCTTTGAGTGCGGTCTGGCCTTCGCCCTGGGCATTCCAATCGTTGCGGTGCGGACCGATTTCCGGGCCGGAGGCGACGCCCTACCCGGTCAGCGGGTACCAACCATCAACTTGATGCTTTCGCAGGCCGTCTCGGCCGAGGTCTGTCTGGTGTCGCCTGAGTCCTCGCTCGATGAGGTATCTCAACAGGTTCTCAATGCCCTGGACCGTCTGAAGTGAACTCTTGGAATTCTCAAGGGCAATCGCTTGACGGTTAAGAATTGGGTCTCAATACTAGGGTACGCTTCAGAGACCAACTACGTCTTCTGATCGGGACATTATGACCTATCCTCATGCCAAGCACATTAATCGAGCTTCCATCCGATCGACACTCGCCGTCGTGATGGTGCTCGTTTTGATGGCATGGTGTGGACCCTGGTCCCGGAATTCGAACGCTGCGGATTGGTCAGCAATCTCGTCTCTAAAACATGGGTGTTGCTGCGGCCCGACCTGTGGATCGGCCAAATGCTGCTGCACTCCGGTGACTCGCCCCTCAGGCGATCCGGTCGATCATGAGTCTCCGGGGTCACTTGCGACCGTCGAAAGCACGTTGGTGGCGATTGCATCGTCGCCTTGCATCGGACCGATGCCCTGCGGTGGAGACCAGGAGGCGACGCTCTCGCTCATGTCTCCACGAGAGCGTCCGGCAAACCTGTCGCAATGGAATCATCCCGCCAAGGTGAAGACAAGGCCTCCCCTGCCCTGCTTCATCGATCAATTTCGCGCCGCACTGCCTGGCGACCTGCCAGACGAACCTCCCGAGTCCTCCCATTTCGGCGAGCGTGCCTGAGCGTTGATTGCTCTACAAGCAGCGGCGGGCCTTCCGACCCTGGACAGGGGGTTCAGACGAGAGCCGTCCATCCTCGCTGTCCTCGTGGAGATGCCCCGTCTGCGTTGAGTGCGATTACCCGCATTGAATGGCGCGCTGCGCTCTGGACGTGGGATGCCTGATCATCCGGAGGACTCGCCCTTCGCCATTTGGCTGCCCCGGATCGGAAACCTTTGCGACCCTTCATGTCGACCTTTCCTGATCGTGCAACGGGTGAGGTCGACGGGTCTCGGGTCTGATTCGACGCCAACGAACGGCTCGTCTTCCGGATGATCTCCTGCCATCGTCGATCAATCTGATCGCAACCCTCGATCGCCGCGAGCGTAGCCCCCGACCTCGAACGGTTCGGCAGTGGCGTGCTCTGTCTGGCGTCCTGCCACTTAATTACTCCCCGATTTCCTGATGTCACCTGCTTTTCTCGGATGCAGGACTCGTTCGACGGGTCGTGCCCGATCGTCGTCCGTCGTTTTCTTTGCGAGGGACGCCGGACCCCTGTGAGCTCTTGTCGACGAGAACCGT
Organism: Tautonia rosea; assembly: GCF_012958305.1. Lineage (NCBI taxonomy): Bacteria > Pseudomonadati > Planctomycetota > Planctomycetia > Isosphaerales > Isosphaeraceae > Tautonia > Tautonia rosea. The sequence continues at coordinate 49,552 of NZ_JABBYO010000003.1, read as the reverse complement.
CCGACCCACTCGATTCAACGGCCACTCGCTGAACATCTTCCCAAACGAAGGACGTGCTTCGATGAATCACCCTGATCGACGCTCGGGATTCACGCTCATCGAATTGTTGGTGGTCATCGCGATCATCGGCGTGTTGATCGCCTTGCTCTTGCCCGCAGTCCAGAGCGCTCGCGAAGCGGCCCGGCGGGCCCAGTGTGCCAACAACCTGAAGCAACTTGGCCTTGCCGTACACATGTATCACGATGTGAATCATGTGATTCCACGAGGGAGCGATTCGCACGAATATACTTTCAGTCCATTGGCCCGCATCTTCCCCTACCTTGAGAACAACGCCCTTTTCGAAGCGATGAATTTCGATGTAGGCCTGCGTTATTCCCCTGCTTCAGGTATGGGAGCCCTGGTCCGGTCAGAAAACACTACAGTTACTCGAACACTCGTCGCGACATTCCTCTGCCCGAGCGATGGAGCAAATGAGGAACTGACCGACGAGCAATGGCGACCTGCGAATTACGTCGCCTCAAGCGGCTCGGCGATGTCTCCCGCACTCCTTCAGATGAGTTGGCGAGACTGGGGAAGTCGGCAGGATGGAGTCAGCTTTCACCAATCCCAGATTGGATTTCGAGGTGTTCGCGACGGGTTGAGCCAAACGGCCCTGATGAGCGAGTCGATTGTCGGAGCCCAGGCGGTTCCCAACGCGGGCGGCCCACTTGATGTCCGACTTTTCCACACGTTGACCAGCGCGGGCTTTCCTCCGCTGATTCCGACGGAAGACCGATGTCAGGCCGATGGCTCTGGGATGATCTGGCAATCCGGCCGCAATGCGTCGTGGGCCCTCGGTCGCCTCGACGCGACACTGTACAACCACGCACTTACGCCGAATGCCGATCGCCCCGATTGCCTCGGGGTAATCCAGGTGGGATGGAAGGGGGCACGAAGCTTCCACCCCGGTGGGGTCAATGTCCTGTTTTGCGACGGCTCAGTGCGCCTCGTCAAGGAGAGCGTCGACCCGCTGACCTGGCGAGCGCTTGCCACGCGTAACGGGGGCGAAGTGATTTCGGCAGACGCGTACTGACCATGACGCTCCACCGACTGAGTTTTTTCACCGATCCAGCCTGTGTTCCTTGTTCGGAGTGACTCATGAATCGCACATTGATGGCCACAATCGCCCTGGCCGGGGTGACGGGCGGTGCCCTTGGCTGGGTCTTGCTGGATCCGGGGCCGGTCGATCCGTCTCCTCGACCTGCTTCGAGCGTTGCGGGAGGTCAAATCGATCCTGCAGGATCGTCCTTAACTCCCACTTCGGTCACGCAGGAGCACACCCGGGGCGAGTTCCGGATTGATCGACAGGAGTTCCCTCTCCTGCCCGCCGATGTGAGTTCGACCCGGGAGGCGCCGAGTCTGACGCTTGCTCCAGATGGCTCGATGTTGCTCGCATGGGCCTCGCAGACCGGCGACGACGAGCGCACCTTGATGCTTGCTCGTTTCGAACCGGGAGGCGAGTCGTTCGGGCCGGCGATCGCCTGGCGGGTGGTGCCGACCTATGCCTGGACCGTCGAGCATGGCGGTCGGGCCATGACCCATTCCACCCACGTCTTGCCTCGTCTGGCGTCCGGAGCGGGAACGGTGGTGCTCGGCTGGGTCGAGGCGGAACCCGGAGGACCTAACGCCACGTTCCTGGCGGCCCGGTCGGACGACGGAGGTCGGACCTTCAGCACGCCGTTTGCGCTCACCAGTGCCGAGGCTCCTCGACCCGGATTCACCGCCCTTGACGTCACCGACGAAGGTCTAATTCTGTCCTCCTGGATCGACAATCGCAACGGCGTTCAGCAACCGTTCGTCCGGTCAACCTCACTTTCGGGAGAGGCTCTTGGCCCCGATCGGCTTGTCTTTGCCGGTCCCGACCAGCGGGGTATTTGTCCTTGCTGCGATACGGTGGTTCTCGGAACCCAGAAATCAGGCGGGATGCTCGTTGCATTCCGCAACAGCGACGGTGGACATCGAGACATCTGGATTTCTCATGCCACGGCGAATGGTGAGTTCGACCCTCCCCAGCCCGTTGCCCCAGATCGCGCCTGGACGTTTCAGGGATGTCCTCACGACGGTCCGACCATGGTGCGTTCAGGAGATCGTCTGGTGGTGGCCTGGATGGACGGTGCATCCGGCACCGATCGAGTGGCGATCGCGAGTGCCGATGCAACTCTCCGAGCATTTTCCTCCTCGCAAGAACTGGACCCAAATTGCTTCGGGGCTCAGGGACATCCTCGACTGGTGGTCGGCCCCGACGGGATGGCACACGCCGTCTGGGAAGCAACCCTTGATGCTGATTCCGAGACCGCCGAGGGAGGCCGAGCGATTCGCTACGCTCGGCTTAACGCTTCGGGAGCACCCGCCGGTCAACCGGTTTTCCTCGATCCGAAGCCAGGAGCTTACCAAACCCATCCCACGCTGGCGGTTTCTGCCGATGGTCGTGTGGTTGTCTCCTGGAACGAACTGGACGAGGAAGGGAAGCGGGTGGTCGTCGTCCAGTACCGTCCCGACCCGAACAATTCGGACGTGGCTGCCCGTTAATTGAGATGTTTCACACCGAGGAGGCAGGCACCGCGAGAACGGGAGTGCCTGTCTCTCCGAATGTCTCAGAGCTCCCATACATCACACGACCTCATGGTTCGACTGGCCCTTGGAAAGCCTCGAGGTTGAGTCACGAAGGTTCAACGCAGGAGCAGAGTTCGATGCCTGATCCGTCTCGATCGTTTTCCGTGAGGCTACAGATTCTTCTCGTTGGAGGGGTCCTGGTTGTCTCTGCAGGGTTGGCATCGGTCGCCCGGCAGATCGCTTCCCGCCCCTCTGCCGACGCGGTTGTCCAGACGGTTGAACCACGCACAGGGACCGACTCGCCTGAGTCTCGTCTCATTGCTCGTGGCCGGATGGTCTATCAGGTGCACTGCGTTCGATGTCATGGAATCGAGGGGCGGGGCGACGGTCCCGACGCCCACTCACTCGATCCTCCCGTGCGCGATCTGGCCAGTACTGATTGGCGGCGCGGCCGGACTCCTGAGGCTCTTCGGCAAACCATTCGGGAAGGAATTCCCGGGTCGGCCATGGCGGGGCTGGGGGGGGCGCTCTCAAACCGGGAACTCGAAGCGCTGGTCAGCTTCGTCATCGATCTGACCGCCCCCACCTCCCTCCAGGTTGAGGTTACCGAGCACTCGATTGCCCCTGAGCTTTGGCAGCGCGCGGGATTCACCGTGATCTCGAATCCGGGAATCGCTCCCCCGCTGGAGGTCGTCAGCGCCGGGGGCCTTACCCAACGGCTTGAGGATTTTCAAGGCCGGTGGGTGCTTCTGCACTTCTGGGGCACAACCTGCGCGTCTTGCCTGGAAGAAATGCCAGCTCTAGGAACGCTTGCGGAGCGATTTCAGAACCAAGGTCCCCAGGTCCTTGCGATTTGTACGGACCAATCTGACCCAATGGAGGCTTCGCGCAGCCTCAATTCTCATACCCGTGCGATCTCAGCGGTGGTTGATCTGACCGGGCTGGCAATGCTTCGATACCAGGCTACGACCTTGCCGACCACGGCCGTGGTTGATCCTGAGGGAAGGCTCATCGCGCATCAGACCGGAGCGATCGACTGGACCGCTGCACCGGCAGAAGCCCTCTGGCAGGCTCTCGCCTCCCAATCACCGCCCAATCCTCCATTGGCAGCCAATGGATCATGAACAAATCGATTGCGAAGAACTTCACGAGAGCTTCACACAATCGAACACTTGAATTCATTCCAGGATTCCCCCCAAGAGGACAATTCGCAATGATCCACACTAATCGGCGTTCGGGATTTACGCTCATCGAATTGTTGGTGGTCATCGCCATTATCGGAGTGTTGATCGCACTGCTCTTGCCCGCGGTTCAATCCGCACGGGAAGCGGCGAGACGGGCGCAATGCGTGAACAATTTGAAGCAAATCGGCATTGCAATGCACAATTATCACGCAACTGTCAATGCGTTTCCGGTCGGGTTCTTGTATCCCAGACCGGGATCGCATGATCCACAGATTCCGACATTGCACTACCGATGGTCGGCGCTGGCGCAGCTTTCGCCGTATCTGGAGCAATCACAGGTTTACAACGCCTTGAACATGGATTGGCCGATCGCAACGGGTTCATCAGGCAGCTATGGGGTGGGCAGTCCATTCACGTTTTTTCCCGCCAATCAAACGGTTCGACAAACGGTCGATCGCTTATTCCTCTGTCCGAGCGACTCGGGAGAGCGAGTTGACCCGGCCTCGGGCCCGACGAACTACGTGTTCAATGTCGGAGACGGGTTGAACGGGGGCCAGACAGTGCCAGGTGATGTGGTTAACGCCAATGGCGCATTCTCGACGGTGACAGTCAACCTGTCGGGCATACGAGATGGATCGAGCCAGACAGCGGCGGTGTCTGAGCAACTGCTTGGTCCCGGCGGCCCACCCTTCGATCGAGCTTCGCCGACGCCGATACCCAATGAACCGGGGCGCCTGTTTGCTCGATCAGGCAGCCTGCCGCTGACCGACGCTTCGTGTGCCGAGGCTCGTCGCGGGTGGCGGCTCGACAAAGGGGCCGGATGGTGGGACGGCGACTTCCGCAACACAATTTATAACCACTATCTCACGCCAAACGCTCGACAGTTTGACTGCCTCGGGCCGTTCGTGCCGCATAGCCCCGCCTGGAAAGCAGCGCGGAGCAATCATCCTGGCGGCGTGAACGTCCTGTTCTGTGACGGGCACGTCGGCTTTCTCAAGGACTCGGTGAATCCTATTGCCTGGCGAGCCCTCTCAACACGGACCGGAGGGGAAGTCATCTCGGCCGACGCCTCTTGAGTCGTTGCCTACAATACGGGTGGCACACGGGCTGGCGAGAGGGAGTTCATCCGATCTCGTCGGTTCGATTGTTGGACATTGGGGGCAGGCATGTCGACGAGGGAATGGACGTTCGCGATCACGATCTGGGCGTTCGTGCTCGTGGGAGTGTTCGCGTGGTGGCGATGGGAAGCCAAGGCACCGGATCGTCGGGGACCGCTCGTGATTACGGGAGTGCTGGTTGATGAGGAGCATCTCGTCACTCCTGAGATGCAAGCCGCCAGCGACGCCATGGCCGATCGTCCTGCGCCGGGTTTCATGGCCGAGAGTCACGAAGGGCAGATGATCGATTCAGCAACACTGGTCGGCGATCGGCCGGTGTTTCTCGTATTCATCAAAGATGGCTGCCCGTGCAGCACCTCGGCTGAGCCGTTTTTTGCCCGTCTGCATGAGAGCTACGGTGATCGGGCCTCGTTCCTCGGCGTGATTGACGGTGATGCCGAAATTGCGAATCGCTGGGTGCTCGACCACAGAACGCCTTATCCGGTCCTCGCCGACGAGGAATTGGCGATTGTGCGAGCCTTCGAGGTCCAGAACTCAGCCTACGTGGTCCTGATTGACCAGGAGGGGCAGATTACGGCCCAGTGGCCCGGCTATTCCGAGGACATCCTGCGGGAGATGTCAGCTCGTCTCGCCGCCATGACCGGACGGACCGAGGCGGAAGTCGGTGCCGAGGAAGCCCCCGAACTCCCGTATTCGGGGTGTCCTTTCCCCCTGGAAGATACGGAAGTCGCCAAGGAGACGTGATTATCGAGGCAATTGAGGAGGATCGTTCCAGGGGGTCGTCATTGCCTGGAACATCGCTCCCGTCGCTTCGTCTTGAAGGAAGATGACGATTTCGGATCGAGCAGGGTCTCCCCCTTCGGCCAGCGTAACGGGAATGGTGATTTCGCTGAGAGCATCGCGTCGGAGCGAAACGGTTTCGTATTGCAGGGATCGGACGACATTGTGTTCGATCAAGGTTTCTCCGGCATTTTCGCCCGAGGGGACCGAGGTGCTCATGGGCCCTTCGGTGATGGCAACGCAGGCCAGGAGTTCTTTCCCGGCAAGTCGGGCAGTCTTCGCCTGGGCTCGAATCGTTATCGAGCGATGGGAGGGGCGATCGGCAAAGGATTCGAGTCGAACCGCCAAACTCGCTTCGCGGCGGGCCTTCGACGCGCGATCGAGTCTTGATTTCAACAAGGGCCAGAGCGGAGCAGTGCCGTTGGAGTGATAGCCACTCATGGGGTAGCGGCCATCGACCATGATCATCGGGGTGAAGTAGAGGTCGGGAGTGTTCGCATCACGTTTCTTGAAGGCTTCATGATAGGCCCACTGCCGACCGCTATTGAACCGACTTGAGAACGGATCGGCCCAGGGGGTGTTGAAATAGTCGACGTGAAAGGCGAGGGGGATCACCCGGTTCCGTCCGTAACCTTTCTGGATCATCTCCTGGATCAATCGCTCGGCGTTCGGACAGTAATTGCATCCCTGTGAGGTGTAGAGCTCGATCACAATTTGCGAACCGGAGGACTGAACCTCGCGAACCGAGGAAGGTTCGCTCGGGGTTGGCTGAGGCAATTCCTCGTCAGCCAAGACGAAGCTGAGAGGAATCAGCCAGAACAGGGTGGAAATCGCCAGGCGGTCTTCCATCGGTGGTACTCCTTCTCGCAGGCCCGTCGCAACAGGTAAATCGGGACAGCGCGGGACAACGGGTCATTCGGGCCGCGAGTTGGAGGGACTGACGTCCGGCGATCAACTTGTATTCGGGCAAACGGGACAATCGAGGAACTGACGGCTCTTCGGCCCCCTCTGGAAAACGCGGTCAGCGGGGTTCTTCGACGCTGACGCCGGGATCAGTCATCGGCTTGCTCGTCGACCCTCGGAGGACGATGACGACGACCAGGACGAGCACAATGAGGCTCAGGATCGCCGTCATTCCGGCGGGCATGAACTTCTTGGTTTCCATGAACCGTTGCGCCATCGACCCCATGACGAGCAACGCGACGATGCCTCCGAGAATCAGGCCAGGCCGATTCGAGCCGTAGGCGGTGATCGCCGCCGCAACCACTGCCAGCACTCCGAAGGCACCACCGGCAATCAAGGAAACCTTGCTCCCAGCGGAAGCCCCCATCACTCCTCCGAGAATCAGGAGCAATCCGTAAACAAACAAGACAATGGAACCGATCGTTGGCGTCATCAGGAACCTCTCAAGGGGTGGGTCGATGTGGGTGGGCGGCGCGGCCGTCTCGGAACTCGCAACAGCCGGGGGTGGGGAGGACAATGCCATGCTCAGAAGGAATCTGTTCGAGACATGGCTTCGGTCGGCCCTGGTCATTCCGGTCCGGGAGGGGATGGGATGGGACTATCCACCAATCCCTCCGGCACGATCCAAGGATTAAGCCCGACAGAGGTCCAGTGTATCGCGGAAGACCGCAGTTGTCCCCCTGCTTTGCCGATGGCCATCAGTGGCGAGGAGACGTGAAAGATACAAGGTGGGTCAGGAGGTCGCTGTCAGCTCCGGAATCGGCCGGCCGTTGGGGGCGATGGGGATGGGGCGGCCGAAGCGGTCGGGAATGGTGGCTTCGGGATCGATGCCGAGATGGCGGTAGATGGTGGCGAGGAAGTCGTGGGGACCGACGCGACGATCGGCAACGTCTTCGCCATAGCGGTCGGTGCTGCCGATGACCTGGCCGGTGGGGATGCCGCCTCCGGCCCAGATCATGGAATTGGCGCGCGGCCAGTGGTCGCGACCGGGCTGCACCGTGCCTGCCTCGCCGCTGGCGACGCCGCCGCCGCTGCTGGCGACGTAGGAGATGCGGGGGGTCCGGCCGAACTCTCCGGTCACGATCACCATGACGCGGCGATCGAGCCCGCGGGCGTACACGTCTTCAATCAAGGCGGAAACGGCCTGATCGAACACAGGGGCACGATGCTCAAGGGCCTCGAAGACGTGGTGATTGACGGCGTGATCGTCCCAGTTGGCCACTCGACCGCAGAGGGGACCGTCGAAGGTGGTGGTGACGAGATCGACGCCAGCCTCGACGAGTCGGCGAGCCATCAGGCACTGTTGACCCCAGGCGTGTCGACCGTATCGGTCTCGAACGCGAGGATCTTCGCGGCTCAGATCGAAGGCCACGGCAGCCTCGGGGCTGGTCAGGAGGTCGATCGCTCGCTCCTGGAAGGTATCCATCGATTGAACGGAGCGAGATGCATCGATTGCTCGGCGTACGTCGTCGATCCGGCGTCGGAGGCCGAGACGCGACTGGAGGCGACGGGCCTCGGCCTCGGGAAGTCCGATGTTCGGCACGCGGAAATCGGGAGCACTGGGATCGCCCGTCACCGCGAACGGGTCGTGAGAAGGGCCAAGGAAGGCAGGACCGGCAATCACGAATCCATCGTATCGGACGATCGGGTTCACCCCGATGTAGTTCGGCAGTGCCCGGGGGGGACCACCGGAGCGGAAGTAGTCGGCCACGGCCATGACGTCGGGGAAGACCGGCTCGGGCTTGTCCTGCATGTCAGGGTCGCCCGAGAGTAACTGGAGTGACCCTGAGGGATGCCCGGCTCCGGTGTGGGCCATCGAACGAAGCACCGTGAACTTGTCGGAGATCCGAGCCTGCAACGGGATCAGTTCCGTGAGCTGAAGTCCGGGCGTGCGAGTGTCGATCGGCTTGAACGGCCCGCGATACTCGGAGGGGGCGTCGGGCTTCGGGTCATAGGTGTCGAGGTGGCTGCACCCCCCGCGAAGCCAGACGAGGATGACAGCCGTCCGCTCTGATCGCTCGGCCCCTGCCGCCGCAGCCTCGGCCCGAAGTCGGAATAGGCCGGGTAAGCTGAGCGATCCCATTCCGGCCAGACCGGCACGAAGCAGTTCCCTGCGGGAAGGGTTCCGGCGGCGTTGGGGGGCAATCGGCAGGCTCATGAGTCGTTTCCCGGATACCATCAGTCGGGGATCCCAGGGCGATCCCGGGCGCTCGCGAGGCTCCCGCGATTATTCAATCGATGTTACACGATCGAGCCCACCGAGGATAGCGAGGTTCGGTGGGACGATCGGTCCCCCCGGTCTTCGCATCGTGTGCTCACTCACGCTCAGCTTTTCCGAGTGGGTCAGGAGGCATGACCGTGAGCAAGCGGGAAACGTTTGAACAAAGGCACTCAATCCTCCGAGGTGGCCCGATGGATGGGTCGAGGAGTCACAAGCGCCTCGATCTGGGGCAGGTCGAACGCTTCGAGCAGGCCGAAGGTAAAGAGTTCGGGCGACTGCTCGTAGGTGCGGCCCTCCTCAAGGATCTCTTTGAGACTGGTCAAGGCACCATCGAGCGAGACCTCCGCGATCAGGTCGGGACCGAGTGCGGCCGCGATGAGTGAGACAGCACTGGAGCGAGGACCAACAGCCATGATCGAGGGAGCTTCACCCTCCGTCGCGGAACGAATGGCCCGGGCGGCGGCGAGGATCTGCCCCACCTGCACGCCGAGCGGCCGCTCGCCAGTGGTGGCAATCATCAGGGCCCAGAGGTAATCACGCTGGGTGGGACGGGACTCTCCGAAGAAGAAGGGGTCGATGGCGACGACCCGCTTGTTCTCCGCAAGCAAGGCAAGGGCCGCGTCCACGGCTTCGGTGCGGCCGCCGTCGGCAAGCAGGAGGACGGTTCCGTCGACGTTCTCGGCATCGGCAGGTTCCAGGCGAACGGCGGGAAGTGTCCAGGAATCGGCGAGCCGGACTCGATACGTGGTCGCCACGAGCGCCTCGCGCGAGCCATCGCTGACACGATCGACGACTGTCTCGCCTTCAATCGGCCGAACAAGTGCGCGGAGGAGGTTGCGACGCTCCTCGCGCCAGGTATTGAGAACGTTGGGATCGTCGGGAATGCCTGGGTCTCGAGGAAGCAATGCGGCCAGATCCAAGGCGAGACGTTGGAGGTCGAGGGAGTCTTCAGGGAGCGGAACATGCAATTCGTCGGCGGTCTTGACCTCATCGGTGCTGGGAATTTCGGTGGCGTCGTAGTCGGGCTCGTCGGGGAACCAGTGGTCGCCGATCATCCGGTACAGGGCCTGTCGGTTGTCGACCTCATAGTTATGTGTCCCGGGCGACACGTTGACCTGGAGCCGGAGGCTTGCTTCGCGGTCGAACAGGGAGTAGATCGGTGCGACAGCCCCCACCAACGGCGGCAAGGCATGGGGAGCGGCGAAGCAACAATTGTCCTTCTGGTTGAACGTCAGGAGTGTGGGCCGGGGGGCAAGCAAGGCGGTCAGATGAGTATAGTCGGCGACGGTGGCGAGATCGCAGGGGGTTTGCTCAGAGTCTCCCAGGTCGGAGAGGTACTCGATGCGCGTGAGAAAGCTGGAATAGCCAGCGACAGGGTTCGATAGGGTGATCCGTGGGTCGAGGGCACTGTAGAAGATCGTCTGCCAGCCGCCCCCGGAGAGGCCGGTCAGGCCGACGCGCTCGGGGTCGGCATTCGGGTGATCGAGCAGGAGATCGAGGGCCCGGCACATGCCGAGATAGTGCGTGGCAATGCCACCGGAACCACACAGGTCGATCGCGTTGATCAGACCGTGCTTGTTTCCGTCGCCGCGGAGCTGCCCCATGCCGATCCACTCGACATTCAGGGCGAGCATGCCCCGCTTGGCAAGGTTGATGCAGCGTTCTTGCTTGTACGGGGCGGCTTTCCCTGCGGCATCGTGGCCGTTGACGTTTAGCACGACCGGCACGAGCCCCTCGCACTGTTCCGGCTCGTACAACAAGGCAGGAATCCAGAAGCCGGGCAAGGCTTCGTAACGGAGCTTGCGAATCCGGTAGCCAGGGCCGCCCTCGATCGTGTCGAGCCATTCGACGCGGCACTCGGCGTCTCGCCAGGATGCGGCCTCGCCGCGAAAGACGACACGATCGAGCACCTCGGCGCGGATCTGGTCGGCCGCGGTTTGCCAATCGTCCCGGGTTTCGATCTCGGGCATTCTGGGAATGAGCGGCTCGACAAACTGGTGAACCTCGGTCATGGTCGTGTCGCGTTCGAGGACCATCCGACCGAGGGCCTCGGCCACGGCCTCGCGGGTCGGTTCCTCGGCATAAGCCGGGGCGATCGAACCGGAGAGGACTCCGAACGCGCAACAGAGACAGAGTTGCAATCGTGGCATGACGGTCCCTCAATGAGTTCAAGATGCCTGGTCGGAATTCCGAGCCCTCGGCCTTATGACTGGCGCTGGGGGTCGGGTTTCTCGTCATCAAACCCGAATGGGCACGGCTTCGCCAGCACGTACCGTCTGGAGTCGCATCGAGGGTAAGGTGGAGCAGATCGATCGGCCCGCGAGGGTCGACGTGTGAACCCCACTGACTCAGGAGACCGCAATGATGCCTTTGCGTTTCGCAATATTCATGGTGCTGCTTGTTGCCACCATCACGACACCAATCCTAGCGGGAGACTCATCGGTCGCAATTTCGGGAACGCTTCGCGTAGCGGCCGTGCAACTGAGGTCAACTCGCGGGATTGATGCCAACGTCGATCGGATCATCACGCATCTGCGACGATTGGCCGTGGAAGGCGTGGAGGTTGCAGTGTTCCCGGAGTGCGCGGTGACAGGTTACTTCGAGGACGAGGCGACCACGGCGACGGCCGAGCAACTCATCTCGGCCGAGCGTCGGATCGCCAGTGCCTGTCGAGAGGCGGGCATTAATGCCATTGTGGGAACCCCGTACCGGGACGGTGAGTCGTTAACGAACTCAGCAGTGGTGATTGATTCGAGGGGGAGGGTAATCGAGCGGTATCACAAGGTTCAGCTTGCCGAGCCGTGGCCAACACCGGGCGATCATCTCTCGGTCTTTCCGGTCGAGGGGGTCCCCTGCTCCATCATCATCTGCCACGACGAGCGCTACCCGGAACTGGTACGCCTGCCGGTCCTGGCGGGGGCTCGGGTCGTCTTCTACCTTTCGCACGAGTCGGGCATCCGGCAGGAGAGGAAAATTGGTCCGTACCGGGCCCAGATTCAGGCAAGGGCGGTTGAAAATTCTGTCTTCGTGGTGCATGCCAACGCGCCGGCCGACGACGATCTGGGAGGCTCGCACGGACAAAGCCGGATCATCGAACCGGACGGTACGATTGTGGAGGAAGCGTCGATGTTTGAGGAGGAAACCGTTCAGGCGGAGCTTGATCTGGCACGCGCCTCGGCCGCCAATGCGTTGCGAAGCCTGACGCGAGGGCCGCTCACCGATTGGTGGCGCGAGGGAATCCGCCGTGTTCGAATCATTGAGTCGCCGGACGATGCAACAGCCGGGGATAATTGAACATGAGCGAGCGCCGAGATGAGATGATCGACCGGTCTCGCGGTTGCAATCGCATTCACGCAGCCTCGGCGTCAGAGTCGTCTTCTTCGGCCTGGTAAACCAGCAGATCGAGACGGCGGAACGACTCGTGGGTGACTTCAAAGGCTTCGCCATTGATGGTCCAGAGACGCTCAACCACCTCGTCGTGGTCCACGTCGGGCTCGTCCCAGAGGACAATGAACTGACCATCGCCTCGGGAGAAGACATCGAGGCCGAGGTCATTGAGGTAGCTCTCGATCTCGTTTCTACGAGCCGCATCGGCCGTGAAGGTCCAGCGGATCAGGTCGATCGCGGGGTCCCCCTGCGTCTGGCTCATCGATCACCTCCTGTACGTGTCGGCTGGCCGATGATGGGTCCGGTTGCGGTCGAGTGGACCTGCAAGTCAATGATTGTCCCTGGAGGAACAAGAGGTCCGCGATCGTCGTGCCGCAGCGGGCAAGATACCGCCATATTAAGATCGGCTAATCGCGATGTCTCTCTGGAGCGAATCCTCCCGAGCCCGAGGTGACAACCAAAGTCAATTGCCAGACAGGTGCTGATCAAAAGGGGGTCGCAAGACGGTTCGCAACGCAGGACCGGGAAACATGAATGACAGAAGTGCATCGTCAGTCCGATCGAGTTACGACCGGCTAGCCCCTGACTACGACCGTCGCTGGAGACACTATGTTGAGGCAACGTTGCGAGCAACGCTGGACGGGATCGAAGTCGAGGGAGAAGAGCGTACTCTCGATCTGGCCTGCGGTACCGGAACCCTGGAGCAAAGACTCCTCGACTGCTGGCCAGGTCTTCGGATCGTCGGGGCTGATTTGAGTCGGGGAATGCTGTCACAAGCCGCGTCGAAACTCACTGATGGCAAGGTCAACTGGGTGCAAGCGTCTTCATCACGGCTTCCATTGGCCGATTCCTCCTTCGATCTGGCACTGTGTGCCAACAGTTTTGATTACTTTCGATCGCCGCTCGAAGCCCTCGCGGAGATCCGCCGGGTGCTCCGGCCCGGCGGACGCTTTGTACTGGTCGACTGGTGCGACGACTACCTCAGTTGCAAGGCGTGCAGCATTTGGCTCCGCTGGACCGATTCGGCGTTTCACCAGACCTACTCACAGGCCGAATGCGAGAACCTGCTGGAGCGTTCGGGCCTGCAACCGATCGCTTCCGAGCGGTTCAAGATTGACTGGCTCTGGGGCCTGATGAGGTTTGTCGGCTGTCGGACCACATCGAGCTGAGTTCTCGAGATCAGGATCGAACGGCTTGAAGCGCCTGTTCGACCCGGCCGTGATCGGTGTCGCCCGTGATCCCCTGGAACTCGCCTCGCAAGAGCATCAAGGCGTGGCGTTCCTGCTCAATCTCGTGAGCCGTACGAACTCCCATCCGACGGAACAGAGGCAACGGCGGGCACCACCCTTGAATGGCGTGCTGGAGTAGAAAGCCCGCCACAACCGAGGGCAATACGTAGTAGCGGCGATCGACGAGGGAACCGAGCGCCATCCCCGCCAGGATGAGGCTGGACGCGTTGGCTTCCAGTACCCGCTCGATGTCCCATTCCTGATCGAGCTGACGCAGCCGACGGTCGATCGCCCGAGGACCGGCGGAGGCGTAATGAAGTACTCGGGCCTCGGTCTGCCGCTGGATGGACTCGTTGATGGACTCAGGAGAATTCTCAGAAACCCGGCTGACCGTGGAGGGAATCATGGCAGAAACTCCGTGGACCTTTCAGGAAGTGATGGCCGGATCGACACCATCGCGAGTTCCCGATCCGGCAGTCGCGTTCTCGTTCAACACATGCGATTCGTATGCCAGGGTCTGCCAAACGGTCGATTTGCTTGACGGCGCGGGGTGCATACCGATATGTTGTCGATTGACGGCTCGCTCATGATGGGTGAGCGGCAGGGCCAAGATCGCCCCGTCATGCCCTTACGGCGCATGATCGGGGGTTTTTCATGCCCGGGTCATCACGTCCACGGCGACGGCCGCCGTGAACTCGGGCCGGGGGGAATGTTCCCCCCGGTCCTGGAGGACCTCGCCCCTTGCGGGTGCCACCATTGAAATAATGAGGAGTTCACCGGCCGTGGCGATCCGAGCCAGGGCATCATGACCCAGGTCCGCCACTCCATCCGGAGAGCAATGACTTCTGCCGTTCGACGGCCTGCTGCGCATCTTGAACAATCGTCTCACAAACGAGTTTGCAGAGACGATCGACCAGCGGGTCGTCGAGCCGGTAGAAGACCTGCAATCCCTGCTTGCGGCGGGTCACCAGGCCGGCATCAGAAAGCAGTTTTAGATGCTTTGAAACATTTGCCTGGCTCCGCCCGGTCTCTTCGACGACCTGAGTCACATTCCGCTCCCCTTGCATCAAGGCGCGGAGGATTGCCAGGCGGGTTGGATCGGCCAGCATCCGAAACTTTTCAGCCATCAGATCGAGAAAGGCGTCGGGAATTGTGGCAGGCATGGGCTTGACTATTCAACTGAATTGGAATACAGTCAATTGGTCGTGTTGAAGTATTGTAGCACGACGATCGGTGAGGGAAAGGTGTTCAAGACGGTTGACCTTTTGAGCACAGGAGTATCGAGCTATGAGACACCTTGTGATCGCGGTTGTCGTAACGGCGATGATGATCGGTGTTTCGGGAGCGATGGCCCAGCACGACCATGACTCCTCTGAGGGTCAAGCGCAGCACGTCCCCCAGGCTCGCCAAGGGCGAGGCGGTCATGGACCGGGGCACGGGCCGGGCCGAGGATCGGGTCGCGGGGCGAGACACGGTGCATCTCATGAAGCAGGCCAGGACGCGGAGCAAGGGCCAGGACAGCGCGGCGGCCATGGTGCTGGAATGTCGGAGGCGGAGCATGGCAACATCGAGGCGTTGCTGAGTGCTCATCAATCAATCACGAGAACGGTAGAGGAGATCGAGGGCGGGGTGCGGACCAAGACGGTCACGGATCGTCCCGAGCTGGTTGCCTCGCTTCGGGAGCATGTTCGGCAGATGTCGAAGCGGTTGGAGACGGGTCGACTGGTCCGGGTCTGGGACCCAATCTTCCGCGCGATTTTTGCCCACGCCGATGAGATCACCATGACCTGGACGGACATCGAGGGTGGGATTGAGGTTGTGGAAACGAGCGAGAACCCCCAGGTGGTTTCCTTGATCCGGGCTCATGCGAAGAAGGTGAACAGTTTTGTGGCCGGAGGCCACGAGGCGGCCCGTCCCCCCTGGGCTGGAGGCCCAGGACGAGGTCCAAGGCCCTGAGCCGAGTTTGGCCGCTGAGTGTTGCTCGGCCGAGTCCGTTTGACCGGCCAACCTGATCGACTTCAACAAGGAGACTGATTCATGTCATCCAGGATTGCCTGGGCCGCCCTGGCCCTCATTGGTTTGGGCGTGGTCCTCAGTCAGACCGGGTCCCGAGCGGATGATGAGGAGACGGCGGAATCGCTCCGGGTCCTCGTGCACATGAATTTTGCCGACTCTGGGAGACAAGGCCAGGGCATGAAGAATATTTCAAGAATCCTGGAAGTGGATTCCGAGGCCCAGGTCGTGGTGGTCTGCCACAGCGGGGGCATCAACGTGGTGGAGGCGGTTCGGACGGATCACGCCGAGGCGATCACGTCATTGATCGATCGCGGGGTGACTATTGTCGCCTGCGAGAACACCATGAAGCGCAACGGGATAACGAAGGACGATCTGGTACCGGGCGTCGGCACCGTGCCGTCGGGAGCGGTCGAGGTGGTTCGTCGTCAGCAATTTGACGGGTTTGCGTATTTCAGACCCTGAATGGTGGGGTTGTCGGAAGCCCCTTGGTGATCGATCCGGGAAGGAGAGGTTCTCATGAGCATTGCCACGATTTCACCCAAAGAACTTGAAGAACGACGCAAGCAAGGCAGGCCGGTGGATCTGGTCGACGTACGGACCCCGGTCGAGTTCCGGGAATTCCACGCCGAGCCGGCTCGACTGGTGCCGCTCGATCAGCTTGAGCCGAAGTCCGTTATGGACGCTCGCAATGGCTCCCGAGATGAGCCGCTGTACTTGATCTGCCGAACCGGCAACCGGGCGCATAAAGCGGCGGAAAAGTTCCTCTCGGCAGGATTCGAGAATGTGGTGAACGTCGAAGGCGGAACGCAAGCCTGGGAAGCGGCCGGTCTACCAGTGGTTCGGGGCAAGAAGGCGATCTCGCTCGAGCGTCAGGTCCGCATCGCAGCCGGAACGATGGTGGCAATCGGCACTGTGCTCGGGGCGTTCGTCAACCCGTGGTTCCTGGTCATCCCGGGTTTTGTCGGTGCGGGGCTGGTGTTCGCGGGGATTACCGATACGTGCGGTATGGGCATGATGCTCGCGAAAATGCCCTGGAACCGGGTCGGCTGCGATACCTCGTGCGCCAGGTAACTACTGAACCGGGCCGGTTGTCGCCTCTGGCGAGCGGCCGGCCCGTGGAAGTGATTATTCGTTGGGATCAAGAAACCCAAGTTCGGTGAGAAATGCGTCTACCCTCGCAGTCGTTCGATCGAGCCAGGGGGGACGGTTGAAGAAGCCGTGCCCCTCCCCTTCGGCAAGGAATAGTTGCGCTGAGATACCAACCTCGGTCGCTCGCTCGATGAATTCGCGTCCCTGAGCGATCAGTCGATCCTCGCTGCCGTAGAGCAAGAGAGTCGGCGGGGTGGTCGAACTGATGTGCAAGGTCGGTGAGATGCGGCGACCAATCGTATCATCGTTGCCGATCCGTTGCATAAGCTGCGGCTGCCCCTCGAATTGCAGCACCGGGTTGAATAAGACGAGGGTGGCGGGTCGAGGAGGTTCCGGGGCCCCTTCGACGGCCGGACTCAACGCCGTGCAAGCCGCGAGGTGGCCGCCAGCCGACCCTCCAGAGGCGATGAGCCGATTGGGGTCGATCCCGAATTCGCTAGCGTGATCGGTCAGCCATCGAACGGCGGCGAAAGCGTCGTCGACACACTCCTCGGGGGTAACCTGCTGGCGAGACTGAACCCGGTAGTCAGCCCGAGCGGCGATCATTCCCCGTCGAGCGAGGTGCTCCGCCTGGGGCTCGAACTGGGCGATGCTCCCGTTGGTCCAACCACCGCCGAAGAAAAAAACGATGGCAGGCCGCCGATCGGTGGATTTCCATCCGGGAGGAAAATGGATCACCATCTCCAGAGGGCCGTGTTCCGTCTCGGTATAGGTGACGGTTTTGGTGGTCGGTTCGTCGGCTTTTGCGGCTTCAACCCCAATCGAGGCGACCTCCAGCGCAAAGGTTCCCGGCTTCTTGTCGCTCAGGGTGATGCCAACCGACGTCACCCGCTCGGGATCGACTGGTCCCGCTCCAGGGATCGGACGGCCGAAGGAGTTGGCCACGAAGTCGCGGACCGGCACCCGAGCTTCAATCCATTCGCCGGCAACGGTCGGCATTGGAGCGCGGAAGGAGTAGGCGGTTCGAATTGTTGGAACGTACAGGTTGAGCAAGTACTCGCGGCCGTCTCCCCGAACGCGAAGGACGAGGACATCGTCCAGCTTTAGACCGAGCCGGCCCGGCACAGAGCGGATCGAGGCAAATCCGCCGTTGTTTTCCAGTGACAACGTTCCGAAGAATTTCAAGAGCCCTTCATCGGAGATCCGGAACGAACCTTCCGAGACCCCTCCCATAACCCCGTCGTTCACGCTTCGCCAGGCACCTGACGCGTTGTCCTGGGAGAAGTCAAACAGGGGACGGACCGAGTTACCGTCGTCGTCCTCAGCGGCCACCTGTGACTCAATCCCCATCAAAGTGGGAAGGATTGCGACGAGTATCCAGCAGGCCATGCGCATCATCCGAATCGAGCTCCTCGGGGTTTGGTTCCGGATGTTGAGAGAAACGGGTTAACGTTCCAAACGTGATGTTGCTCTCTGCTCGATTGTGGACACGAGACCCCCGAAGGTCAAAAGGCGGTCAGGGATTGGTCTGGAAGGCAGGATTGGGCTCGGGCATCTGGGCATTGACACGGACTCGCCAGTCGATGAGCCGCAGGTGCAGCTCGGTCGTGAGTTCGGGCTGAGCCGGGGCGAGATTTTCCCGCTCACCTAGATCTCGGTCCAGGTCGTATAGTTCGAGCCGACCGTCTTCAAAATATTCGAGGAGTTTCCAGTTCCCCGATCGGATTGCTCCGACAGGAGTGGTGGTCGGGTAATCATGGGGGAAGTGCCAGTAGAGCGCATCGTGCCCGGTCCAGTTTACAGGCTCATCGTCGAGCAGCGGCACGAGGCTTGTGCCATCGAGGGCCTCAGTCTGGTCCGGTTCCATCGAAACACCGGCCACGTCGAGGATCGTCGGAAAGAGGTCCATGACGGTGACCGGATCATCGATCACTTCCCCGATTGACTCACTGCCCGGAAGGCGGATGATCAAGGGGACACGGATTCCCCCTTCGTACAGGGAGCCTTTACCGGATCGGAGCGGGTAATTGGTGGTGACCGGAACCCCGCGATAATCGTTGATGTAACCACCATTGTCGGAGACAATCACGACCAGCGTGTGCTCGGCGATCCCGAGTCGATCGAGACCGTCGAGCAGTTTCCCGACATTATCATCGACGGTTTGCACCATGGCGGCATAGGTGGCGTTTTGGTGCTGATGATCGGGTGAGCGTCGGTTTTCGTAGCGAGCGACAAGCTCGGACTTCGCCTCGATGGGGGTATGCACGGCGTAGTAATTCAGACTGAGGAAGACGGGCCGATCGCCCGCGGCTTCGAAAATCTTCAAGGCTTCATCGGTCAGCCGATCGGTCAGGTACTCTCCCGGCTGGCCCCAGGGGAGCCCTGGCACATATCGGTACTCGTCGGTATTCGACCATCGCCCATGATAGGGAAAAAAGAAGGTGGGGGGTGCTCCCCAGTGAGTGCCGCCGATGTTGAGGTCGAATCCTTGAGTCTCGGGATAGTGCGCTGAGTCTCCCAGGTGCCACTTGCCAACAAGGGCCGTGAGATACCCGGCTGGGCGGAGGTACTCGGCCAGCGTCTGCTCCTGAAGCGGCAAGTCAGGATGGGTCGCCGGAGGAATGAGCGGGCGGTCACCCGTCGAGGATCGCCGTCGCGCCGCCTCGGACCAGACCGTCATGTGCAGCCTAGCCGGGTGCTTACCGGTCATGATCGCGGCCCGGGTGGGCGAGCAAACCGGGGCCGCATAGGCCGCCGAGAAGCGCCTCCCCTGCCCTGCAAGCCGGTCCAGGTGAGGTGTCTCGTGCAAATCAGCCCCGTAACAGCCGAGATCGGACCAGCCGAGATCGTCGACGACCACAAGCAATAGGTTTGGCCGTCGACCGGCAGCCGCCGCATCCGCGATCGCTGCTTGAATCCCGATCCCACTGAATAGAAGCCACAGAAGGACACCTTTCCATAGAAATTTCCTAATCCGATTAAATTTGGGATATAATTTTGTTTCGACTCGTTTTTTCATTGCCAATTCCCTCGAATCCTTTGGTCGATGCTCGCCTCGAGCCTTGAACGATTAGCGCAATACCGGCCGCTTGAGGATCAGAATCGCAGCGTTCAGGTCTCCGAGAACGCAAACCAGTTCCCAGCCTTCCTGACCCAGCATCTGGAGATTTGCCTCGATATCACTGGCTTCTGAGGCGAGATCACCCGGCGTTTCTTCGCTCCAGCCTCGCTCGTGACGGATTGTTCGGTATTCCCACTGATGTTGAATTCCGGCCATGCTCTGCTCCTTGTGGAAATCCAGCTCGATCAGGTGATTTCCCTTCTTCGCTGAGGTTACTCGCAGAACGAAGCGTACGGCAACGGCTCGGCTCCTAGGTGATTGCAAGAATCGACCGGGTGAACCGTGCTGCATTCACGAATGGGCTTCGCTGCCCTCCGTAAATCCTGGCACCGCAGGGGAGCAATCACTGAAGACGATGCGGTATAACATCACAATCAGCCCTTGCTCAGCGACTTCTCTGGCCGGAGACGCATCTCGTGGAACCCAATATGATCGGGGCCTATGGTCCCTGGGCCGCATCACTCGTGGGCGAAGGACCCGCGCGTCTCTCGTTCCGGCACCCTCGGTTTGGGTCGGAAGACCTCGACGCCTGGCGGAGAGAGGCGCTGGATCGCGTCGCCGACCTGTTGATCGAACCCGAGGCCGGAGGGGTTCCCCGGGCCGCGGTCCAGCACCGCTTCGAATATGACGGTCTGCTCGTCGAGCATCTGAGCTGGCAGCTCCCTTACGGCCCACCCACCGAAGCCGTCTTGCTCAAGCCCGCCCAGGCCACGGGCCGCCTGCCCGCCGTGCTTGCCCTGCACGATCACGGCGGCAATAAGGCCTTCGGCTGGCGGAAGATCGCCCAGATCAGCGACGATCTACACCCGATCATGCGCGAGCATCGCGAACGCGATTACGGCGGAGTCAGCTGGGCCAATGAACTGGCCAAGCGTGGGTATGTGGTGCTTGTTCACGATACGTTCGCCTTCGCGAGCCGTCGCATCCGCCTGGCCGACGTTCCTCGGGTTCTCAAGGGAGATCTTGAAGAAGTCCGCCCCGAGTCGGTGGAGGAGATTGAGGCGTACAACCGCTTCGCCTCAGCTCACGAGAGCGTCATGGCCAAAAGTCTCTTCTGCGCCGGTACGACCTGGCCGGGCGTTTTCCTGGCTGAGGACCGTCGCGCGCTCGATTACCTCTGCTCTCGTCCCGATGTCGACCCTGACCACGTCGGCTGCGCCGGACTCTCCGGCGGCGGACTCCGGACCGTCTACCTCGCCGGTACCGACGAACGCATCGCCGCCGCCTGCTGCGTCGGGATGATGAGCACCTGGCGCGACTACCTCCTGTACAAGAGCCATACTCACACCTGGATGATCTACATCCCCGGCCTCCCCCGCGACCTCGATTATCCCGAGATCCTCGGTCTCCGCGTCCCCCGCCCGACCCTCGTCCAATTCGATGAGGAAGATTCCCTGTTCACCCTTCCCGAAATGCGCCGCTCCGACCAGATCCTCACCGATCTCTACACCAAGGCCGGCTCTCCCGACCGCTACCGCGGTACTTTCTACCCCGGCCCCCACAAATTCGACCTCCCTATGCAAGCCGAAGCCTTCGACTGGTTCGATCACTTTCTCACCGTTTGACCCCCACTCCTTGACCGCAGTTGACAGCCGCTGCCAAACCCTTATAATCACGCTCGTCATCTCGACAGTAACGGGGCGTAGCTCAGCTTGGCTAGAGCGCACGGTTCGGGTCCGTGAGGTCGGAGGTTCAAATCCTCTCGCCCCGACTTTTTTCAAATCTCGCCGAATCCTGGACTTAGGATACTTGTCCGTGGACGGCTTCGCGGCCCGACAGCTCCAATGAATCCGGTAATTTCCGGGTTTGGGGTGCAAAGGGTTCGCAGCATGTCTGTTCGAATCCCCTCCTACCGCCTTCCGGCCGCGTCGTCGTCACGGTGACCGGCATGGATGATTATCTCGGGGCCCATAACTCGGCCGAGAGCCGACGAAATTACAAGCTCGTTGCCGAGTGGCAGGCTCGGCCGGTCCCCGCGGAATCCATCGAGGAAGAAGTCCAGAACACGCCCGACCTGACGGTCAACGAGCTGCTGCTGGCCTACTCGGACCATGCCCGTGCGTCGTTCGTCAAAGACGGTCAGCCCACTCGGGGCGCCACAGAAAATCAATGTTTATTCGTGTCTTAGCGCATCAATTGGATTGAGCAATGCGGCTTTCAGAGCAGGAAGAATGCCGAAGATCACTCCTGTACCGGCGGAGATACCGAAGCCTAACGCGACGGCCCAGAGCGGAACGGCCACATCAACCATCTGCGGGTGGAGACTGACGATGGCCGTGATGGCATAGCCAAGGCCAACACCGAGGCCGCCGCCGAGGAGACTGAGGCCGACGGCCTCGGTCAAGAACTGGAGCATGATGTCGCGTCGACGAGCGCCAACGGCTTTGCGAAGGCCGATCTCTCGGGTTCGTTCGGTGACGCTGACGAGCATTACGTTCATGATCCCGATGCCGCCGACGAGGAGTGAGATGCCAACGATCCCGGCAAGCACCGCCGTCGCCGCAATGCTGATGCTGTTGAAGGCTGTCAGCAGTTCGTCTTGCGTACGGATTTGAAAGTCGTTCGGCTGATACGCTTCGAGACGGTGCCGGCGTCGGAGCAAGCTGACAATCTGAGCCTTGGCCTCGGGGACCTGCTCCTCGTCCAGGGCTCGGGCGGTCAGGGCGATGGACGTTCTGGCAGCCGGGTACATCGTCAGGGCCACGGTATAGGGAATCAACACGAGGTCATCCTGGCTATTCCCTAACACGCTTCCCTTTTCGGCGAGGATTCCTACAACCCGGAACCGTCGTCCGTCGACGAGAAGCGTTCGGCCAACGAGGTCATCTCCCGCGTCGAGCTTACGCAGAACTTCTCGGCCGAGGATGCAGACGGGATGGCGACGCTCGACATCGAGGAACGCAAAGGGGCGGCCCACCTCGACAGGTAGGTTGCGGATCGCATGGTACTCGGCAGAGACGCCCTCGAGTTGGGTCGTCACCTCGGTCCGGCCGAGCGCCACGGCTACCGAGGGTCTGGGGATCAGGGGGGAAATGGAACGCAGCGTGGAGCACTCGGTCCGGAGTGCCTCGACATCCCGGAGATCGAGTGTCACCCGACCGAGGCGCTTGCCCGCCTCCCCTCCGGGGCGTTCCGGCCAGATCCACATGGCATTCGTCCCGAGCCCCTGCAGGAACTCGGCCACGTAGCCAGTGAACCCTTGAACGACGCTAACGACGGTGATCGTCGAGGTTACTGCGATGACGATTCCCACAACCGTCAGGACCGATCGTAGCTTGTTCGCCCAGATCTGTTCGATGGCCGTG
Source organism: Tautonia rosea (assembly GCF_012958305.1). Taxonomy (NCBI): domain Bacteria; kingdom Pseudomonadati; phylum Planctomycetota; class Planctomycetia; order Isosphaerales; family Isosphaeraceae; genus Tautonia; species Tautonia rosea. The sequence continues at coordinate 26,547 of NZ_JABBYO010000003.1, read as the reverse complement.
TGGACATTCGCGAGAATCAGCATCCGATGACTCCCCCGTTCGGATCGTCGGACTCGATCCGGCCGTCTCGGAGTCGTACAACCCGGCGGCAGCGAGCGGCGATGTCCGGCTCGTGGGTGACGAGGACGATGGTCTGCCCCTTCGCGTGGAGGTCGTCAAAGAGGTCGAGGATTTCTCCGCTTGTGCGGGTGTCGAGGTTCCCCGTAGGCTCGTCGGCCAGGATGAGCGCAGGTTTCTGCACGAGGGCCCGAGCAATCGCGACCCGCTGCCGCTGCCCACCTGACATCTGGTTCGGGCGGTGCTCCATGCGGTCGGCCAGGCCGACCTGGCGTAACGCCTCCTCGGCCCTGGCGCGACAATCTCGGACGCCGGAATAGACCAGAGGGAGCTCGACGTTTCTCAGCGCCGTCTGCCTCGGCAATAACTCGAACGTTTGGAAGACGAAGCCGATCCGCCGACCTCGCTCCCTGGCCTGCTCTGACTGGGAAAGGCGGGCCACGTCCCGACCAGCGAGCCAATACTGGCCGCTCGTCGGAACGTCGAGCAAGCCAACGATATTCATCAGGGTGGATTTACCCGATCCCGAAGGCCCCATGATCGCCACGAACTCGTTGGCATCAATCCGGAGATCGACGCCGTCGAGGGCTCGGACCTTCTCCGCTCCCATCAGATAGGTTTTCGTGATTTGTTGAAGAAGGATCACCGGTGACGACTCGCCAGCGGCGACCGCCGTGTCGTGCGGAAGAGGGTCGTTAGCGATCACGGTGTTGGCTCGATCTCGGTGTCCGTCCCGGGTTTGACCACGATGATCGGGTCACCGTCCTTGAGTTCGTCGAGGGTGCGGAATGGTCCAACGATAACGAGTTCGTCGGGCTCGAGTCCGCTCCGAATCTCGACGCGGCGTTCGTCACTCAAGCCGACTTCGACAGGACGGGCTCGGGCCTTCCCTTCGAGTGCTACAAATGACGTCGTCACATAACGTGAGCCGAGATCCGTGACCGCCTCACCGGGGGCGAGCGGATGACGATCAAGCCAGGACTGGACGGAGGGGGAGTCCGGGAGGTCTTTCCGCCTGCGTTGCACAACGGCCTGGACAGGCACACTCAGAACCTCAGCGGCGCGGCGGACCTCGATCTCGACCGTGGCCGTCATCCCCGGGCGGAGGGGCGACTGATCGCCACCCTCGTCACGGATGATCGTCTCGAAGGTAACGACCTCCTGCTTCAGCCTTCCCCGAGGTGCAACGCGAACAACGACGCCGGGAATTGCAGCAAGGAGGTCCGCCTGGAGATAGATTCGGGCGGGTTGGCCGTTCTGAACCAGGGGAACGTCGGTCTCATCCACATCGGTACGAACCTGCATGAGGTCCGGGTTGAGAATGGACATCAGGAGGGCTCCCGGCAGATTCGTCGTGCCGGCAATGGCAACCTCCCCGACCTCGACTTCGCAGTCGGCGACGACACCATCAATCGGGGCCCGGATCTCCGTATATTGCAATTCCTGCTGGCTCATTCGCCGCATGGCCTCGCTCTCGATTAACTCGTTGCGGGCCACGTCGAGTGAGGCCTGGGACTTGGCCAGGACGCTCCGGGCGTCGGCCAGTTCGGTCGGTGTTGCGACGTTTCGGGTGGCCAACGTCCCCGTCCGATCAAGATCGCGCGTGGCCTTCTGAACATCTTCCTCGGCATCCACAATGAGAGCACGGAGGCGATCGATCCTCGCCTCGGCCGATGCGAGCCGGGCCTGGGCCTCTGTTGGGTCGAGTTGCACAAGCAGGTCACCCGCAGAGACGCGATCACCATCCTCGACATACACCGCCACAACCCGGCCAACCACCTGAGGGGCAATCTCGGCCTCCTCGACCGGCTCGACCTTGCCGGTGGCCGAGATCGTCTCCACAATCTCGGCCCGGACGGGGGTCGCCAGCTCGACCTCGCGTGGCGGTGTTCGCATCAGTTGCCAGTCAAGCTCGTAAAGTCCCCCGTCCCGCCGGAGGTTTGCGGCGGCAAGGGCAACGACCAGAATGATCATGCCGGATCCAAGGAGCAAGCTTCGTCGCATCGTCGTCGGGTCCTCTCGATCCGCCAGCCTTTCGGTCGTTAACGAGGTATCAATGTCGCCCGGATGGCGGCACCGCAAAGAGTCGCTGTCGCAATTCGGAGCGATGACTCAATCCCCCAGAGTAGCAGACAGGCCCCTCCCGCCGTCACTGGACCGACCAGACCAAGCCTCCAGCCTGACCGTCCGACAGCGATCCAGCCGAGGATGGCGAAGAGGTCGAACTGCCTCATGGCAATCCAGGAGGCTGCCGGATAGGCTCCGAACGGAAGCCACAGGACAAGTGAGGTCTCAATCTCCGAACGGTCTAACACAATCATCAGTGCGACTCGGACTCCAAGGCCGATCACCCAGAACCATTGGGCCTCCGCCACTCCAACCAACGCCTCGGCAAACCGAACCGGCCTGCCCGAGAGCGCAGCAATGGCGGCAAATCCCGAGGCGGCAAGCAATGCCCTCAACGCCGGGACGAACGGCTCAACAACGAAGTCACCGACAGCCGACAGGACTGCCCAGAATTGTAAACTCGACCGCTGGTTTTCGATCGCCCGCCGGATGTCTGCCTCGGCCACCTCGCCGAACGATTGTTCCTCTACCCGAGCGGCCCCCCGCTCGACCGCATCAGCCAGCGACCTCCCCCGCAGCCCTGAGGCCCAGCATGCCGCATGAATAAGTAGCATGGCCGCCATGATTGCAACGAGTGTCGATCCGGCCGAGGAGGCGGTTCGATCCGACTCGGATTCGGTCATGGCGTGATCTCGATGTTCAGGAACATATCGACTACGGGACCGGGCTGCAGCCATCCGTTGAGCGCTGTACCCCAATAGTTTAAGCAAAGTTTCGCCCGAGTCGAATTCATTGGTCGTCAACCTACCGGTTGCGGTCTCTTGATGACGAAACTCGCTCGCTCCTACTCTGCGCTCTCGCGAGTGAATGCATTTGGTTGTTGACGCACATCTTCCCCAGACTGATAGTCGATTTCTGGATGGATTGAACTCTTTCGCGGTTCGTGAACACATCCGACCCGATGGCGAATCGCCCCTCGGCAAAACGCTTTCTCCGCATGAATAAAGAACACTGCGAGAAATAATCATATTATTGTTAATAACATTTTTATATTTGATTTATTATTCTATTGACCACACCCTCCGTGACGGCCTGATTCCCGATTGCTCCCCACCCCGGGCGATGCTAGTTCCCAAGAACCTGTAGTGCTCGAAGGCGAATGACCACTTCCGCTACCGCCCAATCGAGAACCCAGGCAGAACGAGATTACAATCGTTCATGCGATTAAATCGTAGAACCAATAAGTGGTAACCCTGGCGGCGTAACCGATGCTGCAATAGAACCCACGAATTGACCCTGTGCACTCGCCAAATTTTGGGTGCGGCATTCGCGGGACCGCAAGTTGTCTCCCGACGCCAACCTGCCTCAACCGCCCCAGCCTAGGGGACACGGCCATCTGCCAGCCAAGGCCCCCACATTGAGCGAAGACATCCTTGAACGAACTTAAGTAAATTCACTAAATTGATTGATGGAGATACGCAATCCTTGCCTTTATTACTTGCAACATGTGATGCGTTTTAGCCCCAGAAAAGTTAGGCCGTTTTTTCAATCAATCGACCGATCTTCCAATAATGTCGAGACCGCAATGAGGACACACAATGAGATGAATGCCGTCAGTGGTGAGTTCCCTCAAAACGCCCTACAGGGCCCAAGCAACAATGGGGTTTCGAAGAGTGGAGCCAGCGACTAGTTCCGGAAAAAATGGTGGCTGACACAAAATAGCAAGAACCCCAAAAATTATCATAATAATCACGAAACCTTACAATAATAACCCTTTAGCGAATGACGTATCTGTTCAGAAAATTGAACATCTCTTGGGTAACAGGATCTTCCGGCTCTCCCAGATCGTCGTTCAAGCGGCTATGGTTGCTGTCGCCCTTTCCATATGTGGTAACCGGAATCTCGGCATCCTTCAGCGCAGCCTCGAGACACAAAGCCTGAGCCCTCGTCTCGGGATTGCCGCTGAAGTAGAGGATGAGGAAGGGCGGAATTCCCCTATTCTTCGCAACATGCGTTACCGCCGAGAAATCGACGTGTTTATTGGGATCATTCCCGAACTTTTGCCGATGACCGAATGTGAACATCTCGCCGCCGTAAAGGGCCTGCCGGAACTCGGCGGTCATGATGATTTTCGGAATGTCGTAGGTATCTCCGTCAACCGGGATACAGCCTTTGAGGGCATCGAAGGGTACGCCCTGAGCGCCGAGATATCGCGTGTCGGTGCAGAGCAGAGCGGCGATCTGGGCGCCGGCGGAATGACCACCGACAACAATCCGCTTGGGATCACCTCCGTACTCGGCGATGTTCCTGTGCACCCAACCGATCGCCTGGGCGACGTCGTTCATCAGCGTTTCCATATCCACATCGGGGAGGAGGCGATAGTTCGTGGAAACAAAGAGAAACCCTCGATCGGTCAAGACCTTGGGCTTCAAGGCGACATCACTCTTATCACCGGTTTGCCATCCACCGCCATGAATCCAGAAGACGACCGGAAGGCTTTGCTCAGCATCTTCCTCGGGCGTGTAGACATCCAAGACGTGGCGTTCGTGACCATTCTCGACATAGGGGATGTCAGTCTTGACCTCCTGGGCCCTGGATGTTGTGCAAGGGGGGAGTAGTGCCAAGACAATCAATGCGATCCGTTGTTGATTCATCTCAAACGCTCTCTCACTCGATTCAATCGAAGTCAGGGACTCCAGCGACGAAGACCGCGATCATTTCGATCACGCCAGCAGGGGCTTTACGACACGAGCATGCTCAACTCCGGTGAGCTTGAAGTCCAGCCCTTGGTAGCGGTAGGTGAATTGCTCGTGGTCGATTCCGAGGAGGTGGAGGATTGTGGCGTGCAGGTCGCGGACGTGGACGGGGTCCTCCACAACATTGAAGCTAAAGTCATCGGTGGCACCGTGGGTGAGGCCCGCCTTAATCCCTCCGCCGGCGAGCCAGACGGTAAAGCAACGAGGATGATGGTCGCGTCCAGCTTCGGGGCTGTCCCATTGGCCCTGGCCGGCAACACCTCGGCCGAACTCACCACCCCAGACGACGAGCGTTTCGTCGAGCAGCCCTCGGCGCTTCAAGTCTTTCACCAAGGCGGCACTTGCCTGGTCGGTGTCGCGACAACGGGCGGTGCACCACGATTTCAAGCGGCTGTGATGGTCCCAATCGGGATGAAAGAGTTGGACAAACCGCACGCCACGCTCGACGAGTCGACGAGCGAGGATACAGTTGGCAGCATAAGTTCCGGGCCGTCGCGAGTCGGGGCCGTACAGCTCGAAGACTTCCTCGGGTTCGTCGCTGAGGTCGCTCAGCTCCGGAACGCTTGACTGCATCTGCCAGGCCATCTCGTACTGCTGGATCCGTGTCGCGATTTCGGGGTCGCCTGTTTCGTCCAGATGGAATTGGTTCAGTTCTCCGAGTCCGTCAAGCATGCCTCGGCGGAGATGTCGGGGCATACCTTTGGGGTCCCGAAGATAGAGAACCGGATCACGAGCATTGCGGAGCTTGACACCCTGGTAACGAGATGGGAGGAAGCCACTGCCCCAGTAGTGGTCGTAAAGCGGCTGGTCACTCGGCCGCTGCATCCGAGAGATGAGAACGAGGTAATCCGGCAAGTCGCGGTTCTCGCTGCCAAGTCCGTAGCTCGTCCAACCGCCAATGCTCGGACGACCGGCAAGCTGATGCCCGGTCAGGAACTTCGTCATCGCCGGGGCATGGTTAATCTGATCGGTAACCATCGATTTGACGAAGCAGAGATCGTCGACCACTTCGGAGAGGTAGGGGAGCCACTCCCCGATCGTCGCGCGACACTCACCGAACCGAGCAAATCGGGTCCGGGAAGGCATGATCAACTGCTTTTGGTTGGCTGTCATCGTGGTGACGCGCTGCCCTTGTCGGACGCTCTCGGGCAGTTCTTTGCCAGCCCAATGCTCCAGCCCAGGCTTGTGGTCGAACAGCTCGATCTGGGAGGGCCCGCCCGACTGGGTCAGGAAGATGACTTGCTTCGCACGGGGTGGAAAATGGGGAAGACCAGGCAGTCCTGCGAGTGTTCTCTGTCCAACCAGAGCCGCGGCGGCCGCGTCTATCACGCCAAGCGCGATGGCTCCCAGGCCGACACCGGTGCAGCGGCCGAGGAAATAGCGGCGGGACATTGCAACTCGCTTCGCACTGACCGGATCAGGATGGAGGTCGGGGAAGTCATTCACGGGAGATCGCCTCGTCCAGATTATAGACCATGCTGGCGACGACGGTGAAAGCGGCGCGTTCGGGGACTGAACTCACCGAACTGGACCCGGTATTGCCCAACCCATCGAGCAATGCTACGGCATCGTCGGGAGTCTGCGTGTAGTAACGAGCGGCGCGATCGTACTCTCGAAGGAGAATGTCCATCTCGTCGGGCCCTGGCGGCCGAGAGAGGATCCGGGAAACGATAAAGCCAAGGCGTTCGTCGACTCCCTCGCATTCAGTCATCGCAAGACGGGCCAGCTCCGCGGAGGCCTCAAGCATGCCTCGATCGTTGAGCAAAGTGAGCGCGTGGAGTGGTGTATTGGTCCGTCGAGGCATGACCTCGCAGACGCGCCGCTGGGCGCTGTCGAAGAGGAAGGTGGGTGCTGCCGATCGCCTCCAAAACGCATAAAGGGTTCGCCGATACTGGGCAGGCCCCTGACTCGGCTCGTAACGGAGCCGTCCCATGAACATTTCTTCCCAGACTCCCTCTGGCTGATATGGCCGCACCGGAGGGCCACCGATCGCAATGTTGAGCAGACCACTGGACCGAAGGGCCGCATCGCGGATCATCCAGCTTGGCAGCCGAAAGCGGGGAGCTCGGGCCAGCAAGCGGTTCTCAGGATCACGCTCTCGAATTTCCTCACGGAACTGACTGGACTGACGGTAGGTCTCGCTGGTAACGATCAATCGGAGGATGTGACGCACGTCCCAGTCGTGGTCCATGAACTCGACGGCAAGCCAGTCGAGGAGATCAGGGTGCGTCGGCGGCTCGCCCTGGGAGCCAAAGTCCTCAGGGGTGCGGACCAGGCCCTCTCCGAAGCACAGTTGCCAGAGCTGATTCACGACCACCCGGGCAGTCAGCGGATTCTCGCGTGCCACCAGCCATTCGGCCAGATCGAGCCGTGAACGGGTCTGATCCGAGAGCCGAGGCGAGATTGCTTCCGGAACTGCTGGGACAACTGGCTCGCCCTTCTGATCCCAAACCCCACGCTCGAGGATGTGGGTTGTGCGAAGTGTCTCCCGATCGGCAAGCACCATCACTTCCACCGGCCCTGCAGCCTTGCGTACTTCGTCAAGTTGCCGCTGCGCAAGGTCGAGCATGGCCCGCTCATGCTGATAGGCATGGTGGTCAATGAGGTACTGCTCAAAAAGGTCTTCCCGCAATTCAGAGCAGATCGTACCGAGATTCTCGGTCTTTGCTTCGGCGAGCCGTTGAAGCGGCATCGGTTCGAGTGAGCGGACGGCGGCTCCCGGTTGATCGGTCACGGAAACGCGAAATCGGGCGATATTGGCATCCCCTAGCGTCGAGCGGTGGAGCATGACGAAGACAAGTTCCTCGTCCTCCTCCAGGGTGAGAGGGGCCTCGAGTTCGAAGACGGCCACGTGAGGTTGATCTCGCCCCTCCGGGCCGGTCGTCCAGCCGTTGCGTGGATCGTCATCGAGCGTGTCGAGAACTCGGCCGTAATCGCGTCCTCTGACTTCGCGCTCGGCGTCGGCAATGGCTCCCGTAAGCGAGATGGAGCGAACCTGGGACCGACCTCGCCGACGCACCTGCAACTTCACGTCGGTGAGGATGAACTCCCCACTCTTTCCCCTGGACAGAAGATTTCGATCGCCATGGGAGATGGGGAGGACTTCGAGCCGGATGCCGGTGATTCGGTCAAGGTCAGGCAATCCAATAATTCGGTAATCGTCCTGTTGTGGGTTGGGGCCGCCAGCATCAATGATCCCGTCGTCCCCCTGGGTGAGCACAGTTCCCTCGACCGACTCGAGCATTGTCGGCTGGAGGGTATGCCAGGGCTGGAATCCCAGGAGCACCTGCTCCATCTGATCCTTGAGCCAGTCATCGAACCCGCTCCGAGCCTCCTGGCGTGCTAACTGTTCCGTCGTCAGTCGCTTCGATAACGTTTCCTCGGCCTCACGAAGAGCGCGAGCCGCATAAGGCGACTCATAGGTCAAATAGGGCTTGGCAGCTCGACCTGCCTGACCATCCTCGTCAATACTGTTAAAGAACGCAAACAGCTCGTAGTAATCTGCATGCGAGATCGGGTCGAACTTGTGAGCGTGGCATTGAGCGCAACCGAGGGTCATTCCAAGCCAGACCGTACCGGTGGTGTTGACCCGATCGATGACGTAATCAATCCGAGACTCTTCGGGGTCACGCCCCCCCTCACCGTTGGTCATGTGGTTGCGATGAAACGCGGTAGCCAGAACCTGCTCGGATGTGGCGTCGGGAAGCAGGTCGCCCGCGAATTGCTCGATGGTGAACTGATCGAACGGCATGTTGTGACGAAATGCGTCGATGACCCAGTCACGCCAGGGCCAATTGTCACGGACCGCATCCTGCTGGAAGCCGTCGGTGTCCGCATACCGGGCTGCGTCGAGCCACCACATTGCCATCCGCTCACCATGATGGGGTGATTCCAGAAGGCGGTCGACCATCCCTCGATACGCCTCGGGTGATGGGTCGGCGACGAACACCTCAACGTCCTCTGGTGTGGGAGGGAGTCCCGTGAGGTCGAAGGAAAGGCGGCGCACCAGGGTATGCGGTGAAGCCTCCGGAGCGAGATCCAGGCCCTCACGACGAAGCATGCTGCGGATGAAGGCGTCGATCGGATGGATGCGGTCCTCATGGGGTTCGATCTCGGGAACCTCAGGCCGCTGCGGGGGGACGAACGACCAGTGCGGCTCGTACTCAGCCCCGGAAGCAATCCATACGCGAAGAAGTTCCTTCTGATCGTCGGTGAGTGTCTTATGCGATTCCGGCGGAGGCATGACATCAAGTTCATCGTCCGACTCAACGCGGTAGAGCAGTTCGCTCAGCTCGGGATCGCCTGGCACCAGGGCCGCATAGCCACCCCGATCTGCCACTGCTGCCTCGAACATGTCGAGGCGGAGATCTGCCTTTCGGCTTGCCGGGTCGGGGCCATGGCAAGAAAAACAGTTCTCTGAGAGGATTGGCCGGATGTCTCGGTTGTAGGAAGGAACGTCCGACGAAGCTCGGGCCGAGGTCAGACACGAGCAAGAGGCCAGGAGGAGCGCAAATTCTTGAACACGTCGCTGGTGGGGGCCGGGCATGTCGGGGCGCTCAGGTCAGGCTCGTGACGGCCGTGGGTACAACCCAACACTCAATCGGTGGGTCCACAGACCTCGCTGCAGAGGAACGAGAGCACCGTCTCACGAGCTCGATGTTTCGGGTCGAAGGTACGGCACGAATGAATCCGAACCAGAAGAATCCACGAAGAATTCAGCCTATCGCCCTACCTGGATGATGTCCAGTTAGCGTCTCAAACATGCCGCTTGGAAGTCTCCTCTGAAATCGCACAACGAAACGACTGAACCTTGGAGAAATCCAACATCCCGTACCAAGACAAAATCAGAACGGCCAGGATGATAACGATCTCGTTCAGAACGGGAGCAGCACCGACCCATCACTGCGCAAGGTGGATTGAAGAAATGGAAATACCGTTGAGTAGGGTCGACTTAAAGATTCCGGAGCATCTCCAACGCGGCGGCTTCGAACAGAGCCTGCCACTCGGGTGCCACCAGACAATCGCAATCTTCCTGGGCAAAGCCCGGATTGACACGCTGGTCCACGGTGGGTGTGTAGAAGAGGTAGCCATTGGTGTAACCCGCAACGAATGCATGTGGGTCTCCCGTATCGTTTTTCACATTCAGGCCAATCTCGACCGTCAACTCACCAGGGAAAGTGACGAGTTTGAAGTCGCCAATCCGGAGGGCGCACATCTCAGCCTCAAGGGGAGCGTCACCTGCTCTTTTTGTTTCCAACTCATGCCTACGCAAAAGAGTGATGTTTGTGTTTATGCGTGTGAGTTCTTCCATAATCTTGATATTGGCAAGGTACGAATCGACCTGCGCACGATTCTCGGCGTCAAGTCGAGCGAAATCATCCCGACCCTGGGAAGACTCGTGAAGGTAGGAATGTGTCGAGCCCGATGGCGAGTTCGGGTCAAGACGTTGCTGGATCAAGAGGGGCAAAAAGGTCTCGAACTGAATGTTCGTCCCTTTCAGGGCATGAACGAGCCGAGAGCGTTCCTCTTCAAGGGCATTAATTCGCTTCTCAAAATCGGCGGCGCGAGGGAGGGTGATGACCCGTTGCTGGACCGCGAGCTGACCGTCAGCGACAGGGGTGATTGATCTCCATCGTTCGATTACACGGGCGCCGAGCAAATTCCCAAGTGGCTCGGCATCGGGTGGGTGAAGCACATCCTTGTATTGGACAGGGTTGATATCACCACCACATCCTTGCACGAAGAAGGCGATGACACCGTCACCGAGGGCTGATTCGATCAAGGCAGACGCAACACCTGGAAAGTCTGCGGATGACCCCTTGTCTGGAGGGTTCATGATCGGGTGGCAGGCAAACTGATAAAGAACCGCAAGAGGCCTTCCATCCTCCCGATCGATTCGCATTAGGCCGATTTGTGGATCAATCGGCCCGATCGAGGCGATGTCCTTGTCCCAGGCGAACGCATAGGCTCGTCTCATGTCGACCTGGCGTCCGTCATGAAGTGTCACTCGCCGGTTTTCGCTGATCCGGGTCTCGCTTCCCACACCGGCACCGACTTTCACAGGCACCAGCTTACGATAGGCCTCACGAACAGCCCGAACGACCAACTGATCGGAGTCGCTCCGAACGACTCCGTGGCAATGGCTGGCATTTACGATGACATGGGAAGGAGGAATCCCCGGATTTCGTTCCAACTCCAGACGGACAGATTCCATAAACGTATCAGGAATCGATCCGATTCCTCCGATCGCCACAGCGTCGACCGTCACCAGGACTGCCACTCGCTTTCCCTGACGAAGGACGAGGGCTTTCGCAAAGCAAGGATCGTTGACTTTTTCCGCATCAGGACTTGTGATCTCGATCTTCGCCACGCCAGCCAAGAGTTGCTCCGTCGCCGCTGCATCGGAGTTGGCCAAGACAGCCGTCGAGACGAGTGCGAGAATCAGGAAAGACAATTGCATTGTGAAAGAACCTCGGTAAGGGATCTCTTTTCCAACCCCGTTGTCGCACAGATCTGCCTTCACCTCCAGCCTCCAGTGATGGAAGTGATGGGAGTAGGAAACCTCAGGTCTGACATGGTAATGTCTCGTTCTGAGGAGGTCGGGAACGTGCGTCCCCCACCAACATGGTCAAGTACGAGACATAAATCGGCATCCTAGTCCACCCCTTCGTCGAGAAGAAGCTGATCATGGACATCGACCCTCACCAGCACGATCAGCAACGGCCTGACGGTCTGCCTCTTGCCGACGTCGGTCTTCCCTTTGCGCATTGAAACACGCGCCGATTGCGACATCGACCGGCGAAGACTCGCATGGATCGCTGGCTTATGGAATCAAATTCTGTCAGATCTCACATTATTTCATTTATTGAAAAAGACTGATTCTCTACCTTCTTGTCAGCCGCTGGCGGGCGGGCACTGGGAGATCTTGCTTGAGGCGTATAAATTCGTCGGTCTTGACACAATAGGTCAACCTTGGAGGCTTCGACCAGACCGATTTCCTCTCACCTCTGGGTCGGATCAGTCGTGAACTGCACTTCGACTTCTCCAGCGGCGAGTTATATTGGTAACTCAAGTCGGTCAGCTCCAGGCAGACCTCAGGGTACAGCAGACGGAGGTGGCCGACGTGTAGCGGGAACCGTTTCTCAAGCTACGGGCACCGAATGACTATCGAGCCCGACATCGACCACTTCGCGCGATCCCAACAGGAGCTATACGACAACTACTGGGAGTCTCGGCGTGCATCTCTCCTCGTCCAGCGCGACGAGGTTCTCTGCTGGTCGCTCGCCAGATTACAGAATTTCCGTCCGTTTCAGGAGATGGTCGGCCTTACCTGATCCGACACGATTGAGTCTTCTTTGAAGCGTACCTCGAGCGACCGCTGAGCTGGATCGGCTTCCGATCTACGGAGTGAGCGGATGGCCGAGTTCCCCAGCATTTGCCAATCCACCCGAAAGTGGGTAGAAGATTGGCTGAACGGAACACAACTGGGAGCCCTGATTCGATCATGATTGCCAAACGTCTCCTCGACTCAGTCGCTCTTGGTCTTGGGTTGGTTGGAACGCTGATTGCCCTGGTCCTTCTTGTTGGTGTCTGGTTCGCCGCCCATCGCGTTTCTGAAGCCATCGAACGGCTCGCTGCCTCGACCGATCGCGGTGTGGACCAGGCTTCGGAACTGATGGTTCAGGTCGAAGACCGCATCGAGGCCATCGAAGAACGTGTTCGTGCCGTGCCGGATCAGCTCCCAACGCTCGAATCGACCAACACCGGCTCGGACGAGGCCCTCGCGGTAAGCCTCGCCCGCGTCGCCGCGCTGGAGGCAGCCGCCCGAGAGTTGGAGGCGTGGGCGTCCCGCACCGAACAGGCCTCTGATCGACTGAGCGATGCTTCATCAGCTCTGGGCGATCTACCGTTCTCCTTGGGAAGGAGCAACGCGTCAATTTTCGGGATTGCCGACCGGCTCGACATGCTCTCAGCGGAGCTCATGGACGCTGTCAGCGAGCTTGACAATCTGCACACGGCGTTGGAAACGATCGCCCGGGCGACCGACCTCCCCGAACATGCGCGTCAATCCGTAGAGCGGCTTTCAACGACGACCTCTGCTCGCCTATCTTCCGCTGCCGACCGAGTCGAAGCCACTCAGGACCGGTTCGAGGAGGTCCGATCGGGGCTCATTGAACTGAGTCGTCGGGCCCGTACGTGGGTCCTGGGCACCGCCTTGGTCTTGACAGCCCTACTTGCCTGGCTGGGGATCGGCCAGGTGAGCCTGTTCTACCTCGGCTGGAGTTCCCGGAATGATCGGAATCCAGGAGCCAGGGATACTTCTTCGAACATCACTGATGACGGCGATTGATCGGCGACCGCCCCCATTGATTCAATGCGGGCCAACAGAGACAATCCTTGCCAGAGTACAGATAACAGAAAACAACCGCTCTCCCATCGTTTGGCAACTGCTCGGAGGTGATCCCGTGCGACTGAAGCTCACGATTGCGCTTTTTCTGATCGTGATAGGCTCCGTTACACCCCAGCTTCTCGCCGACGATCCACTTCCGTCGTGGAATGCAGGCCCGGCTAAGGAGTCGATCCTGTCGTTCGTCACCCGGGTGACGGACGAGGACGGCAAGGACTTCGTCCCCCCCGCTGAACGCATCGCCGTGTTTGACAACGATGGCACGCTCTGGCCGGAGAACCCGGTTCCGTTCCAGCTCGCGTTCGCGCTCGATGGGATCAAGGATCTCATCGCAACGAAACCAGAGGCAAAGGATGATCCCTTCGTAGAGGCGGCCTTGTCTGGGGACTTCGAGAAACTCCTTGCCGACAACCACCGGGGGCTGCTCCAGATCATCAGCCTCACGCACTCGGGAGTCACCGTGGAAGAGTTTGCAAGGCGGGTCGACAACTGGATGAGCTCGGCCGAGCATCCCCGCTACAGTCGACCCTACGACGAATGCGTGTACTTACCTATGCTCGAACTCCTGACCCTCCTGAGAGAAAACGGGTTCAAGACGTTCATCGTGTCCGGCGGTGGAGCTGATTTCATGCGCGTCTGGTCTGAGCGAGTCTACGGTATCCCTCCAGAGCAGGTCATCGGATCCCACGGACAGGTGACCTATGAGTTGCGTGATGGCAAGCCCCTCTTGGTGAAAACGCTCGATCACGTCTTTGTGGACGACAAGGATGGTAAGCCGGTGGGCATTCACCGATTCATCGGCCGCCGGCCGATCGCCTGCTTCGGAAACAGCGACGGTGACAAGGCGATGCTCGAATACACGACGATCGGCAACCCACACCCAAGCCTCGGCGTGATTATCCACCACACCGACGCCGATCGAGAATACGCCTACGACGCAGCTCCCAAGAGCACCGGAAAGCTCGTCGAGGCCCTAGCCGACGCACCAGAACGCGGCTGGGTCCTCGTTGACATGAAGGACGATTGGATTCACGTCCTGCGTCACCAGGCTGATTTCGAAAGACCAGCCCACTCCGTAAACGCCCTGGAGAAACAACGAGGCAACAATCGGGTGGCAGAAAAAACGCTGAGCATCGCCTCTCAGGAGGCATGCGTTCGATCGTTAATTTTCACAATAAATGGTATCAATTTTCGATAGGCTTGCTTCCACGTCGACAACATCTCCCATTTGTAACCGTTCCAGGCCTGGCCGATTCCCTCTGATAACTCAAGTAATCCAATTCAAAGATGGAGCTTGATCACAGGTTACTCCAAGAATTCGGAATCACTGAAGCGACAACAGGACAACCAGAACAGAACGCTGGGAATCGAACGCCAGAACCCACAGTCACCGTCGACTCCCTCGTTTGTTTCGAAGAACAGGGTTTCGATCATTCAGGCTTGAGCGGTTCACTTTGCCGATGAGGATCGAGCCTCCAATCCCGGCCTTTGGGCAATCGGTCCGGGATCGAGCCCGGAGCGTTCGAGTCGTTCGCGTCGTTCGGCGACCAATTCCCGATACACCCCTTCTTCCGGGGCAAACCGAGCCGCCTTCTCGGCCGACTCGACAGACCGCCGCAGGGCATCACCTAGCGCCGTTTCGTCAATCGGTTCGTATCGCCACAGGTTCTTAGCTACTTGGGTCCAGTAGTCGCTGAGCGCAACGAAATACTCCGGGGTCACTCTGGTTTCGGAAGGCATCGCCTCCAATGCTTTCCCACACCAGGCAATGATTCGTTCCGAATCACCGAGGTGACCATGAATCCGAAGCGTCATCGCCCAAGCGAGAAGCTCTGTGATCTCGATTATTGATGGCTTCTCGGCATCAAAGTGTCGAGTGACTGCCCCGTGACACACTTCGAAGAAAGCGGCGATTCGGATATGTTCGAACTCGGATTGTGCGAAAAACCTGATCCGCAATAGCCCAAACATCGCGTTTTTTCGTTGCGAAGAAGTCATGCTATCCTGATCAAAGAATTGTTCGATCTGGGTCAGGATCTCTTGAAACCCTTGTTCCGGCAAGGCTGGGTGAATCAGGATTCGACCAAGCTCGTTGAACCCAGTTGCATAAAAATGATCAATCTTCGAATTCGGCTCTGGGAAGCGATATGGTCGAGTTTCGATCGAGTTCAGGAATTGGGCAAGCACGTCCACCGCCTCGTCCGAACGCCCAAGATCAAGGAGCGATCGAATGGACAACGAAAACGCATGGTGCAATGTTTCGGCAAATTCTGGCTTGCTGGGATTATTATCGGCTTCCTGTTGTAACTCAGGGAGACAGGATTCGATGAGATCGGCAATCTCGGCAGTCAGGTCACCCCGGGTGACTTCATCTTGAATTGTGCCTTTCCGGATGTCGAGCGCACTGGCGAGGTGGTAGCGATACCTCGGTAATCGGTCGATGCTGACCAGCCGGCGAAGCGCGACAAGCGCCTCATCGGATTCCCCCAGATCGTGATACACATTGACGAGATGAGCCAACGCGTCGACGTCGTTCGAAACGGCCTCCAAATGCCCTTCCAGCATCCTCTTCGCCTCGATAAGCGTTCGGCGTCCCGTATGATCACCACAGAGGATCAGATGAGGCCCAACCTCCGATTTGATGAAAGCGGCACGTCGTTGGTTCGAGGTGAGAGGCCAAGATTCAGTCGGCCCGTCGCACCATTCCAGGGATCGATGGAGGAACTGGATTGCCTCCGGAATCTCCTCCAGGGTGTAGAGTATTTGGCCATACCAGAGGGAAAGGAATGCGGCTTCGTGACGAAGGTCGTCGTCCTGCACGTTGGCAAGGGCTGCGTCGAGCGTCTCCACTCCCTCTCGAAACAGGTCCGCAGCCTGACTCGTCCTTCCCTCAAGTGCTCGATGCCAACCGATCTGGTAGACGATCTGACTGTAAGTTCGGAGTAATACGAGATCGTTCGGGCGACCGCGAAGCAACTCGCGGCAGGTGGGCAGCGCGGCTTCGAGTTCGGTCCGCGAGAGTTCTCCCCGAGGGACATTCGGGTCGTCCCCCTGATTGACAATGGCAAGCAATTTCCCGGCAGCCTGAAACATCTGCTCCGCCTGCTGGCGATTGGCCTCGGCCTCGGCCCGGCGTTTTTCGGCTTCGCGAGAGCGTTCAAGCGCCAGAGCCTCATTGGCGGCGGCCTGGGAGCGGGCCGTCTCGGCACGTCCGAGTAGGACCAGCGACGTGGCGGTGGTCAGTGCCAGTCCAAGCATCAACGCCGACCCCACCGGGTGCCGACGGACGAAGCGCGATGACCGCCTGACCGGGCCGACCGGCCGGGCGAGGATGGTCCGGCCCTCCAGAAACGCATCGAGGTCATCGGCGAGCGCCTCGGCCGTCGCATAACGGCGTTGCGGCTCCGGTTCGAGACACTTCAGGACAATCGTCTCAAGGTCTCTCGGGAGTTTTTGGACGATCCTGCCCGGTGGGATCGGACTGCCCTCAATCACTCGGGCCAGTGTCTCCTGAGGAGATGCCTCCTGAAACGGCGGCTTGCCGACAAGCAAACGATAGAGGATCGCTCCCAGCGCATAGATGTCGGCAAACGTCTCGACATTCGCGCCCCTACCCTGTGCCAGTTCGGGTGCCATGTATTCGGGAGTCCCGATTCCGGCAAGGGTCAGCGATCGCGCCGAGTCTCCGATCGGCCGAGCAAGGCCGAAATCGGCGACCTTGGGCCACCAGACCGAAGGTGGGGCATCGCTCGGCGAGTCGATCAAGATGTTCCCCGGTTTCAGATCGCGGTGAATGAGCCCGCGAAGGTGCATATGATGCACCACCCGCGCGATCCGAGCGAGCAGTCGGGCCGAGTCTCGAAAAGGCATCGACGGAATCTTGCGCAATCGATCGGCAAGCGATCCCCCCGCGACGTACTCCATGACCAGGTAGGGATATCCCTCGGTCATCCCCACATCGTACACCTGCACTGCGTCCGGGTGTCGAATCTGAGCCGCGGCCCGCGCCTCGGCCAGGCACCAGGCCCTCCATCGCGGGTCGGCCAGGGGACCGCCGGGGAGGACCTTGATGGCGACCTCACGGTGCATCGCGGACTGCCAGGCCTTGAAGACAGTCCCCATCCCGCCTCGACCGAGGCGGTCTCCCATGACAAACCCCTCAATCTTTGGGGCCAACCCTACCGGCTCGGCACTCATCGCTGCTCGGCCGAAGAACGCAGACGCATTCGTCGGCAGTTCCGGGCCAATCACCTTCAGTACTTCCCCCTCCAGGTGCTCCAGGCACCTCGAACATCCCAGAATGTGCAGTTGGAGTGAATGAAGTCGCGGGTCGGCCTGAATCTGATCATCTGAGGCTCGCAGGAACTGATTGACCTCGGTTGAGGTCGGGCAGGCTTCGCTCATGGTTTGTCCCCGAAGTCGTCCATCTCGTCCCAGATCTGCTTGAGCATGGCAAGCACACGCACACGTGCCGCTCGAACCGCTCCGGGTGTCTTGCCCAGGGCAAGCGCGGCTTCGCTGGGCGAACGCTCCTCGACCTGCACCAACCAGAAGGCCTGCCAGGTGTCTGCGCTGAACCGTTGACGAGCGAGCTTCTGAACATGTGCAATGCGGTTCAGTTTCAACCGCCAGGAATGAGGCAGGTCACGCTCGTCGCTCTCATCAACTTCCTGAGGTTTGCGATCAACGACGGGCCAGGACCATTGCGTCGGATCAACCGTCATCTCCCTCGACTTTGCCGCCCGGCCTTCGCCACGTTGCCAGTAGTTCAGGATCGTGCTGCGCGTCAGGGTCCGCAACCAACCGCGAAACGTTCGCGACGGGTCGTAGGCGAAGTGATCCATCGCCGTGGCGAGCCGGATCAGCACGCGCTGGACGATCTCTTCAGACTCCACATCCCGAATTCCTTGCCGTCGACACTCATCGCAAATGAGGGGAACACACCACTTCACAAACTCATTCCAGGCCTGGAGATCGGACCTGACTCGCACACGAGCGAGCAGGCTGGGCCTCGTTCTCGGTTCAGACTTCGGCTCGTCCCACCCCAACGATCCCGGAGACACGTCCGCCATTTCGTCACCCTCGCGTGCGCGTCTGGTGTACTTCGCAATGACAGGAACTCTGCACGGGCTCATGATCCGATGATGCACCGAGCATAAGCTCCCCAGCGTCATCGGTCCAGCCGTTTCATCACCTTTTGCGCACCTTTTGTTCGCGCAAAGTTGGATCGATCGCCGTCCGCGCAGACTGCCCGTGATCATGGTTCCTCTTGCTTCATTTTTCTCGAATTGTCCTGACATTCCCTCAATTTCGAATCGTGTTCGATCAACCACGGCACCCATTGTTCCATGCCGCGAGTTGATCGCCCTGAGTCGTACCTTTCCCTTCGAGGTCTCGGCCGGGCGATCATCTCCTCCTCCTGGATATCACTGCCCTCATCCCCGGCTTTCTTGAGGACTCCACACGATGCTCCCGATCCTCCCCCGATCGCCATTGCCTCAGGCTCCCGCCGGCCGCCGGCTCCTGCCCGACCAGGCCCGATCGGCGCGCCGGCGCAACGCCCTGCGGCCGCTCCTCGAAGGGCTCGAGCGTAGGTGCCTGTTGGCCGATATCTTTGTCTCCGGCACCATCAACACCGACAGGACCTACGACAACCCGAGCGACTCGATCTTCTTCGACGGGAATACGCGCATCGAGCAGGGGGCCACCCTCAGGATCGGCCCGAACGTCCCCGTGACCATCCTGAGGGGCGTCACGCTCACGGTCAACAACGGAGAGTTCGACGTCGACAACGCCGGGCCGTTCCGGATCGAGGGGAGAGTTATCGGCGATTCTCGGTCCGGGTCCGTCGTCGTCGCGGCCAACGGCGTGATGGACGTCTCCGGCACCACCATCACGGCGACGGGCAACCCCATCGACACGCGAATCGACGTTCAGGGCGGCGGACGGTTGCGGGCCAGCGACAGCACAATCGCCCTGGGGCAGGTCATCCTCGCCAACCTCAGCCGGCTCGAAGAAGGCGACCTGGTCCGCAATCGCATCGACTCGACCCTGAGCATCAACGCCACCGACCTGTACAAGCTCGACGACAACCGACGCTTCCAGGACATCATCATCAACCCGGGCGGTCTGGGAGCGGGACAGGCTGCCGAACTCTCGCTCAGGGGCACAGAGACCACCGAGGATCTGCGTTATAGGTTTGATGGTTCGTTCGTTATCGACACCGGAGCAGCCCTGACGGTTCGCCCAACAGTTGATGTCCTGATCCAACGTGGTTCGACACTGACCGTCAGTGGGGCCCTCTCGGTCGATCAGACGGACTCCTTCCGGATCGAGGGGAGAGTTATCGGCGATTCTCGGTCCGGGTCCGTCGTCGTCACGGCCAACGGCGTGATGGACGTCTCCGGCACCACCATCACGGCGACGGGCAACCCCATCGACACGCGAATCGACGTCCAGGGCGGCGGACGGTTGCGGGCCAGCGACAGCACGATCGACCTCGGGCAGCTCATCCTCCGCGACGGCAGCGTGCTCAAAGAAGGCGACCTGGTCCGCAACCGCATCGACTCGACCCTGAGCATCAATGCCACCGACCTGCACAAGCTCGACGACAACCGACGCTTCCAGGACATCAACATCAACCCAGGCGAATTGCTGTCCGGAGAGTCTGTTGAACTGAGGAGTATCGGGACTGATGACATCGATGACTTGCGGTTCGTATTTCCGGGGAATTTCACGATCGCGAATGGTGCGTCGTTGGCTGTCCGCCCGAGTGTTCTGGTCCTGATCCGTCGCGGTTCAACGTTCACGGTGGGCGGGACGCTCTCGGTCGACAACGGTGGGCCGTTCCAGGTAGAGGGCCCAGTTGTCGGCGATTCACGGTTTGGGTCCGTTGTCGTCGCGGCCAACGGTGTGATGGACGTCACCGACACCACCATCGTCGAACCCTCCGGCAACCGGGCTGAGATCATCGTCCGGGCGGACGGAAGCCTCTCTGCCTCAGGAAGCACGTTCGGGCTGCATCGCCTCGTCCTGGAGAATGGATCGACGGCCTCGCTCCGTTCCAATTTTCTCAATCGTCGACTTGAGGTCCATAGTGGGGCCAACATCGACATGATTGGGAACAGCATCGACGTCACAAACGCCGCCGAAGTCTTCGCCACCGGCCCCCCGACCACCGAGATCGACCTGCGCTACAACTTCTGGGGAACCTCCGTCACTTCGCAAATCGAGGCAGGAATCACCCATCGACCGGATAACGACCCGGCCACCCGGCCGCTCGTGTTGTTCCAACCGTTTCTGTCCAACGCGAATCAGGAAAACATAAAGCCCGGTGTCCTCGTCCTTCCGCGTTCGGGCCTCATCACCACGCCCGTCAAGCCGGCCACGTTCACCCTCCGTCTGGAAAGACCGCCCACAGCGCCGGTCACGATCAACCTGAGCAGCTCGGACCCTTCAATCGGGAACCCGAACTTGGATTCGCTCACCTTCACCCCCGAGAACTGGAGCGAGATCCAGGTTGTCACGATCGAGAGCACCTCGGAAGTCGAGTCCGATTATTCAATCATCACCTCGGCGGCCATCAGCGACGACGAACTCTACGACGGCCGGATCGTGGCCGACGTGCTGGTCAGGAACCTTAGCTCCTCGGCGACCAACGTGATCGTCGAGCAGGCCGCGAATCTGGAAACGATCGAGACAGGAGACCCGGCCGAATTCACGGTCCGATTGACGAGACGCCCAACGGCGGACGTCACCATCAACCTCACCAGCTCGAACCCAGACGAGGGAGAACCATCGCAGTCGATCCTGACCTTCAACACCGCCAACTGGGCCACCCCGCGCACGATCACGGTTTTGGGGAAGCCCGACCAACAGCTCGACGGCGACACCGCGTTCACGATCAGCGGGACGATCTCCAGCAACGATCGCATGTTCAACGATTGGCCCTTCCCGATCGTCTCGATCGTCAACCGGGACGTCGATACCGCTGAGGTCCTCGTGACCGGAACCTCAGGACTGACAACCACCGAAGCCGGGGACACGGCAAGCTTCTCCGTGCGGCTCAGCTCTCGCCCCACGGCGAACGTGACGGTCGACTTTACCAGTTCCGACCCGTCCGAAGGTGAACTGCTGCAGCCGTCCTTCACCTTCACTCCGGCCAACTGGTACGTCCCCCAAACCGTGACCGTCCAAGGGTTGCCGGATGATGGGACTGACGACGGCGACGTCCCTTACATTATCACCGGCGTCGCCACCAGCGACGACGTGAACTTCAATGGGCGCGAGATGGCAGCAGTCTCGGTTGTCAATGAGGACAACGACACCACCGCGATCCTTGCATCACCCACCTCGAACCTGTCAACGACAGAGGCGGGAGGGACGAGGACGCTCAACATCCGCCTCGGCGCAAGACCAACTGCCCCGGTTACGGTCGACTTCACCAGTTCCAACACGTCGGAGGGCGTGCTGCTGCAATCGTCGCTCACCTTCACCCCGGCCAACTGGTCGATCCCGCAATCGATCACCGTCCAGGGTGTCGATGACGACGTGGACGACTTCAACATCGTCTACCAGATTAACGGTGTTGCCCGCAGCGACGATCCCAACTTCGACGGGCTCGTGATGCAACCTGTTTCGATCGCGAATCTGAATGACGACACTGCAGGAGTCACCCTTTCTCAATCGAGCCTGTCTATCAACCGGGTGCCGGGGCCGAATCACTCAAGGACCTTCTCGGTCGTCCTGGACTCCCAACCAATCGGCAACGTGACCTTCGACATCGCCTCCGGCAATCCCTCGATGGCCGAGGTTGATGTCAACTCGATCACCTTCACCCCGGCCAACTGGAACGTCCCCCAAACCGCGACCGTGACCGGTGTGTTTGACGGAACCCCCTCCAGCCCCACACCGTTCCCGGTCGTCGTGGAAGTCTCCGCCTCAGCTGATCCGAAGTATTCGGCCGGCTCCCCGCAGACCGTCCAGATCACCGAATCACGAGAGCCGATCGAGGTCGAGGGAGACTACGACGGCGACGGCCGAGCCGATCTGGCTCTGTATCACTTCGACCAGAATCGGGGCGTCGGCGTCTTCTCGATCCTCCGCTCCATTGACAACCAGACCCAACTGATCGACCTCCCCGACATCGGCAGCAACTCGGTGCCGGTCTCTGGCGACTTCGACGGCGACGGGATCACCGACGTCGCCGTGAGCGACCCGCTCGCCATCATCGGCACCGGGTCGGTCGCGAACGCCACCGTCTGGACCATCTTGCTCTCCGGCAGCAACAACGAACGACGTGAGGTCGGGTTTGGTGGCCCTGAAACGCTTGACCGGCCCGCGCCGGCCGACTACGACGGCGACGGCATCACCGACATCGCCACCTTCCGGGCCAGCAGCGACCTGGTCCCAGGCGCTGCCCAGTGGTTCATCCTGCCCTCGAACGGCTCCAGTGCGTTTGACGTAGTCTTCGGCGCCCCGGGTGGCACCGACCTGCCCGCGCCGGCCGACCTCGACGGCGACGGCCGGGCCGACATTGTCACCTTCCGCCCGCTCCGAACCGACCTGGACATTGCCAATGGCGTGCCCGAGGCGGCCCAGTGGTTCGTCCTTCCCTCAAGTTTGAACGACATGAGCTTCAGCGGGCGGGACGGCGCATTCCGCTATCAGTTTGGTGCCTCGGGCAATACCGACCAGCCCTCGGTCGCCGACTTCAACAACGACGGCCGCGCCGACATCGTCGCCTTCCGATCCGTCAGCGACCTTGCCCCCGGCGCCGCCCAGTGGTTCATCCTGCCCTCGACAGGCGGTCCGACCACGTTCGCCGGTGGATTCCCGTTGACCTTCGGCACTGCCGGCGAGATCGCCGCGGTGGCCGACTACGACGGTTATGGCCGACCCAGCTACACGGTCTTCAACCGCTCGACCGGCGAATGGACGATCGACGCCGCCAGGACCAATGGGCAGCTCTTTGGGAATCCCCGGACCATCCGTTTCGATCCGACGGGTGGACGCGGAGTCCCGGTCCTCAGCCCGCTCTTCTTCCGCCTTGAGGCGACCCAAAACGAAGGTGGCACGGTCACAACGGCCGCCTCTCGCCGCTCCAATCGAAGTAAACTCATGCCTTCCGTGGTTGATCAACTGTTGCCCGACCTCGTTTCAGACTCCTGAGCAAGGTCGATGAGCGGCCGACGACACATCGTCGTCGGCCGCCGAAAACGGTCAAGCATCGGCATCCACTTCATCCTCCGCCCCCCTGCCCTCCCGGGACAGTCCTGAGCTCGAAGGATGGGACGGCAGAAGAATGAGGTGCTGTTTCCTCCGTTCAAGCAGTTGGGCATAGAGTTCAAGAAACACAGCGTTCGTCCAGGCGAATCCCGACGTGTTTGTCGTATCACCGAAGCGAAGATCAACCTGGGATTCCCGTCGAACCACATCATATTTCTCAAACATCTTCTGTTGTTCGGCAAACTCGTCGAGCACCATCGTGAGAAACGCGGCAGCAATCCGGTCCGCTGCCTCGTGATACCCATAACGCCGCAGGCCTTCAACCGCAATCAATTGCATTGGAGCCCATCCAAAGGGAGCATCCCATTGGCTACCGCTTTCGTTGGTACTGGTTTGCAAGCCTCCAGGCCGCTCAAACAGGTGCAGATTGGCCACAACCTGTGCAGCCTGGCTCGAATCTGCGATTCCAGCCCAAAGAGGGTAGAAGGTCGTTACGAATGGGTAGCGTCCAAGCTTCTGTTCAATAAAATGATAATCGTAATATAATCCATCATCTGGGTCCCACAGGAGCGTGTTTACGACTAATCGCCTTTGATTGGCGCGCTTAGTCCAGTTCTGTGCGGCGGTCTTGCGTTCCAAGCGCCCGAGGATTTCCCCCATGTCAGACTCCATCACAAACAACAACACATTCAAGCAAATCGGATTATAATTAACTATCTCGATACCAAAGGGTCCGAACCGATCTGTCGGGTTGAAGCCCGACTCACGCATCGAACGATCCCCTTGATAGAAGTTCGGAGTCAGCTCTCCATCCTGGAAATAGGCTCGAATGTTGTAGTCCCGAACCAGATAACGATCGAAGTAGTCTGTGACACGGTCGTAATGGCTCCTTCCACGATGGTCCCGTTCGGTGGCGACTACTTCGGGAGCTGGCCCCCATCCTGCATCAAAATAGCGCGAGAGTCCCGTATCCGGGACCAGGTGCGGCTCTTTGGTCCAGTAGCGGTAATACGTTTCGATTTGGGGAACGGTTTGTTCAAGCCATGACCGTGCTTTTTCCGAATCTCGACGTTCCAACTCGGCATACACGCGCAGGATCATCCGCGTGAGAAATGGGGGCTGGGATCGCGTGAGGTAATCGGAATGGTTGGCGTTGAGAATCTTCCCATAATGATCAATTTCGTAGAGGCAGTTTTCGACCATCTTTCTGGCCAGGTCGAGCTTCCCTGATCGGAGGAGACCAAGCAGAATGAAGTAGGTATCCCAGCCATACATCTCCTGAAACCTTCCGCCGGGTGCAATGTATGGGTGAGGCAAGAAGAGCGGACCAGACACGAAGGGCACTCGCGAGGTTTCGAGGGGAGGAACGTCCTGACTGCTCTGGCGTAAAGTGTTCCAACCACGATCAATCTCAACAAGGAGTGAACGCAAGTCTGACCGTCGCCTAGCCTCTTCCACTCGGTCGACAAGTAGGGCATGCACTGTCACCCCAACCCCGCCCACAGCACCGAGAGACACGAATACGAGAATCAAACTGAGGGCTGCCGCTGACGGACGACGACGAGCCCATCGCCATGCCTTAACCCAGAGTCCGACCGGACGCGCGTGGATGGGTATCCCAGCTTGCCACCGCTCAAGATCTAACGCGAGTTCCTCGGCCGATCCGTAACGATTCGTCGGCTCTTTCTCGAGGCATTTCAGGCAAATTGTCTCCAGATCACGATCAACTCTCCCGTTCACTCGACTTGGTGGATCCGGGGATTGCTCCCGAACCATCGCCAATGTTTCAAACACCGTTTGCCCACAAAAAGGTGGTCGTCCAGTAAGTAATGCATAAAGGATCGCTCCAAGTCCGTAGACATCAGTCACCGTAGTCACAGCATCACGCTGGCCCGAGGCCTGCTCAGAAGCCATGAAAGGTGGTGAACCACAGAGATCGCCCGACTGAGTCAAATCTGAGGCGTCATCAATCCGTTTCGCCAGGCCGAAGTCGGTGATGTGCGGCTGCCCGTTGGCATCAAGCAAGATATTGGACGGCTTGAGATCTCGGTGCAAGACACCTCGTCGGTGGGCATAGTGCACAGCTCTGGAGACCGTGATCAGCAATTCTGCAGCGCAATGAGGATTGTCCTGGAATTGCGACAGACGATTGGCCAGATCCCCGCCTCGAAACAGCCTCATACTAAAGTAAGGCTTCCCGTCATGCTCTCCGACTTCATAGATCGAGACGATGTTCGGATGATCAAGCCCGGCAATGACCTCTGCTTCAGTCCGAAATCGCATCAATTCAGACTCCGAGGTCGGAGCCCCAGATCGAATCAACTTCAACGCGACCAAACGACCAAGACTGAGCTGACGAGCTTCATGCACGACTCCCATTCCTCCTCGGCCGAGCAGATCAAGGATCTCGTAATCGCCGAAACGCCCTTCTGGAGTTCCGAGAGCCTTCACTCCCGACACCAGGCCTCTTAAA
Source organism: Tautonia rosea (assembly GCF_012958305.1). Lineage (NCBI taxonomy): Bacteria > Pseudomonadati > Planctomycetota > Planctomycetia > Isosphaerales > Isosphaeraceae > Tautonia > Tautonia rosea. The sequence goes on along the minus strand of NZ_JABBYO010000003.1, from coordinate 560 downwards.
TCAATCGTGGATTGCTGCGAGGTCCAGTCGCAGGTTTGATCCACACCGTTCTCCCTATCCCTTTCAACTCCCACCTGAGGATGCTCGGATTGGTTGAAGAGCACTCGTCGAACGATACAGGATGGACAAAGGCCCCCAAGTGCTTTGGCTGGGAAGACTGACCCACAACGAGGACAAGGCGTGTGAGAGATCATCGAATAGACTCCGAAACACCTACAAAAGGCTATCTTCCATGAGAAGACCCCAGATTCCACTAAGCTTACAGCAACGACCGGTAGCCAGCCCTTGTGAACGCATTGAACAGGCATTCAATACCATCAAGCCCATCTTATGGAACATTCACTCATTGAGCAACAGGGACCCACAGAACACCCCAACCGATACCGAGAAACGGAGCGGAAACCACACCTCACACATATTCCATCGCCGGAGGCATCTTCCCTGATGAGCCTTTTCAAATTGAGATTCTCCCACACCAACATACTAGCTATCATTGTCGTTTTTATCTTTATGTTTTCACATGATTATGCAATGTGCTTGTTCTCATATAGGGATTATAA